>NZ_JAYJLF010000002.1:0-391566 GCF_036903175.1 Winogradskyella sp. ECml5-4 | reverse complement strand
TTTCCGATTGTAAGTTCGGCTAAAATTTTCAGTTTAAATGGTTCTGAATACCGTCTGATTACTTTGTCATTTTTGTACATAATGTTTAAAATTATGTAGCCTTTATTCAGGACGGGTCAAGCTTGCGCACAACGTGTTTGTATATGGTTTGTTGCGTGGTTTAAGCAACTAATTTAGTAAATAATTACGGACAAAGAAAGTCCGTGAGGACTTTCGTAAGTAAGCGAGAAGCCAGCAATAAATTATATACGGTGTTGTGCCTAGTTTTTATTTTTTGTATAATCATCAAATATTTGTTCTAATTCCTCCCTTGGGTGAAAACCTGTTTCTACTCTTGAATGTATAAATAAATTATCAAAATATTTTACTTCATTAAGAGAATGAGGTAAATCATTAATTATTATTTCTTCTTGAAGTTTAGAAATGGGAACTGGATTATGTTCACCTTCTTTATTCTCTCTGTATACATAATCAGCTCTTGTCAAAACGAAAATAGATTGTCTATCTGTAGAAAAATCACTTTTAACTACTATATATTCTCCATTATGGTTTCTAAAATAAGGTTTTCCCTCTTTTAGATTCTCATAATATGTTAACAAAGGATTTGCTTCAATAATTTTTGGTGTGCTTGGAAATTCGTTTGGTTTATCATTTTGGAAAATAATTTGTTGTGCTGCATTTGGGGTTTTAGATATTATATAATTCGGTTGAGAAATAGATTCGGTTTGATTTATTTCTTTATTAAATATCCATTCGCCTAATTGTCCTCCAGTTGGAATCTTACCTTCTCTAGCCCAATTCATTAAATTTTTTCTTGTATTATCGGATTCCTCTTTTGTAACAGTTCGCATCCAATCAAAATTTTGTTCAAGTTCGCCTTCAATAGGATTAGATGGGTTTTTAAGGAAATTATCTATACTTTTATACTTAAATAATATTCTTGAAAGAGTTATTGGATTTAGTAAGATATTTTCTAATCTAGTTATCCATCTTAAGTTTTCAGGTCTATTATTTTTTTTGTTAGTATCTATATGGTCGACAATATGTTTTTCAGAAGGTTGTTTACCATGAAAAGCTGTTGCTACAATTCTATGAACTGTTTCTGATGAAAAGTTCATATAACCTTTCTGTTTACATGGGGTTCCAAAAGTCCATTTTTCATCTAAAGGTCTTTTTCTTTTTTCAGGTTTTCTGCACCTATAAATAGAGCCATTATCCTTTACATGATATGTTTCCCCACGATATTCGCAAGTTATTTTTTCTTCATCAAATATGTCTAAAGTATAGTTCAAATCTTTCTAGATTGTTCGCATTCCGAAATTAGGCACAACGGTCTCGGCTATGAGTAGTTGCGTGGTTTAGCACTTAACTTTGCAAGTACACACCAAGCTGAAAATCCGCGAGGATTTTCAGAAGTAGGCGAGAACAAGCAATTACTTATAGCCATTGTTGCCATTAGTACTTTTTGTTAACTGTTAGTTTTAATTTTTCATACATAGCATTCAATAAAGCCATAGCGTTATGATTTGCTACTAATTTCTTTTTACCAAAACCAAAAATTACTCTGTCATCTTTTTCCGAAATAGGCTTAACATCGTAGTTCGGTTCACCACCAATTGTTGCTCTATTTCTAACTGTTCCATATGGAAGTCCAGAATAACAAATTTTTGCTAATTCTCCATTTTGAAAAGCTTTTTCTGATTTTTCCATATTTAAAATTTCAGATGCTTGTTTGGTTTCCATTTCTGTAATATCTACTCCATTAGATTCCAAATATGATTTTAGTGAATTATGTTTTAATAATTCAGGCACTGCTTTTTCAAGGGAACCAGAGATTGTTTCTGATATGTCTCTTAAATAATCATTTTCCTCGTTAAGCATAAATCTAAAAGCTACAGAAAATTGTTCAGCAATTTCTTGTTCGTTTTTCAATAGCATATGTCTTAACGTTGTGATTTCGGAAAGAATATCTTTTATTTCATTTTGGACAGGGTCAAATTTTTTCTTTAATAAATCTCCAACGATATGTGCTAATTGTTTTTTTAAATTGCTTTTAGCTGATTGTACGTTCGTGTAAGAGATTAATCCATTATTGTACTTCGACTCCGAAAATTCTCTTATCAATTCAAAAAGTTGACTTGGATTTTCCATACCTGGAAAATTCATCTCTTTTACTTTATTGTTTGCTTCAAACACTCTTTTAAAAGACATAACTTCTTCATTAACCAAAAAAATCACAGGTATTTTTCGTTCTCTTGCTGTCCTAAATTCATTATGAGTTACACTTAATCCATTTTCAGAAATAGAACCATATCTTTTGCCTATAATCATTATTGACATTTGGCATTCCTTCATTGCTATGTAGCAAGAATCTTCTGCTGATTCAGATGGTAAATATCCAATATCACCATATTCGCTCATTATTGGGTTATATCCTAATTCAGCTATTAAGTCTCTAATCGAATCTCTTAAGTGAGATAAATCATTAATAGTGGAACTTATAAATATGTTTGGTTTCATTCTTTCGTATTAATGGCAACTTGTTATATCAACTCAATCATGTGCTATATCCTTTTTGTTTTTTCCGGATAAGATATGTTTTAACACGTGACTGTGAGGTTCTAAAGTTATAACATATTTTAGATATTTCTATACGTGACTTTACGTAGTGTTATGAATATTATTTTTAATGCCCTAATTTATAAAAGAGAGCTAAATTGAGCATCTATAAGGATTTTGCTAAGGCTAGTTTGCTGCGTTTGTGTTGTAAGTAGGCTAGACTGACCATAAATTATATATGGCGTTAGCAGTAGTTTGTTTTTATTCAATTTATTTTTTTTCTTTTCCCTTTTTCATATCTATATTTAGAGTCTCTTCCATATCCAATGTCATCGATTACTTCAAACCTAAAATTTTCCAAATCTTTAGTCTTTATGATCTTAATTCCAAAAGATTCGTTTACAAAGTAGGCTTGTTTGTTATCCTTAGCATAAAAATGAATATCACATTCTAAATAATACGGGGCATCTTCTCCTATACATTCTTCTAAAAACTGAAAAGTTGCAGGATTTGCTCCTTCTACTATTTCACTTTTAAAATAGAGATGGTCTTTATCTTTAAAAAGTGTATCCACTTTTGGGTGAACTTGTTCAAAAGTATTCACGTCACAAGTCATTTTTACGGTATGAGCATAATATATGGCATTTTCTACTCTTTGGTAACATTGATTAACTGGTGTCATTTTAGAAAGGGAATAGGGTAGTTTAGAGTCATACCAATAACTCAACTCCCCCGAAGTTGAGTAGCCGTTATCCATATCTATAATGCGAAAGTTGTTTGGACTTGCTTCTGGTAAGATTGTAAAACCACACATATAACTTTGTAGATATACCGCATTTTTATCTTTAAAATAAATGGTGTTTTCGGCTTCATTTGCTTCAATTACACTAAAACTAGCAATATCAATTTTTTTCAAGTGTTGCTCAAAACAGGTGTTGTTATAAAAATAAATCCAATCTTTATTTTTTGAATATCCATGGCCTAAATGTACCCAGTCGTGATCGTAATCTTTCCCTCTAAAAATTTCAAACGCTTTGCCTGATTTATCTTTTACCAGTTGTCGGTCCCAAAATATATCTAAGATGATTAAATCGTTCATTTTAAATGTTTATTAATGTGGTTTTAAAGCTTAGTTGTTTAAATGCTATTCTGAAATTACAGGAAGTAATAACGGGTGTTTTTAGTTTTTAGTAAAATAAATAATCTGGAATATATAATGAGCCAATGGCTAAAAAAGTAGAAATTAAAAGTAATATTATAATGATTTTGGCTTCTCTAACGTCTACTTTCTTCTTAATTTTTATCCCTTGTTTTATTAAAGTGTAAATAAACACTATGATACCACTAACCAAAAAGATGGTATACTTTACAAAGTCATTAAATCCTCTAAATCCGGTACTTAATTCCGATTTTAGAATCAAAACAAGTAAAATCCCGATTGGAATATAAGCTAGAAATATTGTTTTATAGTTTGTTTTTTTCAAATTATAGCTAGCGGTTTTGTGTATGATTTGCTTTGCCTGTTCGCTGCGTTTGGGTGTGGTGTGGTTTAGCGTTTAATATAGCAAGTGTACACCAAGGTAGGCGAGAACAAGCCTTTACTTATAACTATTGTTGTATTAGTTTATTTGTTGATTATATCGTTGTATCTTTTTTTAAATTTAGCGACTTTTTCATAGTTGATATTTCCATCAGTCTCAATTACTCCTTCTAAAACTAACTTCTTAATTACGGGTTTCGTATTCGTTCCATAGAATAGAGATTTTGTTTCAATGAGGATGTCTTTTTCTGAAAAGTATATTTTGATATAATCGTCACCATCATAATTATTTGTTCCATTCCTTTCAAGTGAGATATAAATCAATTCTTCGCTAGTGTCTAGTTTATAAAAATAGCGTTGGCTGTAGAACGGTATTTGTTTGTAACTTAATATTTCTTTGTCATCAAGTATGACTTTTTTCTTCTTAAACTTTACCTTTTGTGCTGAACAAATGGACATGGAAAAAATAATTAAAATTGTAGTTAAAATGGTTTTCATTCTTTTGTTTTAAATTAATACTAATGGTTTTGTGTATGGTTTACTGTGTTTGTTCGTTGCACTTGGGCGTGGTGTGTTTAAGCACCTAATTTAGTAAATAAAAACCGAATAGATACGAGCGTAGCGAATTGGCGTTCGCAATTTTAATGAGTAGGCTAGAACTAGCAATTACGTATAGCCATTGTTGTGTATTGTTATTTTTTATCCCAATTTTGTTCAAAATGGTCTATGTATTGTAAGTATCTTTTGTCTCCTGTAGAATACTTTCTTGTCATATTAGCCCATTCATCAAACATTTCTTTGTTTTTTAATTTAAAATAAGCTTGAGCCATATTTACTGACATTTCACTTTTTTCAAAATCATTATCTGACATTTTAATTCCTTTGCGATATGTTATCTCTGCTTCGTCAATTTTATTTGAACCTAAATACGCATATCCCAGTTCTTTGTAGAAATAAAAATTCTTTGGATTATTTTGAATTGCTTTTTCTAATATGGGAATTGCATTTTCAAACTTTCCTAAATGATTATACGCATAGGCCAATTCAAATTCAAGGCCATCAAAATGAGGGTCAATTTCGTAAGCTTTTAACAACGGTTTTAGAGCTAATTCACAAGCGCCAACGTGGTTATAGTGGTAGCCTTTTTGTTTTAAATAATCTACTTGGTCGGAACGTTTTTTATAACTAGATAACCATTCAGGTTCTTTAGGTAAATTCAGAGCAGAAATTTGATTTTCGGTTAAAACAGAAACCAAATTTGTATTTGGTTCAAGTCTATATTTCATAAACCCTATTGTTGAATCTCGTTTGAAGTTGATTAATTCTTGCTCTTTTATTTGAAATTTAGTTTCGTAATTGAAGGTAAAACCTGCTTGGTTGTCCAAATAAATATATCCGTAAGCATAAGTAGAATCAGTATCTTTTTTTGGAAAAGCGACCCATTTATCAACTGCATTAAAATATTTTGTATCAAATTTTAATTCGGTTAGGTTATTTTGTGAAAATCCAATATTTGAAATCAATATCAGAGCTAAAATTGTTATTCTCATAGTTTGTTTCATAATTATACACCACAGTTTTATATATGATTTGCTTTGCCTGTTCCTTGTGCTTGGGTGTAACGTAGATAAGCATCTAATTTAGTAAATAAAAACCGAATAGACACGAGCGAAGCGAACTGGCGTTAGCAATTTTTGTAAGTAGGCTAGAAGCTGGCAATACAACACACATTGTTTTGCTTTCGTTTAAGGTTATTTTTTTTCTTCTTCAAGCAATCCTATAACTTCTGTCATTCCATTGCTTATTCTATTCATATAATTAATCCTTACAACTTTCATTTGTAAAGAATTATTTAACGTGGCAAACGTAGAAGGACGTGCAAGGATTTCCAAAAATTCTTTTTCAGTTAATCTAAATCTTTCAGGTAGCATTTTATTAGGCGTAGATAAAATTTCGCTTAATCCTATTTCTTTTCTTAGTTCCCAGTCAGAACCATTATAATACATATCATTACTAATTTTACGGTGAATGGATCCACCAATGTCGGCAGACATTATCTCAGCGTAAAGTATGAGTACTTTCTTATTATTAATCATACTAAGCCTACCTGACGATTTTGAATCTTCATAAATTGGTAAATTGAGGTCATAAGGAATACCATATGTTATAAAATTTCCAAGTGTTTTAAGTGAATCTATTTGAATTGTCAATTCTTTAGATCCAATATGTTTTAAATACAATTGACCGTCTGCAATTAGAGAATCACCAAGGGCAATAGCATCATTTAGTATAACCTTTGATGATTGTAATTCTACAATTAAGTCTTCAATTAACTGCTGTTTAATGATCTTATTTTTCCTTGATTCATTCCAATTATTTAAACTCAGCGCAATTAAAATTCCTATAACGACCAAAACAATTTCTCCAATAGCATACTTTAAATACTTTCCAGTTTTATTTTTTTCTATAAGGTTGTATCTAATCTTTCTAAAAAACTTTATCATGAATTGATGTTTTTTTTTGTATTAAGTCCGCAAGCGCCTATCTCAACCAAATGTCCACAAGACATTCGATTTTGTTTCACAAAATTATGTTTAGATAATCTAAAGAATTTGATCATTTTTTAGTGGTTTCTGGCAATGAAGTACAATAGTTTTGTATATGGTTTGCTTCACTTGTTCGCTGCGCTTGAGTGTCTAATTTAGTGAATATAAGTCGAATAGAGTGCATTGTGATGGTTTTTTAGGGCCAGTTCGCTACGTTTGTATTGTTAGTAGGCGAGAATCAAGTCATAAATAATATGTGGTGATGGACATTGTTTTTTAACATCCGTTATTGGAAATTATTTTGATGTCAGTTTTTGATTTTTTGATACTTTCAAATTTCCATAATTTTCCTCTCCAAAAAAGTTGTTTTATTCCTATGCTTTTTTCTATTATTAGACTGTCTGAGGATATTTGGTTTAAGTCAAGTTCTTTTTGATTTTGTGTAGCTTTTACATTTATGTCTTTTCCATTTCTACTTATAAATCTTGTACTTCCCATACAACTATTAGGATTTATAAAATTATTGAAATCAATTTTAATTGTGTCTCTTTTTTGGGTAAGGTAAATCACAATTCCATCTTCACAACATCCACATTTCATATTTCGGTTGTAGCTTTTAGTATTGCGAACATTATATGTGCTCACGATATATTCTTGAATAGAATCAGAATGTTTAAAAGTTAAAATATCTCCTTCATTATAGGGAAACCATTCAGAATAAGATTTGTTAAACTCAGGACATTTAACGCTATCTTTAGTTGTATATAACTTTAGACAATAAAGCAGAATAAAAAGACCAATAAAAATTCCAATTAGCCAATATCTTTTTTTCATTAATTATTGAGTTTGAGTTCCACGGTTTTGGGTATTTGGTTGTGTGGTTTTGCAACTAAGTTAAGCAAATAAAAACCGAAAGGACACGAGCGTAGCGAATTGGCGTTAGCAATGTCGTGAGTAGTCTATAACCAGCCATTAATTTTATACGTTGTTGGTATTAGTTTTTTATTGTTTTCGGTAAAATATTTTTCCATTCGTTAATATTGAATTTCTCAAGAATTCTATTGTCTTTTCCAATAACATAGCAAAGTCTAGAACAATATTCTTTTCTGTAATTATTGTAAAAGTCTTTATTGAACTCTTCTTGAGATTCTATATGTATTCCAATATCCAAAATTTTTATATCTGAATCAACGTGAAGAATATTTATTTGATTTCCAAATGTTCTTTCCATTTCATAAAATGCTTCAGTTGATTCTTTGTCGCCTCCGCAACCGCAAGAATTAGCAATGACTGTGAGTTTATTTTGTAAGTATGAATTCGTTAAAGTATCTCCAGACATAGTAATAACCTTAAAGCTAGGGGCAATCATACCTTTTTGAGTTCCTATTTTGGATTCAAAGCTTTTATCCTTAACTAATGTTATTATATCTCCATTGTTGGAAATTTTTTCAAAACGATAATATTTACCATTTAAATTTAAAGCTTCTCCGAATGCTATTAAATCACTTTCAGATATTGAATCTTTTTTTATTCCTGAATCTGATAGTATCGAAATTTGGGATCTAAAACCATAGGTGAAACTCAATGGATTCCGAGGTTCAATAATTCCAATTTCATATTTCTTGTTGTCAATTTCAAATTTGCTTATTAAATATTCCCTTTTTCCAAGTGAGAAATTACCGTTCGAGTCTCCGATGTTCAACCAAGAAGAATCTAATACTACTTCTGTGTCATTGGAAATTAAATATTTGCATCTAATTAAGTTTGCAGATTTACTCCAATTTATTGGTTTGTATTCTCTAATAGAGTCGTCGGTAAAATCTTTGTTATTATTTTCATCGACAATAAAAATTTGTTTACCATTTTTAATACCTTTCAGTATTTCCACATTATAATTTTTTGTTTCACCGAAATCTGTTTTCAGTTGAAAGCGTTTTAAGTCATTAATGTTTTTTGGATATTTGACTGAGTTTGTAAATCTTTTCGAAGTGTCTTGAAACTCTATGCTACTAACTCCGAATTGAAATAAACCATTTCCTTTTACTTTCTTTGTTTTTAGAATTATCGTATCATTTAATGAGGAAAATCTATTTTCAATACTCTTATGATTTTGACACCCAATTATCATATAGATTAGTGCGAAAAATATTGAAATTTTAAATATATATTTCATCTACTTTTGAGTTTCGTAAAAATTAATACCAACGGTCTCAGCTATGATATGAGTAGTTAGGTGTTTTAAGCACCTAATTTAGCAAATAAAAACCAGAATAGACACGAGCAAAGCGAACTGGCGTTAGCAATGTCGTAAGTATGCTATAACCAGCAATTAATTTTATACGGTGTTACCACACGTATTTTAATTCCAGTTAAATTCCTTTTTTATTTTCTTGTAAAAATCCAAATCAACAATTGGCACTTCTATGAAATTTTCTTTTTTATAGATTTCAGGAATTTTGTCAATTTCCAAAAGTCCAAAATGTTGATTACCAAAATGCACAAAACTCATTTGGTCATAAGTTTTAAAAATCGAATAAGTGATTTCATTATTTAAATATGCTTTTTTGAAATAAGGATAAAATAATGTCCAAAATCTTTCAATATTTGATTTTGCTTGTAAATTATGAATTTCTGCTACATAAAAATTGTTTTGAATTATGGCAAAACTTTTAGCGCTAGGATATTTATTGTTACTATTAGCTATTTCATATAATTCTGAAATATTTGTATAATAGAAATCGGAAATTAATTTATTTTGTATTGATTTTTGTGTTGAATCAAGTTCTAATTCGTTCCAAATTTGACTTGTATATTGATTAATAAGCTGGTCTTTTGTTTTTATTTCATTCAGTTTTTTTAGAGGAATTTGCTTATCAAAATTGTTTTTCATCCAAACAAAATGGCTTGTTAAGTACATGTCCATAAACCATTCAGCCAATTCCCCTTTTGTTATTGCATCGTAATAAAACTCTTTGCCATTCAAATAGATTAGTTGCAATCCATATTTTTCTACTAAAATCTTTACTTCTTTTTTAAAGAATTGTATGTCATTATTTCGGAAGCTGTAATTAATCAAGGAATATTTTAACTCTGGTTCATAGCCATAAGATTTTTCTAAATTCAAAATTCTATTTTTCACTTCATGATAATTTTCAGAATTGTGAATAATTGGATAAATCGAATCATTAATTATATGGTCTCTTTCTGTTTGTCCATATGTTATGAAAACGAGCAAGAATAATAAAATAAGACTAATTGTGGTTTTTATTTTCATTTTTTATTGATTCGTTTAGACTTATGGTTTACAAATTTATATTTAATCTGTTAGAGTTAATTCCATTGCCAATAATCCATATTTGTCTTTATAACTTTCAGGACTTCTACTTTTCCAAATTTTTTGCCATTTTCCAGAGATGTAAATCATACTATTTTCTCCTGTTTCATCTGGTAAAACTCCATAAGCAGGTTCATAGGAAATTTTCTTTTCCTTTTTTTTTGTATCAACCCACTTTGCTTTAAATTCATATTTGTTTTCTTCAATGATTAACCACTCTATCGCGATAAAAAGTCCGTCTTTAGGGAAGTAAATATCATATTCAGATAGGTCAATTTCCGTAAGTTTTTTTCCTTTTTTTGCAATTCCAATGATATTTTTGTCATATAGAAAAGCTCCAGGTTCTCCATCTTCATTTTTTTGATATAATCTAATATTGAACTTGGCATTTTTAATATCACTCGTAGTTCTAATTTTTATTGATTTTATAAAACGAGTTTCATCATATTCTTTTTCGTAAGGAAAAAACCTAGCAAGTATCCAAGGCTTTGACCAGCAAGCCATATTTAAATTAATGTCATCTTCCTCAAACTCTCCAACTTTTAGCTCCTTGCTTTTTGAATTATTTGAAATTAAAACCTCTTCCAATTCCGTAATTTCAGGACTTAATTGAATTTTCATTCCAATCGTTTTGGAATTGATTTTTTTTGTTTTAAAACCTATGGCAGAAAAAATCAGTATTTTGTCTTTCAAAGATTCGTTAATCTCGAATTGACCAATTTCGTTTGAAGTTGTTCCAATGTTTTCGTTTTCAAACCAAATATTCACGTATGGAATTGGTTCTTGCGATATACTGTCAAGTACAGTCCCTTTTGTTTGGCTATAAATTAGATTTGTAAACAGAATTAATGTAATAAACAGGATTTTTCTCATATGTGTGGTATCGGTCTCGTATAAGATTAGTTGCGTGGTTTAGCACGTAATTTAGCAAATAAAAACCAGAATAGACACGAGTAAAGCGAACTGGCGTTAGCAATGTCGTGAGTAGGCTATAACCAGCAATTAATTTTATACGTTGTTGTGCCTAGTTATTTTAATCTATAGATTGTTTTATTTTTTTCTCCTATTTTTTCAAATAAACCTAGTTCAGTTCCTTTTTTTAAATCTCTACTTGCTGTCGCAGAAGAAATATCTTTAAAAATATCCATATAATCTTTTCTTGTAAATTCAGTTTTATTTAAGGAAACATAATATTCTAATCTGTCTTTTTCATTTAGCGTTCGATTATTAAAATCTAATAATTCACTTATTGAAATGTCAATTACGTTTAGCATATATTCAATAAATTTAGTTGAATTTCCAGATTTATCACTCTCAGCCAAGGCTTTATAATATTTTTTTTGGTCGTTGCTAATTAAAGTTTCAAAGGGCAAAAACTCAAAGATTGGATGTTTTTCCATTAAAATTAAAGTTTGCCATAATCGTCCCATTCTGCCATTGCCATCCAAAAATGGATGTATGAATTCCATTTCGTAATGAAAAACACAACTTTTAATTAACTCAATTTCATCAGACTTTTTCAAATATTCAAAGAGGTCTTTCATTAAGTATGGCACATTTTCAAAAGGTGGTGCTAAATGCTCAACTTTAGAACCTTTTACAATTCCGACACTTTGATTTCTATATTTTCCAGAATTTTCAATTAGACCTTCCATTAAGTTTTGATGTGCTTTTAAAAAGGATTTTTCATTAGAAGGCTTGTAATCTTCTAAATTTTCATAGATTTTAATAGCATTTAAAACTTCAAGAACATCTTTTTTAGGACCAATAACTCTTTTGTTTTCAAGAAGTGCTGTTATTTGTTCTTCTGTAAGTGTATTTCCTTCTATTTTTAAAGAAGAATGAATAGTTTTGATTCTATTCTGTTTTCTCAATTTCGGTGAAGGTCTGTTTAATAAATTAGCATTTACTTCTCCTATTTTCTCAGAAATAGAAGTTATTAATTTTAAAATAGAAGATGTTATTTCGTAAGGTGGTTTCATTTACGATACTATCATTTGATACTATCAAAGATACAATCATTTAGCCTTATTTATGTAATGATACGGAATTTTTAATTGGGCACAACGATTTTGTATATGATGCGTTGCGTGGTTTAGGCACTGAATTTAGCAAATAAAAACCGAATAGACACGAGCAAAGCGAACTGGCGTTAGCAATTTCGTAAGTAGGCGAGAACTAGCAATAAATTATATACGGAGTTGGCATTTCGTTGTTTTTTTTATATCAAATTATTCACCCTTATTTTCAGACTGTTTCCTAACATTATAACCTGTTAAAAGACTCATAACACCTCCAAAAAAGAAGAAATTCCATAAAAATCTCCAAATTTTAAATTCATTTCCGTCGTAATAATCAAAACCAGCCATAAGTCCAGCGTAAACAATTCCGCTAACTAATCCGCCTATTATTATTGATTTCGTTTTTTTATTCATAATGTAATTAAATTCTGTTAGCGATTTATTCTTCAAACTTACTAAAATTCCGATTTAATTTATTTGTTTGTTCAGGTTTTCAGTTTCCTTTACTCTTTTTATATATCCAGATTTTTTTCCAATGAAGAAACCTAAAAGAAAAATTCCAACAGGAACTATTAAAACTAAAATTATTTGGAAAGGTCCAATCATTAATGATGTCATATTTTGTCTGTTTAAATTACTCTTTTTTATATTTCTTATGTTCTATTTTCTTTTGCTCTAAAATCGCATAAAATTTTCGCGGCGAGATTTTCAAGTCTTTTGTTATTTCGCTCACTTTTTTCTTTCCTTTTTTATAGAGCTTTAAATTCTCGTTTACTTTTTTGTCAAAGTAGTGTTTTTTTAGTTTATCAATTATTTGCAATTCAGTCAAATTTGAGTCATTCGCATATTTTTCAATTTCGGATTTAATGTTTTTTAAATTACTCATAATTGTGATTTTTAACGGTTCTGCTCAATGAATGCCAACGGTTTTGTGTATGATTTCGTTGCGTATTTAAGCACTAAAGTTAGCAAATAAATCACAGATAGAATATGCTGTTGAAAATTAAAGTATTAGCCTTTAATTTCACATGATGTCGCTCATTATACTTTAGTCGTTAGGATGTCCTTAAAAATATTTTTTCCGAAAATCTAAGGGGGTCATACCTGTTTTAGATTTAAAAAACTTTGAGAAATAAGCATAGTCAGAAAATTGGAGGGTATAGGCTATATTGGCCAAATTGTCTTTAGAATGTACAATCAATCGTTTTGCTTCTAGAATAATTCTTTCAGAAATTAATTGGCTTGTGGTTTTATGGATAGTTTTATTTACGACTCTATTAAGGTGTTTAGTGGTAATGTTTAGTTTGTCTGCATAAAACTTAGGTAGTTTTTCATTGTAAAAATGGGTGTTAATTAGGGTTTCTAGCTTTTCGAGAATGTTGGTATAGTGTGGTGAATTGAGTTTTTCTAAATTGGTGTTACCTGTATATGCTCTTGTTAATTCGATATAAATATGACTTATTAAATTTACAATTTTCAATTCTCTTAATAGGTTGGTTTGTTGATATTCGGTATAAGCTTCTTGAAAATTAAGCTGTAATTGTTCCCGTTTTTTAGGTGTTAATTCTAGTACAGGTGGATTTTGATACGAATAAAAAAAAGGAAATGTATGAAGCTTGTGTTCTAAAAACTTTAGTTCGTAAAATTCTTGGGAATGAAAAAAAATGATCCCTTCTGGAGGGGTTTCAAATTTCCAGAAATGTGTTTGTCCAGGTTTTAAAAAGAACACTTTTCCAGGTGTTATACGATAAGAATTAAAATCAATTTCGTGGGTTCCTGTACCTTCAGTAAAGAGCACACATAGGTAAAAATTATGACTGTGTGGTTTGTTTATTAAATGCTTATTGAGCTGTATATGATTTGAAAACGAATTGATGTACACGTCATTGAGTGCTGCCGATTCTTTAAACTGACTTATATTGAGGACTGGTATTTTCATGATAAATGTCCTAAAAGTACAAAAAATGGTGTATATACTATATGTGTAAAAACGATTAATGATTTTAATTTTGCTGATGAATAAACACGATGTGATGAGTAAAGTTATAGATGCTTTGAATTGTAAATGTCCGAATTGTAAAGACGGCAAGATTTTTAAAGACAGTGGAAATATCTTCTTATTGAAAATTCCTAAAATGAACGATAGATGCCTTGTTTGTGATTATAAATTTGAACGAGAAACGGGTTTTTTCTTTGGGGCTATGTTTGTGAGTTATGCGCTTGCTGTAGCAGAAATGATTACTTGTCTTGTGGTGTTTTGGAGTCTTATTGATTTTTCGCCTTTACGCGTTTTCTTCATTATAGTGGCAATGGCATTTTTGTTGAGTACTCTAAATTTTAAATTGTCAAGGTCTATTTGGATCTATTTGTTTTATAAAGCGAAGGCTTGATGTCTGTTTTTAGCGTATATTTTGCTCTAGGATATAGCTACAATTAAAGGTTGAGTTTTTACTGTTCTATTGTGCAAACTAATCTCCAAGAAAAAGGACTTTATCATTTGTCTTTATTAAGCCAAATTGAAAAATAGTCTTTAATGCGTGTATACTACCATGTATATCGCCAATTGCGTAAATTGACATAATTACTTTTGTTTTATACCGTGTACTCCAACACTTATATGACGTTTGTTTGCTTGTTGTTAAGCATGAAAATGTTAGTAATTTACTTTTGATTTATTTTTTAGCTTATGTTCTATGATAGGATATAGATTGTAAGTTGGATAAATTTCTGTTGTAAAAGCCTTCCATGCCGTTTTTTCAATGGCTAAATTTACAGCAGGTAATTTTGAAGCAGGGAGTTCAAGCACAACCATTTGACCAAGGCCCATAACCACAAACCAGTTAACGACAGAAACCTCTTCAGGCGGTAAATTTTCATAAAAGCCTTGATTGGTTCTTATTGTTTCAATCTCATTTAAGGTCATAGTTTGATTGTGTTTAAGAAAGACTGTTACTAAGAGCTTATCATTTGCTTTTTTAGTACTGAGTTTTTCATTAAGCTCTACTTTTGACTTGTTTTTTAGCTTATGTTCTATGATAGGATACAGGTTGTAGGTTGGAAAAATTTCTGTTGTAAAAGCCTTCCATGCGGTTCTCTCAATAGCCAAATTTACAGCAGATAATTTTGAAGCAGGAAGTTCCAAAATAACTACTTGACCAAGTCCCATAACTACAAACCAGTTAACTACAGCAACACCTTCTGGCGGAAGATTTTCGTAAAAGCCTTGTTGGGTTCTTATCTCTTCAATCTCATTTAAGTTCATAGTTTGATCGTGCTTAAGAAAGATTGTTAATAACAACTTATCATTAGCTTTTTCAGAACTCGAATTTTCATCAAGCGATTGTGAGTAACCCGTAAATTGTAATAAGAATAATACGAGTAATACAGTGTATTTCATATGTTGCAATTTTTATATTTTATGATCAGATTTTAGATTTTATTCTACTCAAAGTTTCTTGTGATATATTAATATAAGACGCTACTATTTTGTTGGGGAGGCGTCTCACAATATTGGGATTTATTTTGAATAATTGTTTGTAGCGTTCTGATGCATCTAGCGTAGTAAATGATAGTAATCTTTTAGAATTATTTACATAGGCTTTTTCTAAATAGATGCTGTAAAAATCTTTCCATATAGGGACGATTTTCATAAGATGTCTAAAGTCATCGTGCGTGATGTATAAGAGCTCACTGTTTTCAATGACTTGAATTGTTTCTTGTGCAGGTTCATTAGTAATAAAACTAACCAGTTCTGTCGCAAATTGATTTTCAAAGGCAATATAACGTGTAACGTCTTTTCCTTCTTCATCTATATAAAACAGTCTTAGACACCCTTTTTTTACAAAATAACTAACCTGACTATTTTTTCCATTTGAAAGTAAAATGTCGTTTTTACTTTTTTTTATTGTTTTAAAATAAGATAATACAATTTTTAAATCTTCATCTTCAATAGTAATATTCTTTTTTATGAAGTTAGTGAGTTCAATATAGTCTGTCATTTAGTTAAAATCTCTAACAAATTTACGATAATGAATAATATCTTGTATTGATAGGACCATTAAATTATGTGTCTCTGCAAATTCTATAATTGTATCTTTTTTTGCCATGGTGCCATCGTCATTCATTAATTCGCAAAGTACAGCTTCGGGTTTTAAGCCGGCCAATTTCATTAGATCTACGCTTCCTTCTGTATGCCCTTTTCTTTCAAGTACACCATTATTTTTGGCTCTTAGCGGAAAGATATGACCTGGTTTTGCTAAATCGCTGCTTTTGGCATTTTTACGGCAAGCCACTTGAATTGTTTTTAATCTGTCTTTAGCCGAAACTCCTGTCGTTACACCTTCTTTTGCTTCTATAGAAATTGTAAAAGGGGTTTGAAAACTACTGGTGTTTTCTTTCACCATATAGGGTAAGTGTAATGCGTCTGCTTTTTCATTTGTTAAACAAAGACAAACAATACCACTGCATTTTCTAATCATCAATGCCATGTGGTTATTTGTCATGTTATGCGCAGAGAAAATTAAATCTCCTTCATTTTCCCTGTCTTCATCATCCATTAATATTATTCCATTTCCATTTTGAAGATGTTTTAAAGCTTTTTCGATTCGTTCTTTACTGTCGTGACCAAATATTTGTAATGTCTCTAATTCTGTAAGTACCATTATTAATTTTTATTATTTCAAAGGCAAAACTAATGTGGTCTCAAATCAAATTATTTGATGTAAGTCAATAAATTTATTTAAAAAACAATAACAGGTTTTTGAGTTCTTGTTGTGAATTGAGAATTTAAAGAACACTAGCAATTTGTTATAGGTGTTATTTTTCGGTTAAGCACTGCCTTTAGTTATTTCGAGTAGATTTGGATGTAGCCAAATCTGCCGTAATTACGGTTATACATTGTTGACTGTAGTGTTTTTTTAATCCCATATGTTTGGTCTATCAATATTCATTGCTCTTAAATACGACAGGAATTGTCCTGCGTGAACAGCTTCGTGATATCCAATTCGTAATAAATATTTTACAAGGATTTTCTTGTCTCCATTTCCAGGGTGAACGATTTCTGTTTCGTTTAATTCCTTATCCGAAAATTGTTGAATGCTTTCTAAAAATGTTTTTCTAAAAGGCTTAGCAAATTCAAGTTCATCTTTTAGGTTTATGAATGGTCGGTTGTTCCAGGGTGTTTTATAATTTGTTATATCGTCTTGATTAATAATAATATTCCAACCATAATCAGCCTCCAAAACGTGTCTTATCATTTCTGATGCACTCATTGCTTTTGCGTCAGGTTTCCAATTATAATATTTCTCAGGTAGGCCATTCCAAAGTTTTATACTTCTTCTCCTTATTTCTTTTAAATTTAAAATTATGAGTTCAGATTGGTTCATTTTCTTTTTTTCGAGAATGTAGTTTTACATCACAGCCTATAGACATTGTTGTGCTTTGACTTCGTCGAATCTTCGATTTCGTTATTTTTTTTCTTTCAGTTCAGATTCAACCAAATTTAATATCTCATTTGAGTAATCTAACATTTTAACATACAAGTTTAATCTATTAGTTTCAACACCTGTTTTCATAGCGAGTGGGTGTAAAATATTTGGATTTTGATATAAATTTGAAATTATTTTATTCTGCAACTCACCATCTTCTTTAGCCTTGCTTAAGCCAATAAATTGTCGAGTTCTATGATCTAAAAATAATGTTCCAATGGATTTAAATTCATTATGTAATGTATTTAGTAAATTCATTGATAATGTTTCATCTTCAAATCCTTGATTTATTTCAGATGAAAATAACGCTAATTTTGATTTAAGAGTTTCGCTTTTCAATACATTTAAATTTCCACTTCCAATCATAGCTTCATAAGTACCTAAGATAGGTTCGGCTCTATAATAATTAAAAGCTCCATAGTAGATAAATTTACCAATAGAATCTCTCTTGTATTGTAAATCTTTTCTTTCAAAACATTCAATAAGTGATTTACAATTATCAATAACAAAGGTCTGTTTATCGACGATGTCTGAATATATTTTTTTGTTCTCTGTAAAGTCTTTTTGTAGCGTTTTAAGTATTAATATTTCACTCTTTTCTTCTTTTTGTTTTTCATTCCAATTATTAATATTTAACGCAATTAAAATTCCAATGACGACAAGTACAATTTCTCCAATGGCATATTTAAAATACTTTCCGGTTTTTCCTTCTGAAAGTAAATTTTGTCTAATTTTTCTGAAGAATTTTATCATTGGTTATTGGTTTCTAGTAATGAAGCGCAATGGTTTTGTATATGGTTTGTTGCGTGCTTCAAGCTCCTAATTTAGCAAATGTTATTGGTTTTTTTTAAACTGTTTAAGATATTCCCAATGTTCTGGATTAACAGTTTTCCAATATTTTTCATAAAAATCTCTTTTCTTTGAATTATTTGATTTAATCATTTTTGAAAAATACGCTATAAGTTTTTGCTTATATCCAGAATGTTCAGTTAGGAGGTCATTATTTTTTTTGTCAAAAACTAAAATAGAAGCATAAGTAGTTTTGGTACTTTCAAGTCCATTAGCAGCTACAATAAATTCAGTTGTGTCATTTGGAAAAAGTTTTACGTTATTCCACACTAATATAGGATGATGACTGCCTTTAGGATAAATTAACTTATTCCATTTTCCGAATTTGTCATACATTCCTTTTTGAGTATAAAATGAGGAATACACACATTTATATTTTATCTCATTCAATAATATTTTGTTATCATTAACAATTGATTCGAATTTATCTTCTAGGATATATTCATAATCATTTTTTGATGTTGATTTGCATCGCTTTTCGGATATTTTTTGTGTAGATGAGCAAGAAGTCAAAATGAAAGTAATGATTAAAGTAAATGTGAGATTTTTCATAATATTTGCTAACGTTTATGTATATGAGCAGTGGCGTGTTTAAGCACTAAATTTAGCAAATAAATCACAGATAGAAAGTCTGCGAGGACTTTCTAAAGTAGGCTAGAAGCAAGCAATTAATTTTATACGTTGTTATGCTTTGTTTTTATTCTTCCGTAATCAATTGGTTCAGATTATTACTATGGTTGTTCGCAACATAGTCATTCAAATATTCTGATAAACTGTCTATGTCGTTGTATAAACTCAATTTATTTATTCCATAAAAATCAAGTGACATAATAATATTTTCCTTTGCTTCTTTTGAAATAATGATTTTTTTTAATTCTCCTTTTAATTGTTTCTCTAATCCAACAGTAGGTTTGTCAGTAATTGTAAATAGACCTCGTTGATTTATTATTCTTGAAACTAAACCACTAGGAAAAAAAATATTAAAACCTTTAAAATCAAAAGGACTTGTAGTTCGCTCGTCAAACTCTAGAACGTCAGTTAGCTTATAATAATATATTACACCATCACTGTCGTTATTCTCAATACAGGCAAAAAAAGCGGCTACTAAAGGGTTTTTACTCCAATCTAAAAGTCTTGTTGCTAAACCGTGATGTTGAGCAATAGCCAACCAGTCCCATTCTGTTTCTGGATGTTTTGAAAGATGAGATTTAGCATATCTTTTCCAAGAATTAAAAATCTGTCTTTCAGGTAATGTTTTAGTATATTTTTCTGAAAAACCGTTTCTACCTGATTTTGGTATTATTTCCCAATCGACATTCGATTGACCTCTGAAAATTAAATCATTATTCTTTTTTAAAGGCTCAAGTTCCTTAATCAAATCGGTAAAGTTCTTAATTTTCATAGTCTTTCTCTAATAAAGCATAACGTGTTTGTATATGGTTTGTTGCGTGGTTTAGTAACTAATTTAGCAAATATAAACCGAATAGAAAATCTGCAAGGATTTTCGTAAGTAGGCTAGAATTAGCAATAAATTATATACGGTGTTGTGGTTAGTTTTTTATTTTCAAATCACTTAGTTAATCTTTTATAAATTTATATGTATAAGTTTCGTTTTCGTGATACAACTTTATCAGATAAATTCCTGTTGGCAAATTATTAACATTAATTTTATTTTCGTATTTGTCAGATTTAAATACCAAACTTCCAAGTGTGTTGAAAATTTTAACTTCATCAACTCTTATATTATTGTTATTCTGAATGTTTAAAATTTCATTAGTAGGGTTAGGATATATTTTAAATAGATTATTTAAATCAAAAAGTTGGGTTGAGAGTGTTGATGAGTCAACTGTCGCTATTTTTCCTCCTGTTACAAAAGATGTGTCTAATTCACTACTCGAAACAATGATTTCATAATCAGATATATTGATAATGCTACCAGAATTAACTGGTATGTCGACACTAATTGTTGATGTTGGATTAATAGATTGAAAATTATAATTGTTTTGACTAAAAACTATTGAACCATTAGTAATAATTTGAATGTCAACATTTGTTGCTGGTAAAGAACCGACATTTGTAATATCTAACGATAAAGTGCTATTTGAGTCTGTTCCAATTCGGCGAGGAACATCTTTTTTCGTAACAATTAAGTCGACAGGTGTACAGTATGTACTTAACGAATTATATAAATTTAACCAATTGTTATAGCCATTTGTATTGGAATTTAATACTTGAGTTGAATTATTGAGTATCTCATTTTTAAAAACATCATCAGATGTTTCTAAAAGTTTTGCAAGCATCAATGTCATTGCAAACCTATTCATTGGAACTTCATAACTAGAATTATAATATAAGTTACTATATGTGTCTGAATCTAAACTTGAGTTTATTTGTATTTTCATATACATTGCTCTTAAAATTTCTTCAATGAAATTTAATTCGTTGTGTATAGTGAGAATATCTGTTGCATATTGCGAATTATAATTATCGATACTATTAACAATTAAAGTAAGTTTAGAATTATATTCATTAATTTTATTGTTGTATTGTTCATTTAAATCAGTAATGTAGTCTTGGGTACAATTATTATTAAATGTTGTATTTCTCTGAAACGTTACATTAGATAAATTGATATTAACATTGTTGTATAATTCTTGTCTACCATAATTTAAGTGAAAAAGCGAGTTAGATATACTTGCTAATTCCACTAAATTACTACCGATATTCCAAGTCGCAGACAGAGGGTCACAACCACCAAAAGTATCATTAAGTAAATTTGTAAAATCTACCCAAGCAGGTGAGTTTCTATATGCTGATGCTGTAGCAATAGTTACATCTACAGTTCCAGTTTCAATTAAAAATAGAGCATTTTTTGTGTCATTACTTAAAGTTGAAATATTTGAATTTAGATTATTATTAAATATTCTATTAATAGAAGTGTTAAACTGTAAAGCAGTTTTATTAATATATCCATTTACCAAAAATTTATTAACAAGTGTTTCATCCAATCCATTTACACTTATAATTTGAGCATAAGTTGAAATGCTTGGATAAGAACCTAACAAATAAAGCTCAATGGTATCAAAAAGTCCATTTAATGCTGAAGTAATATTTAACTGATTTGCATCAGCAAAATTTTCAATTACATAGATTGTAGAGTTTTTAATTGCATTAAAAGCATATTGACCAATAGTGGTAGTTAAACCATCTGGTGTACAAAAAATACCCTCTAGTAAATCAAAACTAGCTGATGTACCATCTTTAAAAGATTCTAATAAATTACTTGTTAATTCACATCCTAAATTATAATACTCTAATGTGGCTTTAGAAAGAATGGCAAACCTTGAGAGTTTATCTAAAACTTCATTATCATTATCAGTTATGAAAGCGTTATTAATTATATAGCTGGCCGAAACATTTACATCATAAGAATTGTTAGTATTACCAGTGTTTACAAAATAATTTTCATCTGTAAAACTCCAATAACAAGATAGGTTACTTAATTGGTCATTAAAATCGCTAATCTGACTTATTAATCCTTTGCTAGATTTTAATGATATATTAATATTGTTTGAATTGGTTATAGTAACACTTTTTTGAGTTTCATATATTACATTTCCGTTTGAAATGTTTTGAGCTACGATGTGATAAAACCCATCTTCTAAATCATTGAAAGTAAATGTATTGTTAGCATTTGTTTGTTGAATTGGGGTACTATTTCCATTTTCAAATAATTTTATTATAAATCCATTTAATGAACCATTTACTATTTGAAAATTATCATTAATTTCAGGATTTATCAGTGTTCCTGTTATAGTTCCAGTATTATTATTAACCTCATTATATGTGAAACTATTCGAATAATTTGGTGAAGAATCTGAAATTGTAATTGTTTGGTTTGATGGTTCAATCCATCCACTTATTTCTTTAAATTCTAAAGAATATGTACCAAAGGGCAGAGTCAATGTTTCTCCACTATTTAACCATTCTGTGGTAGATGTGGTTTTCCATTGCGCACCATTGGCAACTGCGTTTGAGGGCAATAAATTAGAAGTAATAGTTCCATCTGTATTTTGGTTTGAACCATTCACATTGATAGTAACAGTAGAGTATTCTCCCTCTGTAGATTCATTGTGTTCGTCATTATAATCTGGAATAAAATAAATGTATATCGTTTGCCCTTCTAAACTATTTGGTACAGTCCAATCTACATCTTCTGGGTCGCCAGAATCTGTACTGCCAATTGTTGAATTTTGTGTATCAATTAAATTAAAATTGCTAGGATTATAAGTAGAACTTGTAGACCAACCAAAGGCAACGTCGGGTCTAGGGTCAAGATTTCCCGAACATCCGCAATCTCCTTCAATAACTTGGTCGCAAGAAAGATTAATTGTTTGTCCAATATCAGGATTTGTATCAGACACTTCAACATTTTCTACTGCAATGTTAAAGTCATTTCCAGAATTACCTGTTGTTACTAATAAACTTACATCATCTACTCTAAATCTTGTTGGTTTAAGTCCATCATTATCAACAATAAAAGCTAAAGTAACAGTCTCATTATTAAATAAGTCAGTTGGTATGTTATATGTTTTTTCTATATAGCTTGTAGAATTATCCATATTTGATAATTCGTCGACTTCGTAAGTTTCAGAGTCGGAAACTAAAACAATAGTAAGTTTGTCAAAAGCAGTAGAATTGTCGATTTCCTCTGTCGTAATTTTATGATAAAATTTTAATTCGGCGGAATCAACATTTGAAGGATATTGAAAACTTTGGCCCAAAGTTCCAGATGCATCATCTATTTGTAGATTGTATCCGTAACCATAAGAAAAATTATAATGTATGTAAAAATCATCTCCACAGGCATAAGTGAAATCTCCAGTTATTGCCCAACTTTCGTTACAAGTATGAAAATTCCCATTAGATATTAGGTCAGTTTGAGAGAACCCAAATAAAGAAGTAAATAAAGCTAAAAGAAAAATAGTAATTTTTTTCATAATTCAAGTTTAATATGTTTCTCGTTAATTTTATGTTTGTCGGTTGCGAAATTAACCACAACGTGTTATATAAACGTAATCATACCGTTTATCCCTTTTGATATTCCGGATAAGATGCGTTTTAACATGGTATTATAAGTTTATAAAATTAGGGAATAGTTTAGATATTTATATACGTGACTTTACGAATTTTTATAAAAATGAGGTGTTTAAGTGTTTTTAAGTAGCAATTTACGTTACTGTCTTAAGCTTTGTTTGTGTGGAGCTTACTTTTTGTAATTCATGTGCTTGTTAAGATGCTGTATAAATCTCGTTAGCTTTTCTGTATTCTGAAGGACGTTTACCCATAACCTTGCTAAAGGTATTACTAAATGTAGGCATGCTATTATAGCCAACCATATTTGCTATTTGAGATATGCTATAATCTGAATTCATTAAATATTCTAAAGATTTAAATATTCTTAATTGTGTATAGTATTTTATAAAAGACATGTTTAAGTCTTTTTTAAAAAGACGGTATAACGATTTGTCTGTCATACTAAAACTTGAAGCCAATTTGGGCAATAGGTGTTCCTGGTCTATTTTATCAGACATATATTTGGTAATGCTTATTAATCGGCTATCTGTAGGATGTGGAAGTTCTAAATGTAGTGCTTGTGAGACACTCTGTTCTAAAAGTGTTTTAAAAGCATATACAATTGGGTATTTGTTTGTTTGAGTTTTGATGATGTCCCCATTCCAATTTTTAGTAAATAATAACAATTCCATGAGCAGGTTGTTAATATGATAAATACCTTCTTTTTTGTAAAAGTCTGATGTCTGCGATGGCATTGGGAAATACAAGTTTCTCATAATTACTTTGGGAGAACTAGGGTAGATGGCGTGTTTTGTACCGGCCGGAATCCACATATAATGCCTTGCTGGTAAATAATACATTCTGGTATTGGTCTTAACATGGACTACGCCACCTTCGGTATATAAAAACTGTCCTTTATCATGACTGTGATGTTCAATAAATAAATCATTCATGGTTGTATGGTAACAAAATATGCTTTTAGGGTTTTTGTCGACCTCTGTTAAATAATATTTATTGTTCATTATATAGGTAGCATTTGTGATGAATGCACTAAATTAATAATACAATGTCTTTTTTTAATAAAAAGACACTAAAAATCTTATATAAATTGCCAAAGTATTTTATTGAAAGCCCAATTGGTGGTTCAATTTTAATCAAATACGAGATTTTTTTATCCCACAATTTATAAAAGACTCACATTATGCAAAGAATACATTACACCCCTTATTTAGATAAAATACAGACAACGGAACAAGCTGCTTTATTAATTAATAATAACGATGTTTTAGGTGTTAGTGGTTTTACAAAAGCAGGCGATAGCAAGGCTGTTTTGCCTATGGTTGCAGAAAGGGCGCTTTATGAGGGATTAAAAGTAACGGTGTTAAGTGGTGCATCTTTAGGCTATGATACAGATGCCAATTTAGCAAGAAATGGTGCCTTAGTTAAACGAATGCCATTTCAAGCAGATCCTACTTTAAGAACAGCTATTAATAAGCATGAGGTTCTGTACGTAGATCAGCACTTGGGACAAACTGCAGATATGCTGCAAAAAATAGATACATTTAAAATTGATGTCGCTATTGTTGAAGCCGTTTCCGTTACGGCAGAAGGTTTTATTGTACCAACAACATCTGTAGGTAATTCTCCTATATTTTTAGAAAAAGCAGATAAGATTATTATTGAAATTAACACCAGTTTTCCTGAGAGCTTTTTAGGGCTGCACGATATAAAAGTATTAAAAAAACAACCTCATAGAGGTATTATTCCTATTCTAAAATCGGATACTAGAATTGGTGACCCATTTATTAGAATAGATCCTAGCAAAGTGGTTGCTATTGTATATACCGAAAAGCCAGATTCGCCTGCTGTGATTTCAGATCCGGATGAAAAAACGAAAGCCATATCCAATCATATTCTTGATTTTTTAGGTAAAGAAGTTGATGAAGGCCGATTAACAGAGTCGCTTTTACCATTACAAGCAGGTATTGGAAAAACGGCAAATGCTATTTTATCGGGTTTTACTAAAAGCCGATTTAAAAATTTGACCATGTATTCTGAAGTGCTTCAAGATAGTACTTTTGATCTTTTTGATGCTGGGAAATTAGAATTTGCGTCGGCCTCATCTATAACGGTCACAAAAAAATGCGCGGATAACATATTTAAAGATTTTGAAAAATATAAAAGCAAATTAGTCTTACGGCCACAGAATATTAGTAATGCTGCTGAAGTTATTAGTCGTTTGGGGATTATTGGAATTAATACAGCTATAGAGTTTGATATCTACGGCAATGTAAATTCTACGCATATTACAGGAACAAAAATGATGAATGGTATTGGTGGCTCTGGTGATTTTGCTAGAAATGGCTACCTGAGTATTTTTGCTTGTCCTTCTACGTCTAAAGGTGGCTCTATTTCGCATATTGTCCCAATGGTGTCTCATACCGATCATACGGAGCATGATGTAGATGTTTTGGTCACAGAACAAGGTTTGGCAGATGTAAGAGGTTTAGCTCCAGTAGAACGAGCGCGACTCATTATTAATAATTGTGTACATCCAGATTATAGAGCACAATTGTTGGCTTATTTTGATAAAGCTTATAGTTTGGGCGGACAAACACCGCACATTCTTAAAGAAGCTTTTAGTTGGCATACCCAGCTTAAGACACAAGGTACAATGCACATGAATGACTATTCTAGTTGTGATGTTTAATTAGGGAGAGAAATAGGGTAGAGGCAGGTTCTTTACCCTTTTTTTTATTCTAAATTAGAAGTGTTTAGTAACCTGTTGTGCGGTTATAAAGTGGTGTCGTCATTGATTTCAATCCAATAGCCATTGGGATCTTGAAAGTAAACCTGTTTAATTCCGTCTTTTCGTATATAATCTTTGTTTGGTGTATTTAGCCAATCAGAGTATTCGATTTTTAAATCTTCTAGATGCTTAATAAATGCATCTATATTAGATGTTGCTAAAGCAAAGTGCACAGCTTTATTAATTTTTATTTCAGAATTTGGACGAGGAATTAGATGAAGTTGTTTTCCATCACTAAGAGATAGCCATCTTGTTTTAGAGTTTGAAGCTGTATTCTCAATTTCTTTAAGTTGAAGTACCTTTTGATAAAATTCAATAGACGTGTTGACGTCCTTTACAGCAAGTGCTATATGATTAAAGGAAAAAGTATGCATTTGTTTAGAGCTTAAGATAATTTAAAGAAATAGTTAAGGGTGGTGTATGTACAACGTTTGTATTAGATTATTAAAATCTATACCCAATTCTTAAATGTAAGTTAACAGCAACATCGCTTTCATTTACTAAAATGACATGATCTTCTTTAAAGTAATGAATATAACCTATTCCAATTCCTGTTTCATAGGTGAAATGACTTCCAAGATTTCTTCTTAGTCCCCAAGTTGGGATTATAGAAATATCACTTATAAAATTAATATTGCCTTCGTTAGAGATTATAAACCAATCAGGATGATATGTCGTTTTTATGGAAATGAAATTACCGCTATTTCCATCTATTCGTCTCGATTTTTCTTCTCTTTTGTTTAAATTGTAATACCAACGCGGTTCTAATGTTATTGTAGGTGTGAGTAAAAATCCATCAATATCATTAGCATCACTTCCATATATTCCTGTGTCAAGTCCAAGTTCACTTCTTAAAACGAATTGATTTGATAGTTTTGATTCATTATGCACCCAAATTCCTAAAATTCCCGTTTGGATTCCGTAAGTCGATTGTTCTACACTTGCATTTTGTGATTTTGCTATTAAAGTCAGTCCGCAGAAAGTTAAGGTCATTAAAAATCTTTTCATTTTGTGTAGGATTAGTGGCGTGTTTAGGTAACTAATTTAGCAAATAAAATGCAGAAAGAAAGCCTGAGGGAATTTTTATAGTTAAATGTAATTGCTTTTAAATGCTATTGTAAGCATATTATTTATTAAAAACATATTTTATTCCTGTGGCATAAGAAATAGGATACGTGTTTTCATAATCGCTTTCTGTATATTCAATGGATTCAAATTCTAACCAATTATAATTAGCTTCTTCAATTAGATTAATTAGTTTAGAGCATTGCTCTCGGTCATTAGTTGTTGAAAACGAAAAGTGAAGTTTTTTATTTAATGCCTTTTTAGGGATATCATTTTTTTTAATTAAGCTTATAATAGCAGCTGTATATTTTGGTGATGGATCTGTAACAATAAAATGATTAAATCCAGTACTGTTTTGGTTTTTGGCAAAAAGAGCCATAAGGACTATGCCAGACTCACTACCTCTTCCTATTAATGTTTTAGAAGTGTTTTTAGTGAATTTATTTTCAACATAAGCTGCCATATTTTCAAAAATTTCATAATGCTCTTGAAATGTTTCTGGTTCTGCATTAAAATCAGGAATGTTTTCTAAACTAACAACCAATGCGTCAAATCCCTGAATTTTATTTACACCATTAATTACCATTTCAAATTCGTCTGTGGCAAGTTTAAAATGCTGCTCTGCAAAATCTATTAAATAGATAACGGGTAGATTTTTGTTGGTTTTATAAGCGTCTGGTAAAAATATTTTTCCTTTTGTTTGTCTTCCATTTGATGGAAAGGTAAAAGTTTTAATCTTTGAGAATGTTTCAGTATGATGAGTTTTGGTAATAACTCTTTCGGAATTTAAAGCCATAACAACTCCAAATGTTATGGCTAAGGATAGTATTCCAAACTTTATTTCTGTAGTCATAATTCTTTATATTGTTGGTTAGTAGTTAGTTGCAAGTTACGGATTTTGTTGTGAAGAGTTGTTTTTATATGTGATATAACCGTTTTATATATAGAGAGTTACGTGATATAGAGAGTTATGTGGGTAAGTAACTAAATGGCACTAAAAGCGGTTTACTTTGAGTAAACTATATTTTTATATATGTATTTTCTAATTAAACACTTAACTTGTAAGAGGTTTAATTTACTAGCGCATGAACATCTATATTGCCATTATATTACAATTTTCACTAATAGCTTCTAGCATCCTTATTTTATTTAAATTTAGGAAGACATTAGGCTTAGCACCTCTTTATCTTTTCTTGGGAGCTATTCAATATTTACAATCTCTTTCTGGTACAAGAATAAGTTTAACCGTTTTTGATGATTTAACGGTTTACCCTGGATCTGTAATTATTTTTAGTTCAATTCTGTTCGCTGTCTTGTTGATTTATATAAAAGAAGGCACTACGAGTGCAAGAGTGCTTATATTAGGAATGATTATTTCAAACTTTCTGCTATTAGTTCTATACAGTGTTACTTATGACCCCAAACTTACTTCACAAGCTGTAAATGATGTAGAATCACCGTCGTTTTTCTTGTTAAATTATAAGTACTTTGCTATTGGGAAAATTTTATTGCTCCTAGATTTTATTTGGATGGTTGTGATTTATCAATTTTTAATTTCAAAAATTAAAAAGTTACCCTTCTTTCTCGTGCTTTTTACATCCTTAGTAATAGTCTTATTTTTTGACGCTATTTTATTCAATTTAATATTTAATTATGGTGAAGACGATTTTAATCAATTATTATTAGGTCAAATTTTAGGAAAGTCTATTGCGGCTTTAATTTTATCCGTTATTCTTTATGCTTATTTAAAATTTATAGATGCTGATGGTTATAAGGCAACTTTTATTGCCAGTCAAGATCGCGATGTGTTTTCTATATTACAATACAAAAAAAAGTATTTAGATTTAAAGGTTGAAAAACATGAATCTGAAGAAAAATTAACCACTCAATTAGAAAATTCTTTAAACAATATCTCAGATGGTTTTATAGCACTAGATACCAATTGGTGTTACACGTATGTCAATAAAAAAGCCGCAGGTCTTTTAGGTAAATCTATAGAAGACTTAATAGGTAAACATATTTGGACAGAATTTCCAGAAGGTGAAGGGTTGTCTTTTTATAAGGCTTACCATGAGGCTGTTGAAACTCAAAAAACCATATATTTTGAAGATTATTACGAACCATTAGACAAATGGTTTGAAAATAGAATATACCCTTCGTCAGATGGTCTTACAATATATTTTACAGACATTTCAGAAATAAAGAAAGCAGACGCAAATAACTTAATGCTGCGTTCTTTAATAGAAACTAGTGACGAATTTATTGGGTTAGCTACTTTAGATGGTAAACCTATTTACCTAAATACTAATGGTCGAAAATTAGTAGGCTTAAATACCAATTTAGAAAACATAGATTCAATTACAGATTTTTTTCCTCAAGCTTATAAAGACGTTATCATAAATGAGCACTTACCTTATATTAATAAGAATAACAAATGGAATGGAGAAACACATTTAAAGAATTTTAAAACAGGAGATTTAATCCCTATTGAAAAGTCCGGGTTTTTAATAAAAGATCCAGGCACAAATAACCCCATAGCATTGGGTATTGTGGCAAAAGATATTACACAACGTAAAGAAGCAGAGGAACAACTAAAAAATAGTGAGCAATTATTTAGGCGTTTATCTGCCAATGCACCAACTGCAATTTATCAGGCAAATAAAGATGGTACATGTAGTTATGTTAATGAAGAATGGTTAAAGTATTCTGGTCAAACTTATGAAGAAGCCTTAGGTGTTGGTTGGACAAACGCTATTCACCCAGAGGATAAAGATCATGTTATAGAATCGTGGCAAGAATCTATAACAACAGGTAAAAAGTTTCTTATAGATTTTAGATTACTTAACAAAAAAGGAGAAGTGCTTTGGATTTCGGCTAAAACCGTTGGCTTGTACGATACTAAAAAAGAACTGTATGGTTACATAGGTATTCTTATAGATATTACAGAACGAAAAATAGCCGAAGAAGAACTGATAAAGAGTCAAAAGTATTTAGAAAATATTTTAAATAATATTGGTGATCCTGTATTTGTTAAAGATGAGTATAGCCATATACTGTTGGCGAATGATGCTTTTTGTAAGCTAGTAGATCTTCCTAAAGAGGATGTTATAGGTAAAACTCTCGCTGAAAATGTGTTGCCTTCAGAACGCGATGAAGCCTTTAAGATTGATAAGCAAGTTATTGATTCTGGTATAGATAATATTAATGAGGAGACAATGACTCTTAGTAACAAAGAAACTCGTATTATATCCACGAAAAAGACACGATTTGTAGATAGTAGTGGTACTAAGTTTTTAATTGGAGTGATTCGAGATATTACGGAACGCAAGAAAGCTGAAATAGAATTAGAAAACTATAAGAATAATCTCGAAAAGTTAGTAGAAATAAGAACGTCTGAATTGGAAAAAGAAAAAGTAAAAGCACAATCCGCAGATTTAATGAAATCAGCTTTTTTGGCTACCATGTCGCATGAATTAAGAACACCAATGAATTCAATAATAGGTTTTACAGGTATTTTATTAAAAGAATTAGCAGGACCATTGAATGACGAGCAAAAAAAGCAGCTCTCTATGGTGAAGAATAGTGGTGAGCATTTGTTAGGGTTAATTAATGATGTGCTAGATATTTCTAAAATTGAAGCTGGGAAGTTAAAAGTATTCTATTATGCTTTTGATTATTTGGCATCTTTAGAAAGAACGATTGAGTTTTTATTACCACAAGCCTTGGCCAAAGGGCTTAAAATGCGTACTGAAATTACCGAAATGGATATTACAATTATGAGCGACGAACGACGGATTGAACAGGTGTTGTTGAATTTGCTTTCTAATGCTATAAAATTTTCTAAAAAGGGAACTATCCTTGTTAAAGTAAACGTAAAAGATGATTTTGTAATTACCCAAGTGATAGATCAAGGTATTGGAATACAAAAGGAGGATCTTGTAAAATTATTTATGCCTTTTATTCAGCTCGAAGTTGGCTTAAGTCGAAACCATGAAGGAACAGGCCTTGGCTTAGCTATTTGTAAAAACCTAATTGAAAAATTAGGAGGTACTATTACTGTAACTAGCGAATTTGGGAAAGGAAGTAATTTTACATTTAAATTACCATTAGAAAATTCTGACACAAAATAAATTGATAATAAATTAAATGAAACAGTTAAATGTAATATATTTCAGTCCTTTAAGCTATTAACTGCAATATTTATTTACACAAAAGCATGAGTCTATCTATTTTAATAATTGAAGATAACCAACAAAACATGTACATGTTATCTTATTTACTTGAAAATAAAAAATATACTGTTTTAAAGGCGTATAATGGAGTTGATGGTTTAAAACTAGCAGATGAAAACCATCCGGAAATTATTTTGTTAGATATTCAATTACCAGATATGGATGGTTATGAAATATGTGCTAAACTTAGGCATAACGGTTTGCCTAAAAATACAACTATAATCGCTGTGACATCTTACGCTATGGGTGGAGATAGAGAAAAGGCAATTGAGGCTGGTGCAGATGGCTATATAGAAAAACCAATTAATCCAGACACTTTTGTAAGTCAAATGGAAAGTATTCATAATACCAAATAGTGGATATGAAAAAAATACTTATAGTTGATGATACATTTGAAAATCTTTATTTCCTTAAGGTAATACTAGAAGAGGAGGGGTACCAGGTTATTGAGGCAAAAGATGGAAAAGAAGGCTTAGAAAAATTAGAGTACAATTATAAGAATGGTAATAAAATTGACCTTATAATTTCTGATATTTTAATGCCAGTCATGGATGGTTATATGTTTTGTCAAGAGTGCAAAAAAAATAAAAACTTTTATAGTATCCCTTTTGTTTTTTATACCTCTACTTACACAGAAAAACCAGATGAAGATTTTGCTTTAAAACTGGGAGCTGTTCACTTTTTAAGAAAGCCTTCAGATCAAGATAAAATATTAAAAGTAGTAAAGGGTGTTTTAAATGAGGCTGCACCAAAATTACAGCCTTTAAAAAGAAAGAAATATTCAGAACAAGAGGTTTTAGAACTTTATAGTAAACGACTTATAAGTAAGTTAGAACAAAAAAAGGACGATCTCGAAAAAGAAGTATTAGAACGTAAAAAAGCAGAGCAATTATTAATTCATAAGAATGAAATCTTAGATTTAATAGCTGTAAATACGCCTATTGATAAGATCTTTACTCGCCTACTTTTAAATTACGAATCTGTTCATAAAAACTATTTTGGTTCCTTAAGTTTAATGGACGAAGACTTAGAACACCTTAATCTTGTGGCAGCTCCTTCTATACCTAAGTCATATAATTCAGCGATTAAAAAAATTAAAATAGGAGAGTTTGCGGGCTCTTGTGGTACAGCTGCATTTACAAAGAAACCTGTTATAGTTTCAGATATTAGTAAAGATAAGTTATGGGCAGATTATAAGGATATTGCTTTAAAGTATAATTTAAAATCATGTTGGTCATTACCTGTTTTGTCAAAAAACAATAAAGTTTTAGGGACTTTTGCAATTTATAGTAAAGCTATAAATACACCATCGTTAGAAGATATTCGTGAACTTAAATTAACCCTTAGTTTAATTCATATAGTAATTGAAAAGTATAAGATTGTAGCTGAAATAAAAAAGAAAGATGAATCTTATAGATCATTGATAGATCAGGCCAATGATGCTATTATAGTGCATTCTTTAGATGGTACAATATATGATTTTAATAAAGCTTCATATGTTAGTTTAGGATATACAAGAGACGAGTTTTTAAAATTAAAAATTCAAGATTTTATGGTTGGCGAGGTCGTTCAGAACTTAGACAAGCATGAGAAATTATTAAAAGGAGAAGCCATCGTTTTTCCTAGAAAGTTTATAAAAAAGGATAACTCTATAATTGAAGTAGAGATATCTTCAAAACTTCAAAAAGATGGTAAAATATTAGGTATTGCGCGTGATGTTACAGAGCGTAAAAGAGCAGAAGAGAAACTCAAAGAAGGCGAATATCACTTAAGGCAATCCCAGGCAGTCGCAAAAATAGGATCCTATGTTGTAGATATAAATACGGGATTTTGGAAAGGGTCTGAAGTGCTAAATGAAATTTTAGGTATAGATGAGTCTTATGTTAAAACAGTTGAAAGTTGGAATAGCCTTATTCATTCAGCAGAAAGAGAAGAACTGCTGCGTTATTTTGAATATTGCGTAGCAAACAAAGAACGATTTAGTAAAGAGTATAGGGTTGTAAAATATAATTCTAATGAAGAAATTTGGGTACATGGTATTGGTGAATTAATTTTTGATGATAAAAAAAATCCAATCAAATTAATTGGAACCATACAAAATATTACCGATCGTAAACAGGCCGAAATAAAACTTCAAGAAAGCGAATATAGTTTAAGGCAATCACAAGTGGTTGCTAATATTGGGTCGTATGTCTTAGACTTAAATACCAGAACATGGCAATCATCTCAAGTATTGAATAGTGTCTTTGGTATCACTGAATCCTACGTAAAGACAATAGAAAGTTGGGGAGAACTCATTCATCCAGATGAGAAAGAAGCAATGCTTAGTTATCTAGAAAATGGTATTGTTAATAATGCAAAATTTAATAAAGAGTACCGCGTTTTAAAACCAGACACAAAAAAAGAAATTTGGGTACATGGTATAGGAGAATGGATTTTTGATAATGATGGAAAAGCCATAAAGCTGATTGGTACAATGCAGGATATTACCAGTCGTAAACAATCAGAAATAAAACTTCAAGAAAGTGAATACAATTTGAGGCAGTCTCAAATTGTAGCTAATATCGGATCTTATACTATTGATTTAGAGGCGCGAACATGGGGAAGTTCTGAGGTGTTAGATCAAATTTTAGGCATAGATGAGTCCTATGAGAAGTCGGTAGATAGCTTAATGAGTTTTATTCATCCAGATCACAAAGAAAAAGTAAAAAAGGATTATGAATACTGTGTTAATAACAGAAAAAAAATTGACATAGAATATAAGATTATAAAAGCAGATTCTAAAGAAGAAGTTTGGGTACATGTTATCGGGAATTTAATGTTTGATAGTGATTCTAATCCTGTAAAAGTGATTGGAACGACACAGAATATCACAGAGCGAAAACATAATGAATTAGAGCTGAAAATGGCTAATGAGTTTTCGTACAACCTTTTAAAATCAATGCATGAAGGGTTGTTTGCTATAAATTTAGATTCTGAGATTATTAGCGTTAATCCTTCGTTTTGTAAAATGACGGGTTTTACAGAAGAAGAATTAATTGGCATTAAACGCCCATATCCTTTTTCGCCACCAGAGTTAAAAGAAGAAAATGATAAACGTTACCAATTATTATTAGAAGATAAAAGCAAAAGGGATTATGAAAATATATATATGCGCAAAAATGGGGAGCGTTTTCCTGTGCATGTATTGGTTTCAAGTACATATGACGAGAATGGTGTAAAAACGTCAAATTTTGCCACCATTGAAGATATTACAGAACGTAGAAAAACTGAAAAAAACCTTCAACTAGCAAAAGAATTTAACGACAATCTTATGATGTCTATGCAAGAAGGGCTTATTATAGTCACGTTGCAAGGTGAAATTATAATGGTTAATAATTCAACTTGTGCTATTCTGGGGTATTCTAAAGAGGAGTTAATAGGGCTTAATTTACCTTACCCATTTGCAAAGAAGGAAGATTTTAATCGAATAATAGAAGTAAACAAGAAAATTGCAAAAGGTGAAGCACCAAAGTTTCAGTTTGAGTTTATAAGAAAAAGTGGGGAAGAATTTACAGCGTCTTTTTTAACGGGAAATATTAAAAATGATAAAGGAGAAGTTATCGCTTTATTTGGCACTTTAAAAGATATATCTGAAGAAGAAAAGGCTAAAAAAGTTTTGGAGAATAATGCCCAAAAATCATTAGAACGAAAAAATGTTATTATTGAGTTGGCAAGCCTCGTTGGTACAAATTATAAAGAAGCGTTAAATAAAATTACGGCACTATCAGCAAAAACGTTAAATATTGAAAGGGTAAGTATTTTAAAATTTAACAATGGGAATTCAGAAATGATTTGCGAAAAATTGTACAATCAAAAAAAGGATACTTACGAAAGTGGTGAGGTCTATAGTAGAAAAGGAAATGATAGATTTTTTGAAGCACTAATAAAGAATGAAATAGTTGCCGCCTCAGATGCTTTAAATCATGAACTTTCAGAAGGGTTTATAGATTACTTGGCGACACTAAACATTAAGTCTAAATTAAGTATTCCAATTCAAGGAATAAATGAAGTGTATGGCATCTTGTGTTTTGAACAAGTAGATGTATTACATGAATGGAGTACAGACGAAGAAGAGTTTGCTACTTCTATTGCTAATTTAGTGTCTTTAATGATTCAGAGCACAGAACGTAAATTGGCAGAAAAGGCTTCGGCTATAGCAAATCATCAACTTACATTAGCTAATGAAGAGCTTAATAAACTTAGGGATCAGTTAGAGCAAGAAAATGTATACTTAAGAAACGAGTTAGATCTGGTGTTTAACTACGAGGAAATGGTGTATGGAAGTGCAGAGTTTAGCAATGTATTAACTGAAATAGAAAAAGTAGCGCCTACAAATGCAACAGTATTATTGCTTGGAGAGTCTGGAACAGGAAAAGAATTATTAGCAAGAGCCATTCATAATATTAGTGCCAGAAATAATAAACCTTTAATTAAGGTGAATTGCTCAGCCATACCAAGAGAGCTTTTAGAGAGTGAATTATTTGGGCATAAAAAAGGATCGTTTACAGGAGCGTTTAATGATAAAATAGGAAAGTTTGAATTAGCGCACAATGGTACTCTGTTTTTAGATGAAATAGGAGAGTTGCCTCTAGATATGCAACCAAAAATTCTGAGGTTTTTACAAGAAGGAGAAATTGAGGTTGTTGGTGGTGCTGGTACAAAAAAGTTAGACGTAAGGGTTGTGGCGGCAACTAATCGAGATTTAAAAGAAGAAATTGCAAAAAAACGTTTTAGAGAGGATTTGTTTTTTAGACTTAATGTGTTTCCAATTAATGTGCCTGCACTTCGTAAACGAAAAGACGATATACCTTTGTTAGTAGAGCATTTTGTAGATAAGTTTAATAAAGATTATGGTAAATCTATTAAATATGTTGCTGATGAATCTATGAGTAAACTTAGGCTTTATGATTGGCCTGGTAATATTAGAGAGTTAGAAAATCTAATTGAACGTGCAACGATTTTATCTACAGAAGAAACGCTGTTTATTCCAGGGTTTGAATCATCTAGTCAAACGGTGAATCCAATAAATAAAAAAGACTTATCATTAGATGTTGCTCAACGTAATCATATTCTTCATGTATTAGAGCAATGTAAATGGAAAATAAGTGGGCCAGATGGCGCTTCTAACTTATTGCAAATCAAGCCTAGTACATTGCGAGACAGAATGAAAAAGCTAGATATAAAAAAGCCTTAATAAAAACGGTATTCCGTTAATTTGTAAAAAAATAAAAAAATAAGTCGCGGTATTCCGTGACTTATTTAATACGTTTATTTTTAGTGTTGTGATTTTAATTATTTAATAATCAATTGTTTAAGTGTTGTTTTGTTAGGGTGCTTTTGTTTTGGCATATCAATTGGTATTGCAATTCAAAACAAATATTATGAGAGATGTAATTCAATATGACGGCATTAAACTTTGGGTAGATAATGATGTAATTCGCTGTAAATTAAGTCCTGCTTTTTTTAAAACGTATGACAAGACAAGAACAGAAGAGGCATTGTATAATGCTATTTCTACTTTGTATGATAGAGAGTATAAGCCACTTCTATTAGATTTAAAACAATTAAACAGTTCTGATTCGATAGAGATATTTATACTCATCTCTAATAGTGTTTCAATAAACACCTTAGTGCTTTCTAGAGTGTTTTTAGTGCGTTCTACTAGTTTAAAAATTCTATTAGCAATAAACAATATTACAGGTAATAAGGTTGTCCCTAATAAAATACACACAGATTTTAATGTTGCGCTAGCATACTGCCAAAACAATTATCAGATTTTTAATAGAGTTAGTTAAGAGTAAATAGTATGTGTAAAATTATTGGATTTAATAATGCTGTGTTTTGGACAGATGAAACAGGAATTCTTTACTGTGAGTTTAGTAATAATGATCCAAATTTTAAATTAGAATTAAATAATGTTAAGCTATACATTAAAGCTATTACAAAATTGTGCGATGGCAAACCAATGCCATTTCTCATAGATTTAAAAGATACATGTGGTACTTTTTCTGTGTCTGCAGCTAAATTAATGGCTCATAATCCTGAGTTAATTAAATTAAGAATTTCAGAGTCTTATGTTATTAATACATTTGGAATGAAATTATTGTTGTCTTTTTATAAACGTTTGTATGATAGAGTTACTCCGTTTGCCATTTTTACCGATTTAGAATTAGCTAAAGCATATTGTTTAGAAAGAAAAGATAAGTTTTATAAAGGTACTGTGCATAATTTATCAATAAATAGACATGGAGTGTAATTCGTTTTTAAGTGTTAACTCTGTGACTATTATTTGTTTCTAGCAATAATGTCAAACTTAATTAATCCTCCGTCTATACTAGCCCTTTTTAAAAGACCATTTTTGTAATAATAATTGTTTTCTCGCTCTTTGGAATTCACTTTCTTGTATGCATGATTTCCTAACGCTATTATGGTGTTAAAATTTCCAGTCTGTTCAGAATAACAGCGATCTACGTGCTTTGGCTCTGTAAAGTATAGCAGAACTGTTGCATAATATATAGGGTCTTTTACAGTTTCTTTATCCTTTTCATTTTTTAAAACCTGATAGCCCGTTTCACTCTTTTTAGTAAACGTTTTGGCATGTGGTTTATCATTTATAGTGATATCTACGTTAGATGTTTTTAACATATTGCCATTAAAAGTAACATTGTACTCGTGGTTTACATTAATTTTTTTTATAATTCGAGTTTCAATAATTGTAGAACTTTGGTAATAGGTTAGTGAATCATTACTTGTTTTAGTGGCTTTTAGGCTGCCAATTGTTTTATTGTTGTACACAATGTCAAAGTAAAGAGTTTCTTCGCTTGTAGAATTGGTTTGAGATGCAATGGTGTTATTAATAGTTAAACATAGTAGCAAAAGCACCATGGTTTTGATCTGATTCATGATAAATTAATTTTGATTGATTATTTCAAAATTTGAAAATAATAAGCCTTAAAAGGATTTCATATTTATGTATTTTTTTTAAATTAAATTCTTCTCATTTTCTCTGTAACTGTATTCGTTTTTATAAATAATTAAGGCTTACAATTTCAAGTAAAAATACGCAATTCGCATAGATATCACTTTTGTAAAGCGTATTAAATTTAGTTTTAATGAGTTGTGAGTTATAACTCTATTCCAAAAAATAATTGAACTGACATATATCATTGTTTATGTGTGGTGAGCTATTTAATTTTATGAATAAATAATAAAAACGCTCATTATGCTATCTATTCTTCTTCCGACAGATTTTTCAGAAAATTCAATGAATGCAATTAGGTATGCATTAGAATTTTTTAAATATCAAAAGACAACATTTTACTTTATGCATGCGTATCAAAATGAATTTTACGATCATGAAGAACTAAGATCTCGTGATGTCTTTGATGATGTTTTAGATAAAGTTAAAACAGCCTCTCAAAATAATTTAGATATTCTGCTCGATAAAGTAAAAGAAATAGCACCAAATCCAAGGTTTACATTTCATACCATTTCTGCTTACAATACGCTTGTAGAAGAGGTTAATCTTATTGCTGACGGAAAACAAATAGACTTGATTGTGATGGGAACCAAAGGAAAATCAAATGAGCGCCATATCGTGTTTGGGAGTAAAACGTTTCAAGTTTTAAAATATGTAGAATGTCCTATTTTGGCTATTCCTTCTAATTATACAAACACACAGCCTAAGCGTATTTTATTTCCAACCAATTATATGATGCCTTATAAGCGTCGCGAACTTAAACTATTATCAGTTTTAGCTAAATCTTATCGAAGTAGTATTGATGTTTTACATGTTTCTACCAGTCATAAATTGTCTATTAGACAGGAAGATAACAAAGCATTTATTTCTAGTATATTGAGTGATAACGACGTGAAATTTTGCCATGAAGAAAGTAGAAAGGTAGCAGACACTATTAAAACATATATCAAAGAAAAAAATATTGACATTATTACTATGGTAAATACACAGCACTCATTTTTAGAGGATATGTTATTTCCATCTAATATTGATAAAGTGAGTCTTGGATTAAAAATACCATTATTAGCTATGCAAAATAAAACACGTTCTTAACTTATTAGAAACCCTTAGTCGAAATTTTATCATTTAAACAATATATATCCATTCAAAAACAATAAACATAAGCACATGAAACAGATTCTATTACCTACAGATTTTTCAGATAATTCTTGGAGCGCAATTGTATATGCTTTAAAGTTATATGCTAATGAAACTTGCACATTTTATTTTCTTCATTCTTGGTCTTTTCTAGAATCAACATCAAGAACGTACATTACATCAACTTATGTCGATCAATTAAAGGAAAAATCAATAAAAGAACTAAATGAGCTTAAGGGCAGAGTAGAGGTTGTCAATAAAAACCCAAATCATACATTTCAGGTTATTCATACTTCAGAGGTTTTACAAGATGCGATAGAGACAGCTATTAAGAAGTATAGCATCGATATGATTATCATGGGAACAAAAGGAGCTACTGGAGCAAAAGAATTTTTCTTTGGAAGCAACACTGTTAACACAATACAAAAGATAAAGCAATGTCCTATTTTAATTATACCTGATGGACTTGACTTTGTTGAACCAAAACAAATTACATTTCCTACCGATTTTAAACGCTTTTACGGCGATGAAATACTTGAGTTAATACAGTTGTCTAGCCTTTATGATTCTCAAATAAGGGTACTTCATATTAATAAAGAAGATAAGTTAACAGACTTACAGATTGATAATATGGGAGTACTAAAAAAATATTTGAAAAACAATGCGTATAGTTTTCATTGGATGCCAGATTATGCTAAAAAATCAGAGACAATACATGATTTTATAGAAGAGTTAGAAATTAACATACTTGTGATGATTAAATATGAACACAACATTATTGAAAATATTATTAATGAACCAGTTATTAAGAAATTAGGGTTTCAGGTCACTATCCCTTTTCTAGTTATACCAAGTGCAAGCTGATAAATGTCATTTTATAACATAGTTGTGGATTGTATTTTGCCAAAAAATAACTACTTTTAGCTATGAAAAAAAATATTCTACTGCCAACAGATTTTTCCGAAAACGCATGGAGCGCGGCTATTTATGCACTAAAACTATATCAAAATTTAGATTGTAAATTCTATTTTTTGAATTCGTGTAAAATGAAAGTGTCAACCATGTCTAGTTTTTCTAATAAGTTATTAGAAACAGTATCTAATCAGGCCAAGGATGAGCTTAAAGAGATAAAGAATAAGGCAGAAAACTATAATACAAATACAAACCATGAGTTTGAGATTATTATAAGTTCTGGTGATTTATACGATGCTATAGATGCTTCAATTGAGAAGTATAATATAGATCTTATTGTAATGGGTACCAAAGGTGCAACTGGTGCTAAAGAACTTTTCTTAGGAAGTAATACGGTTAATATTATTAAAAAAGTAAAGAAGGCTCCTGTATTAATTGTGCCAGACAGGTATGATTTTGTAGAACCAAAACAATTAGCTTTTCCTACCGACTTTAACCGTTTTTATGGCGATGAGTTATCACCTCTAAAAGTTATGTCAGAACGTTATAATTCTAAAATAAGAATTATACATATTAACGAGCAAGAGAAACTTACAGATGTTCAAAACTCTAATTTATCGCATTTAAAATCGTATTTTAAAGCGGATACATATAGTTTACATTGGAAGCCTGGTTATACAAAGAAAACCCAAGCTATTTATGATTTCATTAAAGAAGAAGATATTAATATTCTGGTGATGATTAATTATGAGCATAGCTTTATTGAAAATATCGTTAATGAACCAGTTATAAAGAATTTAGGGTATCAACTAACCATTCCTTTTTTAGTAATACCATGTACGAGCTGTTAATAGCAGATTTTTTATGCTAGAATTACAGGTGTTAAATAAAGTCACCTAAGTTTTATTTACCATAGCGCTAACAATTTTTAAAAACGTAACCATTTTATGTGTTACGTTTTTGTATTTTATAGAACTAAAGTTATAGTGAGTTGCTAGTTCGTAAGCTGTTATTTCTTTTATCTATTTTAATGGTGGTTGTAAGTGATAAAAAACTGATAATCTTATTGTTATTTTACGGTGTTTATGACTGCTTTAAAAAAGTGAAAGTTTTATTCTTTTTTTCGACAAAACCTGGAGGTAAAGACGTGTTCTTTGCTTAAATTCATTTAGAGAACACCGTTTAATAAGCCATTATAATGCTACTTAATAAGTAACAATTAGTAATTTAGCATTCTAATTAAAAGAAAGGATCATATTTATGTTAACGTGGAAAGAAGTTATTAATTTTTCGGTAAAAGGAAACCCAGAACCAGATCGTAGAGTAGAAAAAACGGAAGAGGAATGGAGAGCTATTCTTACACCAGAACAATTCAGAATTACACGCAAAGCAGGTACAGAAGCGCCAAATTCAGGAGCATTGTGTAGCAGTTATGAGGCAGGAAAATACAATTGTGTTTGTTGTGATACGCCATTATTTGACTCTACAATTAAATTTGAATCTGGTACAGGTTGGCCAAGTTTCTCTCAACCAATTAAAGAAAATGCAATTAAATATATAAGAGATACTGCTTTTGGAATGGTAAGGGTAGAGGTACAATGTAATACTTGCGATGCACACCAAGGGCATGTTTTTCCTGATGGCCCAGAGCCAAGCGGATTAAGATATTGTATAAACTCTGAATCAATGGTGCTGCAAACAGAAAATCAATAAGGAGATTAAAAATCAGAGTTCAACTCATAATAATTAGAATTAAGAGAGTCTTTGGGCTCTCTTTTTATTGATATGAGTTAAACTAAAAATAAGTATCTATATAAATTGCTTGCAATTTGAAAAGTTCAAATGAATTAAAGATGATTATCTTTAGTGAAGAAATAAGACAATGACATTAAAACTCAACATAAAAGATAAATTTAATAAAGCACTTCCTGCAGACTCTATTCTTGAAAATTACAGAAGACAAGTCGAGAGAGCTTGTTTTTCGTTTGTAACACCTAAAATTCCAAGTCACCCTTCGTTAATTCACGTGTCGCCAGAAATGCTTCATAATTTAGGGTTAACAAAAGAAGATAGTGAAACTAAGGCTTTTTTAAACATAGTTACAGGAGCAAAAGTCTTACCTAATACTAAACCGTATGCCATGTGTTATGCAGGACATCAATTTGGGAATTGGGCAGGACAGTTAGGTGACGGAAGAGCAATCAATTTAGCCGAAATTGAACATGATAATAAGCATTGGGCATTGCAATTAAAAGGAGCAGGAGAAACACCTTATTCGCGATCTGCAGACGGATTGGCGGTATTGCGTTCTTCAGTTAGAGAGTATTTATGTAGCGAAGCCATGTATCATTTAGGTGTGCCAACAACCAGAGCTTTGTCTTTGGCATTATCTGGCGACCAAGTCTTACGAGATGTGATGTACAATGGAAATGCAGCTTATGAAAAAGGAGCAATTGTAGCACGTGTTGCACCATCTTTTTTACGCTTTGGAAGTTATGAGATCTTTGCAGCAAGACAAGATCATAAGACCTTAAAAACCCTTGTCAATTTTACCATAAAAAATCATTTTCCACATTTAGGTACACCTTCTAAGGCAACTTATATTGCGTTTTTTGCTGAGGTCGCTCAACGTACTTTAGAAATGATTGTGCATTGGCAACGTGTTGGTTTTGTGCATGGAGTAATGAATACAGATAATATGTCTGTGTTAGGATTAACAATAGATTTTGGCCCTTATGGTTGGTTAGAAGGTTTTGATCTTGGATGGACACCAAATACAACAGATAGAGAACATAGGCGTTACCGTTATGGTAATCAACCTAATATTGGACTGTGGAATTTATACCAATTGGCAAATGCATTATACCCTTTAATTGAAGCAACAGAACCATTAGAGGCTATCTTAGAACAGTATAAAACAGATTTTGATATTGAATCACTAAAAATGATGCGATCAAAATTAGGATTACAAATTGAAAGTCCATCTGATAAACTACTGCTACAAGATTTAGAAGACCTTTTGCAATTAACGGAAACGGATATGACCATTTTCTTTAGAAATTTGAGCCGTTTCAAAAGTGAAAAGCCTTCTGAAGGATTTGCTGTTATTGAAAAGGCATTTTATACTTTAGATGATCTTTCAGACTCTATAATAGAGCAGTGGAATAATTGGTTCCTACGTTATGCAAAACGCTTGCAAGATGAGTCGTTTTCATACGAGGAACGAAAAGCGGCAATGAATGCTGTAAATCCAAAATATGTATTACGAAATTACATGGCGCAATTAGCAATAGATGACGCCACTAAAGGAGATTATGGGGTAATAGAAGAATTATTCAATCTTCTTAAAAAACCTTATGATGAACAACCAGAATTAGAAAAATGGTTTGCAAAACGACCAGAATGGGCAAGAAACAAAGTAGGTTGTTCCATGTTGTCTTGCAGTTCCTAATCAAAATATAAAAGAATAAATAAAATATAAATTATGACTAACTATAAAAAAGCATACATAGCAGGAGGTTGTTTTTGGGGAATGGAAGATTTATTCAGAACACAACCCGGAATTATAGATACAGAAGTAGGTTACCAAGGTGGTGAAAATGATAACCCAACTTATAAATACCATCCAGGCCACGCAGAAGGCATTGAATTAACTTATGATCCTAATGAAACTTCTTTTGAAAAAATTCTAGATTATTTCTTTAGAATTCATAATCCAACAACCGTAGATCAGCAAGGAAATGATAAAGGTTCTAGTTATCGTTCTGCTATTTTTTACCAAAATGAAGAAGAAAAAGCGATAGCCGAAAAGGTTATTGAATTGGTAAACGCATCAGGTAAATGGGATGCTGATGTTGTAACTACTTTAGAGCCTTTTTCACCATTTTGGGTTGCCGAAGAAAATCATCAGGATTATTTAGTGAAGAATCCTAACGGCTATACCTGTCATTATTTAAGATTTGAAGAACCTTTCATTAAATAATTTAGAGAGCTTGAAAATTAAGAATAATATAGGATTAGGAACAGCGGCAATCGGTAGACCCGTTTATATCAATATTAAGAGTAATACCGCTTCTAGTGCCTTTTCACGACCTGAGTTTAAGAATAAGGGCTTTCAGATTTTAGAAGAAGCTTATGATAAAGGTGTCAGGTCTTTTGACACTTCACCAGGTTATGGATTGGCAGAAGAATTACTAGTTAATTGGTTAAAAACAAAGAAAGACCCAAGCATTCAAGTATCTACAAAATGGGGTTATACTTATGTGGCAGATTTTAATCCTGATGCAAAAGTACATGAGGTTAAAGAGCATTCAATTGATAAACTAAATGCACAATGGGAATACTCTAAACAACTATTACCATACCTTAAAGTATATCAAATTCATTCTGCAACTTTAGATACTGGAGTTCTTGAAAATACAGAAGTTCTAAAACGTTTGCATGAATTAAAAAAGGAAAATAATCTCACTATTGGGTTGTCTACTACAGGAGCCAATCAAACCGAAGTTTTAGAAAAAGCCTTATCAATTCAAGTTGAAAATGAAGCTTTATTTCAATCTTTTCAATGCACTTATAATATTTTGGATCAAAGCGTTTTTAAATATGCAGAAGTTTTAAAAAAACTATCAGGACCGTTTATAATAAAAGAAGCTTTGGCTAATGGTCGATTAATTCCTAACGATAATTATCCAGCCTATAAAAACCTTTACGATTTTATGAATCGTTTAGCAAAGCAATATCATGTTGGAGTAGATGCCATCGCTTTACAGTATTGTATGGCTATTTTTCCTGAAGCATTAATATTAAGTGGAGCAAGTAGTGGTGAGTACTTAGACGCCAACTTAAAAGCAAAACAATTTTTATTAACCACTTCTGAAGTAGATGAGTTAAACACCTATGGAATTTCTAACCGTAAATATTGGCAAGAAAGAAAAGAATTGGCATGGAATTAAACTAAGCCTATGTAATTGAGGCTTACTTGTGATGTATAATAGAAAAACTATTACGATTAAAATATAAAGTATATAAAGTATATAATGAAAGCAATTTGGGAAAATCAAGTCATCGCAGAAAGTAATAATACAGTGGTCATTGAAGGGAACCATTATTTTCCTCATGAGAGTTTAAATAAAGCGTTTTTTAAACCAAGTGATTTACACTCTACATGTCCATGGAAGGGTAAAGCATCTTATTACACATTAGAAGTAAATGGGAAAGAAAATAATGATGCAGCTTGGTATTATGAGAATCCATCAGAGTTAGCAAAAGGAATAAAAAACCACGTTGCTTTTTGGAGAGGAGTAGAGGTCACAGAATAAAGCGTTGTAAATAGTAATGAAGCACTTTGAAAAAATAGGATTTGGTGGAGGATGTCATTGGTGTACAGAGGCTGTCTTTCAGTCACTTATTGGTGTAGAGCAAGTACAGCAAGGTTGGATTTCTTCAAGCGGAGATAATGCGACATTGTCTGAAGCGGTAATTGTAAATTATAATGCAGCTTTAATTTCGTTAGAGGTGTTAATTGAAATTCATTTGTACACGCATAAAAGTACATCGGATCATAGCATGCGCCAAAAATACCGTTCTGCAATTTATGTTTTTGATAAAATTAAAGAAAACAAGGTGTTAAACGTGCTTAAAATACTGCAATCTAAATTTAATAATAAGTTAGTTACGCAAGTGCTTCCATTTTCAGAATTTAAACCTTCAAGAGAAGCAATTTCAAATTACTATTATAAAAATCCTAACAAACCATTTTGTGAAACCTTTATTAATCCAAAATTAAAATTGCTTTTAGAAAGGTTTGGTAACTATACCGACATAAGTAAAACAGCACATTTAAATATTAAAGTATCATGAAAAGTAACAGAATAAAAATAAAAAATAATAAAGGCTATACACTAGCTGCGCATTTAGAATTACCAGCCAATCAAAAGCCAAATTACTTTGCCGTTTTTGCACATTGTTTTTCATGTACAAGTAATTTAAATGCAACAAGAAATATTTCAAGAGCCTTAACAGCACATGGTTTTGGTGTTGTACGGTTTGATTTTACAGGTTTAGGTAGAAGTGAAGGAGAATTTGCTGAAAGTCATTTCTCAGCAAACGTAGATGATTTAATTGCTGTGAATGATTATATTACAGAACATTTTAAAGCTCCTAGTTTATTAGTAGGACATTCTTTAGGTGGAGCAGCGGTTATAGTTGCAGCATCTAAATTAGAAAATATTAAAGCGGTTGCAACTATAGGTGCACCAGCAACTGTAGAGCACGTAACACAGCATTTTTCACACAATATAGATGAGGTTGCAGATAAAGGAGAGGTGGAAATAAATATTGGTGGACGACCATTTAAGGTAAATCAAGAGTTTATTAAAGATTTTAGTAAAACCGATTTGCCTACGATAACAAAAAACCTACGCAAACCCATACTCATAATGCATGCTCCTTTTGATAATATCGTTGGCGTAGAAAATGCACAACAGTTGTATTTAAAAGCAATGCACCCAAAAAGTTTTGTGAGTTTGCATGATGCAGATCATTTGCTTTCAAGTTCAAAAGATAGCACGTATGTAGGTCGTATGATTGGCGAATGGGTTAAACTGTATTTACCACAGTTAGAAAACAAAATGCTTAGTACAGAAGATGAACAATTAGTGGCACATCTTAATTTAAAAGAGAATAATTTTACAACGCAGCTTCAAACTAAAAATCACACTTTTGTTGGCGACGAGCCTGCTAGTGTTGGTGGAGACGATTTTGGACCGTCTCCTTATGAATATTTAAATGCAGCCATTGCCACATGCACGGCTATGACTTTAAAGTTGTATGCAGAGCGAAAAAAATGGGATTTGCAGGAAGTCTTTGTGTATATTTCTCATGCACGTAAACATAGTGACGAATTAATGTTAGATATTGAAAAACCAGGGTATTTAGACCATATTTCTAAGCGTTTAAAATTTGTTGGAAATTTAGACGACAAGCAGAAACAACGCTTAAAGGAAATTGCTTCTAAGTGTCCTGTTCATAAAACAGTAGCTAGCGAAGTAATATTTGACACTAAAATAATAGAATCATAGTTTGGATACAACAGCCTTAATTACAAAGTTTAAAACAACAAGAAATGCAACAGAAGAGATTTGTAAACCTCTAGAAATCGAAGATTATTCGGTTCAGCCTATTGTAGATGTGTCGCCACCTAAATGGCATTTAGCACATAGCACATGGTTTTTTGAGCAGTTTGTTCTTAAAGCTTTCAAAAAAGGGTATACCGTTTTTAATGATGATTTTGCTTACCTTTTTAATAGTTACTACAATAATGCAGGCGAACGTGTATTGAGACCAAATAGAGGTTTAATGACGCGACCAACTGTAAAAGAGGTTTACGCTTATCGTAAGTTTGTAACGCAAAATGTTATTGATTTATTAACTAAAAATAGCTCGGAAGCCTTATTAGAATTGCTTGAAATAGGTATTAATCACGAGCAGCAACATCAAGAACTGTTGGCTTATGATATTAAATATATTTTAGGACATCAACCTACATTCCCTAAATACGATGCTTATTTTGTACTTTCAGAAGCACAGGAAAAACAAGAATTTATTTCTATTGAAGAAGGAGTTTATGAAATAGGCCATAAACGCAACGATTTCTGTTTTGATAATGAATTAGGCGTTCACAAAGTATATATTCATCCTTTTGAAATTTCAAATCAACTTATAACCAACAAAGCATATCTCGAATTTATTGAAGCTGGAGGTTATCAGGATTTCAATTTGTGGCATGCAGAAGGCTGGGATTTTATTAATAACAATAACATAAAAGCACCTCTATATTGGCATTTTACTAAGGGTAAGTGGCATTATTACAATTGTAATGGTTTGGAAGCGATTAAATTAAATGAACCTGTAATGCACATTAGTTATTATGAAGCCTTTGCTTTTGCAGAATGGAAAGGTATGCGCTTACCAACAGAATTTGAGTGGGAAGTAGCGTCTTCAAAATTTAATTGGGGCGCCTTATGGGAATGGACCGCAAGTGCTTATCAACCGTATCCAAATTTTACAAAAGCAGATGGAGCACTTGGAGAATACAACGGTAAATTTATGATAGGGCTTCAGGTATTAAGAGGTGCCTCTATAGCAACAGCAAAAAATCATAGCAGACACACCTACAGAAACTTTTTTCATCCGAGTTTACAATGGATGTTTTCGGGAATTAGACTTGTAAAATAATATGAATACACAATTTAAAAAAGACTTAATAGAAGGGCTTTCTAAAGAACAAAAAACGCTTTCGTCTAAATATTTTTACGACGATGCTGGCAGCCGGATTTTTCAGGAAATTATGAATATGCCTGAATATTATCTAACTAATAGCGAGTTTGAAATTTTGTCTTTACAGGCGAAGCAAATTATTGAAGCCTTAAATTTTAACGAACCCTTCAATATTATAGAGTTAGGTGCAGGTGATGGCTTTAAGACTTTTAAACTACTGGAATACTTGGTAAATAATAATATCAATTTTCATTATGTACCAATAGATATTTCCCAAGGAGCTATGGATGATTTAACAGGGAAATTGAAACAAAAATTACCACAGCTATCTATTCATCCAAGGGTTGGCGATTATTTTGAAGTACTTTCAAAAGAAAATATGCAAACCAAGATTCCCAGTTTATTATTGTTTTTAGGAAGTAATGTTGGAAATTACTCTAAGAATGAAGCTGTATCGCTTATGCAGCTGTTTAATAGTAATATGAAGCAAGGTGATAAATTGCTTTTAGGTGTAGATTTAAAAAAGAATCCTATAACAATTCAGAATGCTTATTTTGATAAGCATGGCATTACTAAACGGTTTAATATTAATTTGCTTTTACGTATCAATCGTGAGTTTGATGCCGATTTTAAAATAGATGATTTCGATTTTTATTGTCACTATAATCCAATAAATGGCGAAGTGCGTAGTTATATAGTAAGTCTTCGTAATCAGAAAGTAGAATTGAAAAAAATTAACGAAAGTTTCGATTTTACTTATGACGAGTTAATCTGGACAGAATTATCTAAGAAATATAGTCTTAAAGGTATTGAAGAACTTGCTAAGGATAGTAATTTTAAAGTTGAAAATCATTTTTTAGATTGTAAACACTATTTTACGGATACATTATTAATAAAATAAAAATGTAGAAAATTTCTTAATCAAAAGTCGCTACGTTTTAAGACCTAGTGTAATAAATAGAATAATTATCAATTTCATAGGTTTTTAGTACAAATCATATGTATTGGTCCTATATTTTTTAGGATTTAAACTTCTTTTAGTATTATTCCATAAGATGTAATTTAAAGAATATAGAAATTGTATTTTGCGGAAAATGACTACAACTAAAAAAAATATAATAAATGGATTTTACTAATCCTCTCGTTTACGGAGTTCCTTGTTTCTTGGGTTTTATAGCTCTTGAGCTTTCTTATAGCAAAACATTTGATAATAAAAACCTATATAAATGGAGGGATTTAGTATCGAGTTTATCACTGGGAATAGGGTCAGCAGTACTTGGTGCACTTTTAAAAACTGTTTCTGTAATGTTGGTTTTTAATTTTGCTTACGAGATTTTTAATCCTATGGTAGACGGAGTTAGAACTAATATAATGGGATGGGAGTCCTTTGGTTATGCTTGGTATATTTGGGTAATATGTATGCTCTTAGATGATTTTTCTTATTATTGGTTTCATCGTCAAAACCATATGGTTAGAATATTTTGGGCAGCGCATATTGTACATCATTCTTCTAATAATTTTAATTTAGGAACTGCTGTTAGAAATGGTTGGTTTACATTGTTTTATAAACCCTTTTTTTATGTGTGGATTGTTATGATTGGTTTTCCGCCAGCAATGCTTTTATTTTGTTTAGGTCTTGAATCTTTATGGCAATTTCAGCTTCATACGCAGTATGTTAAAAAATTAGGATTCTTTGATAAGTTTCTAAATACACATACCATGCACCAAGTGCACCACGCTAGAAATATTGAATATATGGATAAAAACCATGGAGGTATTCTTAATATTTTTGATCGTGTTTTTGGAACTTGGAAAGAATTAGACGATGAAGTTGATATTGAATACGGAGTTTCAACACCTCCAAATTCCTATAATATCTTTATAATTCTAACTCATGAATACAAAAATATTTGGGAGGATATGAAAAAATCTAAGCAATGGAAACACAAGTTTATGTATGTTTTTGGTCCACCAGGTTGGAGTCACGACGGAAGTACATTAACCATAAAACAAATAAGAAACGAACAAGCTAAAAATGTTTCTAAGGTAAAGTAAAGCGCTATGAAGGCTTAAACTTAAGCACTTGTTGATGTGTTTTTTTATTAAAGAAGAGTTGATAAAACTAGTGTTCCTACAATCCAAAGTATCAAGGATAATACACCTCCAATAATTAAGAAGTGTTTAAACTTATAAGCACCAGTACCATAAATAAGCGTGTTAGTTTGATAGCCAACAGGAGTGAAAAAACTAAAATTAGCACCAAACATAACGGCTAATAAAAATGGTTTGATATCTAAATTCAAACCGCTAGCTACGGCAATAGCAATTGGTGCCATAATAATAGCTGTGGCATTGTTAGAAATAACTCCAGACATAAGCATGGTAATACCAAATAAAATACCTAAAACTACCATTGGAGTTTGATTGCTCATTAAAACTAATAAATATTTAGATAGCCAAGTATCTGCACCACTATTAGACATGGCAATGCCCAATGGAATCATTCCTGCTAATAAAAAAATAATTTGCCAATTGACTTTTTGGTAAACGCTTTCTAACTGAATTATATTAGTTAAGAGCATGGCAGAAACACCAACAAGGGAGGCCGTTAGTATACTTAAAATGCTGGTTGCAGCTAGAGTAATGACTCCTAATAAAATAAAGAGCGCCATTGTTCTTTTAGATTTAGAAACATTGGGTTTAAACTCGTGTTCGTTTAGTATAGCAATATTTTTAATATTATATAAGTCTGAAATTTTATGCTCTTGCATTTCAAGTAGTATACGATCACCAGGCTTAAGATTGATGTCTTTTATGTTTTTACGTAATAAACGTTCTTTTGTATTTCTTATGTTTCTTCGCTTTTTTATAGCAATAGGATAAGCTCCTTGAAAAGACATACGACGTAAACCTCTTAATGTTTTACCAATAAGGTTGGAACCAGGAAGTATAAGAGTTTCTACATAGGTCATATCGTATTCAGAAGTAGCTTTGTCAGAATTTTGAGTTTGTTGTTTTTGTCGTTTTTCATTTAATACAAAACCATTTCTTTTCATAAATGGTTGAAAATTTTCCAAGTTGCTCATTAATACTAAACTATCGTTAGCTAATAGCTTTATGTATTTTCCAGGGTTGTTTATAACTTGGTTATTTCGAATTAGCTTTAAGATTTTTGCATCTTCATTATTAAAAAAATCAATATCACCTAATCTTTCGCCAATTAATGGTGCATCCTTAGTCACTTTAACTGTAAAAACATAAGATTCAATATTGTAATCTTTAGATAAATTGCTTTGTTTTTTCTTTGGCAAAAAGGGAGAAGCAATCGTCATAATTACCAATCCAATTATAAAGAAAACAAGACCATATAAAGAGAATTCAAAGAAACTAAAAGCTTCAATACCATGTTTTTTTGCAATAGAATTCACTAATAAATTAGTAGAAGTACCCATTAAAGTACAGCTTCCACCCAATATACCAGCAAAAGAAATAGGCATTAACAAACGCGATGATGAAAACCCGTATTTTTCAGATAGTTGATTAACTATTTTTATAAAGATAATTACAACTGCAGTTGTACTTATAAAAGCTGAAATACTCGCTGATATAACCATAAATGCAGGTGTGAGTAAAATAAGAGGAAGGATGCTTAATTTTTTAATACCGTCAGATATTAGTTGTATTACACCATTTTCTTCAAGGCCAACAGCTAAAATCATTAAGGCTAATATGGTAATTGTAGCTGGGTTAGCAAAACCACTAATAGCTTCCTCAGGAGTAGCTAATTGTGATAACACTAAAGCAACAATAATAAAGAACGAAATTTTATCTACAGGAAAGAATTCAGTAATAAAAAGCAGAATACTAACACCAATAATCGCAAAAACCAATATAATAGGTAATTCCATAAAAAGTAATGCGTTAAATTAATTGTCTTTTACTTATTGGTCTCATTCACTTTGCCATAATAAGTTTAAACATAAGTTGGGGATACTAAAGATAGTTATCAATTAAGTAAGTTTTGTAACTTAATTAGTAATATTTTTATCTCATTTAGAAGGCGTTAGAGCCACCAAAATAGTCTCTTTAAAATATTTATTTAAGGTATTTTCATTACTGTTTGAGTTAAGTAATTTCAAAATCTAAGCTTAAGTTTGTGTACTATTTTAGAATCTCATTTATATGAAACAATCTTTTTTTACAATTGTAAGTTTTCTTTTTATCTTTTTTACAGCTTCAGAAGTTAATTCGCAAAGCTATACAAAACAAGAGTTAAGAGATTCGATTGCAAAGCTGCCTTATTTTTCAATTCATAAAGACAATTATTTTATTACTGGAGTACCAACAAATAAAACCATTAATAAGAATACGGCAAACGCAAAGTATCAGATTAGTTTTAAACAAATTCTAACCAGAAGTCGCTTACCTTTAGATACTTATTTGTTTATGACTTATACGCAACGGTCTTTTTGGAACATTTATAAAGAATCTTTTCCTTTTAGTGATATTAATTTTAACCCGTCAATTGCTTTAGGAAAGGCTTTTTTTGATAAAAATGATAAATTAAAAGGTATAGCCAATCTTTCGTTTGAACATGAGTCTAATGGTAGAGATAGTATTTTTTCTAGAAGTTGGAACCGTTTGAGCTTAGAATACACAACTAATGTTGCTAAAAACACCATTGGTAGGTTTAAAGTATGGGTGCCTTTTGGTTACAAGGAAGGAAATCCAGATTTATTAGAATACACGGGCTTAGGACAGATTAATCTTTCGCACATTATAAAGCCTGATAAGTTTTTTTTTGATGTAAGAGTTAGAAAAGGTATAAATTTTGATCTAAAAGGATCAATTAGAACACGTGTTTATTTTAATCCATTTGATAATAATATCTCCAATCAATACTTAATACTCGAATGGTTTTTAGGACAAGCAGAGGGGATGTTAAACTATAAACAATCGCAAAGCATGATTAGAATAGGATATGTTATTAGAACCAATGAGTTTAGGTGGTTAGGAGGTAAATAGTAAATTTAGTTTCCTTTTATTCTCTCCCATAAATCTTGAATTAATTTTTTTCCATCGCGTTGCGTTTTTTCTTGTTCTATAAAATTAACATTTCCAGAAGCATCTACATCAATGAAGTATTTAAACACAAAGTTTTGAGATTGAGATTCCATATTCAATAGTCCAAATCGCAAGTCGTTATAGTATAATTTATCATCTATTTTGTTAATGGTGTACCAACCTTCAGAAATAGCAATCATACGTTTTACTTTTTCGTTTTCAATTAGTTTTCCTAGCAGTTCATGGTTTTTAGGGTAACTTTCAAAGGTTATACCCTTAGTGTCAAAAAATGAATAATCGCCTAATAAGTATGCCTCTTTAGTTTCGACATTAGCGTTCCATAAAATGGTATTTAAAGGAGAAGGTCTAATATCTATTTCTTGGTAATTAATATTTTGGGTTTGTAAGGCGCTCTCAAAATGATTTAAAGCTGCGTCTTTTAAAACAAAGGTTAAGGCTAAATAGGCTGTGCTTATAGTTAATCCAATGCCGTTATAAAGTTTTCTTTTTTTAGATGTTCGTTTTTGAAACATCGTTAAAATTAAGAATACTAAAAAAGGTAAGGTGTAAAGTGGGTCAATTACAAAAATGGTTTTAAAAGCCAATCTTATATCCAAAGGCCAAAATAGTTGTGTGCCCCAAGTCGTATGTGCATCTAATATAGGATGTGTTATTAATGCCCAGAAAAATAACCAAGACCAAGCTTTAAAGTCCTTATACTTTTCGTAACGAGAAACTAACCAACCAAAAATAGGAGCAAAGAGCACTGAAAAAACAATAGAATGAGTAAAGCCGCGATGAATCGCCAAAGCCGAAACCGTATCTGTAAAATGAGAAGCAAAAATATCTAGATCTGGTATCGTACCTGCGATAGCACCATATAAAATAGCTTTATTGCCTACTTTGTTTCCTAAGACAGCCTCGCCTACAGCTGCACCTAAAACGATTTGTGTGAGTGAATCCATAATTGGATGTAAAAATACACTTTCTAATACAGAAAATTAGTATAATTTTTATAGTGCTTTTAAGCAGCATTGTAACATTAGTTACCTAAGTATTTCGTATTCCTTACTATCTTTATTCAAACTAAATTTATATGAAAAATTTTATTGGATTTCTTGTGTTAATTATAACTTTAGTGGGTTGCAACTCAAGTCATAAAACTAAAGACACATATAGTAGTACTGATAAATCGAGTGCAGCAACAGAGCATCCTGGTAAAAAGTTAATGGAAGCAAATTGTTATGTGTGTCATAATCCTACCGCAACGCAAGCAGATAGAATTGGTCCACCGATGATTGCCATTAAAAAACATTATATTAATAGTGAAACGAGTAAAGAAGATTTTATTGCTTCAATGCAAACTTGGATTAAAAATCCCAATGTAGAGGATGCTAAAATGTATGGAGCTGTCAAACGATTTGGTGTGATGCCTAAACAGGCATTTGCAGAGAAAACTATAGAACAGATTGCAGATTATATGTATGATTTTGAAATTGAGCAACCAGAATGGTTTGAAGAGCATTTCAATGAAGAACGAGGTAAAGGCATGGGTGATGGTAAAGGCATGGGAAATGGAAATGGTAAAAAACAGGGTATGCAACAAGCCCAAACTAATTTTGAAGACTTGTCTTATGGTGAGAGAGGTTTAAAGTACGCCTTGACAACAAAAGCCGTTTTGGGTAAAAATTTAATGGGAACCATTCAGAAAAAAGGAGTATTGGAAGCCTTAACATTTTGTAATGAACGCGCGTATCCTTTAACCGATAGTATGTCAGTGGTGCATAATGCTGTTATTAGACGTGTGTCGGATAAACCAAGAAATCCAAAAAATAAAGCAAATTCAGAAGAATTAGATTATATAAACACCTTTAAAAAGGGTATCGCTAATAATGAAGAGGCAAGCCCAATTGTAAAAGAATTAGACAATAAAGTAAAGGTTTATTACCCAATTACGACTAACACAATGTGTCTTCAATGTCACGGAAAACCTAATGAAACATTGAATGAAACCACTTTAACTAGAATTAAGAGTTTATATCCTATGGATAAAGCAATTGGTTATAATATTAACGAGGTAAGAGGTATCTGGAGTATCACTTACGATAAATAAAAATAAGTCAGGTATGAGCAAATTTTCAGAAATAATAAATCAAGATCAACCCGTTTTAGTTGATTTTTTTGCAGATTGGTGTGGACCATGTAAAATGTTGAGCCCAATTTTAAAACAAGTAAAAGAGGCTATGGGTGAAGATGTTAGTATCATTAAAATTGATGTCGATAAAAATCAAGCTCTAGCTTCAAAATACCAAGTGAGAGGTGTGCCAACTATGCTTTTGTTTAAAAATGGGAAGCAAGTATGGAGGCAGTCTGGAGTGCTTCAAAAAGATGAGATTATAAATGTTATAAAATCATCTAATTAATTTTTAAAGATTGTTTAATATTTTTTCTTAGAATGACAAATGTCATGTTTAATAAAAAAATAAGTAATTATTTTTATACCCAGAAAAAATAGATAATTTATATGATTAATTCTTCAATAACATTGTATAGTTGGACGAGTGGAGTGGTAATGATAATAATCTTCGCGTTAGTCTGTATTACCTTAGTGGGTATATTAATTAACTTTATGTCAAAGGGAAAACCTAAAGACGAAGAGCCAGAAGAAAGATAGTTATAACATATTTATAAAAATATAAAAAAGGTTATCTGTAATACAGATAGCCTTTCTTTGTATCAAAAGTTACTTAATTTCTTCTTTTTCATTCGTATTTTTATAGCTTAAAATTTGGCTATGGAAGACATGATCTTTTACGATAGATTGCAATTTGCATTTACTATCACTTTCCACTATATATTTCCGCAATTAACCATGGGATTGTCATTAATGATAGTCTACTTTAAATGGAAATTCCTTAGAACTAAAATTGATAAATATAACAATGCAGCAAAGTTTTTTATGAAAATCTTTGCTATTAATTTTACTATGGGAGTGGTAACAGGAATTCCAATGGAATTTCAATTTGGAACCAATTGGGCAAAGTTCTCAGAACTCACAGGTGGTATTATTGGTCAGACTCTAGCTATGGAAGGCATGTTCTCTTTCTTCTTGGAATCCTCGTTTTTAGCATTGTTCATTTTTGGTGAAAAACTAATGGGACAAAAACTGCACTTTCTAACTGGTTTTTTAGTCTTTTTAGGCTCTTGGGCAAGTGGATGGTTTATTTTGGCCACCAATGCTTGGATGCAACATCCAGTAGGCTACGAGATTTTAGATAATGGTAAATTTGTTTTAGAAAACTTTTCGGCACTCTTTACGAATCCTTGGTTATTACCTGCTTTTTTACATAATCAATTAGCGTCTGTGGTAACGTCTTCTTTCGTTGTCGCAAGTATTGGTGCATTTTATGTATTAAGAAATAAACAAACCGAATATGGTAGACTGTTCTTAAAAACAGGTGTTGTTTTTGGTTTAATCTCTAGTATTTTGGTTGCATTCCCAACAGGAGATTGGAATGCTAAAAATGTTGCAGAATACCAACCAGCAGCTTTTGCAGCTATGGAAGGGATTTTTGAAACGGAAGAAGCTGGAGCTGAAATTGTACTTATTGGACAACCTAATATGGTTGAAAAAAAGCTAGATAATAAAATTGCAGTACCCAATATACTAAGCTTCTTAACGCATCAGGATTGGAATAAACAAATTCCAGGAATGGATCAATTTAAAGAAGAGGAATTACCAGATAATATTCCTGCGCTTTACTATTCGTACCATATAATGGTTGGTTTAGGTACTATTTTTATTGGAGTAATGGCTTTAGCGCTTTTCTTTTTATGGCGAAAAAAATTATATACTATAAAACCTCTATTGTGGACTATCATGTTTTTAGTTCCATTTCCATATATCGCAAATCTTACAGGTTGGTATACTGCAGAATTAGGAAGACAACCTTACCTCGTTTACGGTTTATTAAAAACAAGTGATGGTATTTCACCAACAGTATCTTCAGGTAATACATTATTTACCTTACTTGGTTTTGTCGCATTATATATGCTACTAGGCTTATTATTTTTAGTCTTAGTTGGTAAAACTATTAATCATGGTCCAAAACCCCAAACACATTAATTATGGAAGTATTTTGGTATATAGCAATTGCGCTAGTTTTAGCAGTGTTTTTTATTTTAGATGGTTACGATTTTGGAGCAGGCATCATCCATTTATTCTTTGCTAAAAAAGAAAAAGATAAAGAAGTAATAGCAAAATCTGCCGGCTTATTTTGGGACTCAAATGAGGTTTGGCTCGTTGCAGCAGGCGGAATGCTTTTTATGGCTTTTCCTACGTTTTATGCCTCTGTTTTTAGTGGATTTTATTTGCCTTTAATTATCGTATTATGGTTAATCATTTTTAGAGCTATTGGTTTAGAGTTTAGAGGACAATTTAAATATCAAATGTGGAAAGACATTTGGGACGCCTCATTCGGAGTTTCTAGTTTGTTATTAGCCTTGTTCTTTGGTATTGCCTTGGGGAATGTTGTAAGAGGTGTAAATTTAGGAGGTGTAGAAAACGGCGCCTCTGCATACGAAGGCCATTATTTTTTCTTACCCTTATGGGACAGTAGTTTTAGTCCTTTAAGTGACACACCAGGCATTATAGATTGGTTTACAATAATTATAGGTTTAATTTCTGTGGTCACCTTAGCGATTCACGGAGCCAATTGGGTGATTTTAAAAACCAATTCATCAATTAATAATAAGCTTACAGGTGTTGTTTTTAAGTTGAATATAGTACTAGCAGCACTAACTGTATTATCATTAATTGTTTGGCAAATTGTAAATCCTAATGCGTTAAACAACTATATAGAAAGACCTTATTTAATAGTGTTTCCTGTTGTTTATTTTACAGGTTTAATAGGATTGTTTTTTATTAAAAAATTCAAAAAAGAAAATCAAGGTTTTTTGTTTTCTACCATACTAATTGTTGGCGGAATTACATCGTCTTTGGCATCATTATTTCCTGTAATATTACCATCAATCAATAACACTCATGAACACTTAACTATTTACAATACAGCTGCAGAACATTATGGTCTGTCAGTAGCTTTTAATTGGGCAATTATTGGGTTTATTCTTTTAATTGTTTACTTCATAGTTCAAAAAAGACTCATGGGAGGAAAGGTTGATAAAATGGATTACGGGCACTAATCTAAACTTGTTATTATGACTGAAACATTAATTTCTTTAATTAGTATACTAACAGGAATAATAGCTGCCAATACTTTTGGATATATTAAAAAGTCATATACGTTTGGCTTTACTGGAAATACATTAATTGGCGTATTTGGAAGCATTTTAGTTTTAAAATCTTTTGGACGATTAGGTTTTAATCCATGGTCAATAATGAAAGATGGAAGTATTGATGTTTCTTTATTTGTCATCAATATATTGGTGTCTGCTTTAGGTGGAATTATCGGACTCGTATTAGCTAAGATGATATTTCGAAAGATGAATACATAAATATAAAATAATCAAACAGGTGATGGTTTGATTATTTTTTGTAAATTTATTAACCAATTGGTTAAACCATATAGTTAAAATGAAAAAAACAAAAGACGAAAATACCGAAGAGCTAATACTAAATGCAGCAAAACACATTTTTCAATCTAAAGGAATGGTTGGCGCAAGAATGCAAGAAATAGCCGATAAAGCAGGTATTAATAAAGCGATGTTGCATTATTACTATAGAAATAAGCAGTTATTGTTTGAAGCTGTTTTTAAGAATGCATTTTCGTTGTTAGCACCACAATTGAATGCCGTTTTAAATGATGATTCTTCTATTGAAGATAAAGTGAAAAATTTCACATTAAACTATATAAACTTTATAGCGAAGCATCCGTATTTGCCAAATTTTATCATTCAAGAACTCAATAGGAATCCAGATTTTCTTTTAAAAATGAAAGATAATCCAGCTTTTCCTAATATTGAAAAATTTAAGAAACAAGTCGCTCAGGAAGTTGAAAAAGGTATTTTAAAACCCATTAGTGCCGAACAATTATTTATCAATATTATGGCTTTAAATGTTTTTCCGTTTGTTGCAAAACCGTTACTCGTGGCATTCACTAATACCGATGATAAAACCTACAAAAAACTCATAGAGGATCGTAAAACAGAAGTTGCCGACTTTATTATTAATTCTATAAAGCATACTTAAAATGAAGCAGTTATTAATAATTTTATTCCTCTTAGTTGGCTTACCAAGTGTTGCACAACAAAGCATTACATTAGAAGAATGCTATGATTTAGTGACAGAAAACTATCCGTTAGCAAAACAGTCAAAACTTTTTGAGGCGCAAAACAAATTAGATGCAGAAGTTATTGCTACTTCAAAATTACCTCAGTTAAGCTTAGATGCACAAGCGACGTATCAGTCTGATGTGATTCAGTTTCCTTTGGCAATGTCAGGAATCGAACCATTAAATAAAGACCAATATCGTGCAACCGTTTCTGTAAACCAATTAATTTATAATGGAGGAGCAACAGCAGCGTCTTTAGATTTAAAATCGGCGCAACTAAAAACGAAACAAAAACAAGTCGAAGTCAGTTTATACCAACTTAAACAGCAAATTAATCAACTCTATTTTTCTGTGTTGTTAGCGCAAGAATCTCAATTATTATTAAAAGCGAAAAAGGTTCAATTAGAAGCAAAACTAAAGGAAGTACAATCAGGAATTAAGTATGGTGTTATTTTGCCAACTTCAGATAAAGTTTTAGAGGCTGAATTATTAAAAATAAACCAACAATGCAACGCATTAGAAAGTAACAAAGCAACCCTTATCGAAACATTATCAAGTTTAATAAGTCAGCCAATAGATGCTTCAATAACATTTCAAAAACCACTTATAGAAACACAGTTACGAACAGAATTAGCAAGACCAGAACTGGAATTATTTCAATTTAAAAAAGATGAAATTGAAAATTATGAAACCCTGTTATCAAAACAAAACGCACCTAAATTACTTGGTTTTGCAACAGGAGGTTATGGCAATCCAGGATTAAATATGTTAGATAATTCGTTTCAAACATTTTACACCGTTGGTGTTAAAGTGAATTGGACTGTTTTCGATTGGAATGCGAACAAAAAGCAAAGAGCATCTTTAGCTATCAACAAAGATTTTATAGAGAATGAAACCGAAATTTTTAAACTCAATACTAACATTGCGCTAAATCAACAACAAAAAGAAATCGATAAAATTGAATCTTTTATTACTTCAGATTTAGAAATAATTAATCTTAGAAAAGACGTGCTAAAATCGGCAGATTCACAACTTAAAAATGGTGTGATTACATCTTCGGCATACATCACAGAACTCACTAATTTATACGAAGATGAAAACACCTTGATAAAACATAACATTCAGTTACAATTGGCAAAAGCAAATTATAATGTCATTAAAGGACAATAGAAGAAGATCTAATAGATTCCGCAGATTAGAGTAGAGAAATAAATAGTAAGATCTGCGAAAATCAGCGAAATCTGCGGGAAACAAAAACCATAAATATGAAAAATAATAAATACATACTAGGACTAAGCATTATTGCTTTTAGCTTGTTTTCTTGTGGAAACAATAACGGAAAAGCAGATGGCTATGGGAATTTTGAAGCCACTGAAATAACCATTTCAGCAGAAACTAATGGGAAACTAATGCAGTTTAATCTCGATGAAGGCGATGTGCTTCAAAAAGAACAATTTATGGGCTATATAGATACTATTCCTTTAGCATTAAAACGTGAGCAGTTAGCGGTCTCTAAAGCTATCATTGCTTCAAAATCTAAAGGAGTCTTATCTCAAATAGCGGTTTTAAATTCTAAATTAAAAACAGCAAATACCAATAAAACACGAATAGAAAATCTGATAAAAGATAATGCAGGAACACAAAAGCAATTAGATGATATAATAGGAGAAATTGATGTCATAAAAAATCAAATTAGAAGTATCGAAATTCAAAATGCACCTGTTGTGAATGAGCTTAAATCTATTGATGTGCAGTTAAAACAAATTGACGACCAAATCCATAAAAGTAAAATTGTAAATCCTTTAATCGGAACCGTTTTAACCAAATACGCAGAACCAAATGAAATTACTGCTTTTGGAAAACCGTTGTATAAAATTGCCGATTTAAGCACCATGCAATTACGAGTTTATATAAGCGAAACGCAATTAGCTAATATTAAAATAGGACAGGAAGTAACGGTTAAAATTGATGATGTAGATGTCATGAAATCCTACAAAGGAACGATTAGCTGGATAGCTTCGGAAGCAGAATTCACACCAAAAATAATTCAGACTAAAGAAGAACGTGTGGCCTTAGTTTATGCCGTAAAAGTGGATGTTAAAAACGATGGAAGCCTAAAAATTGGAATACCAGCCGAACTATGGCTAAATGCTTCGGAGGAACCTATGAATAATTAAATAAAAAACCATAACTAAAATTATAGAATCATGGAAAAACATATTTATAACGTCGATATTAAATGGACGCAAGACAGAAAAGGAACCATGTGTTCCCCAGAATTGAAAAATGAGGCAACTAATGAAACTAATTGCATTGAAGTGGCAACACCACCAGAATTTCCTGGCGGAATGTCAAATATTTGGTCACCAGAGCATTTATTTACAGCAGCAGTAAGTAGTTGTTTGATGACTACTTTTTTAGCAATTGCAGAATATTCAAAATTAGAATTTGTGAGTTTTGCATGTGGTTCTAAAGGTATTCTAGAAAAAGTGGATGGCAAATTTGCAATAAGTGAAGTGTTATTATTTCCAGAAGTTGTAATTACAGACGCATCTAAAAGAGAACGTACAGAACGTATTTTAGAAAAATCGGAAAAAGCCTGTTTAATTTCAAATTCTGTGACTTCAAAAATTACAATGGAAGCTAAAATTATAGTTCAAAATTAAAATTTAGTGAGTATAACGGTCAACCATATTAGTAAGTCTTATAAAAACGTAAAGGCCTTAGAAGATATTTCTTTTCAAGTAAAAGAAGGGGAGCTTTTTGGACTTATTGGTCCTGATGGCGCAGGAAAAACAACGTTGTTTAGAATTTTAACAACACTTTTAATTGCTAATGAAGGTTGTGCAACGGTTGCTGATTTTGATGTGGTTGTAGACTATAAAAAGATTCGGAATAATGTGGGTTATATGCCAGGAAAATTTTCACTCTATCAAGATTTAACGATTGAAGAAAATTTAAACTTCTTCGCAACTATTTTCGGAACTACCATTGAAGAAAACTACGATTTAATAAAAGACATTTATGTTCAAATAGAACCTTTTAAAGACCGTCGTGCAGGTAAACTTTCTGGAGGAATGAAACAAAAGTTGGCTTTATGTTGTGCTTTAATTCACAAACCAAAGGTGTTGTTTCTAGATGAGCCAACAACAGGAGTTGATCCAGTGTCGAGAAAAGAATTTTGGGACATGCTTAAACGTTTGCAACAAAAAGGCATTACCATTTTGGTATCTACACCATATATGGATGAAGCAGCTTTGTGTGATAGAATTGCATTAATTCAAGATGGTAAAATTTTGCAGATTGATACACCTCAAGCTATAGTGAAACATTATCCAAAAAGGATTTATAATGTTAGGGCAAGCAATACATACCAACTCATAAATGCTTTAAATGATTATGAATACAACCATAGTGTTTATCCTTTTGGCGAGTTTGTACATTATACAGATAGCAGAGAAGATTTTAATCCGGAAGATTTAATAGATTATTTACAATCTAAAGATTTATCGCATATAGAAATCGGAAAAACCGAACCAACCATTGAAGATACCTTTATGGAATTAGCTAAATAAATGTCTGTTCGAGCGCAGTCGAGAACTAATAAGACATCTCGACTGCGCTTGATTAGACAAAAAAGAACTAAATGAACAAAAAGAACGTCATAGAAGCTCAAAACCTAACCAAAATGTTTGGTGATTTTACAGCAGTAAACGCTATTTCTTTTGATGTTAAAAAAGGAGAAATATTTGGCTTTTTGGGAGCAAATGGAGCAGGGAAAACTACAGCCATGAAAATGCTGATTGGTATTTCAAAACCTACTTCTGGAGCTGCCAATGTTGCAGGTTTTGATGTGTTTACTAATGCAGAAGACATCAAGAAAAATATTGGTTACATGAGTCAGAAGTTCGCGCTGTATGACGATTTAACGGTTAAAGAAAACATCACATTCTTTGGTGGAATTTATGGTTTGTCAAGAAAAAGTATCAAAGAGAAATCTGCTGTATTAATAGAAGAGTTAGGACTAGAAAAGGTGGCTAGTAAATTAGTAGGTTCTTTACCATTAGGCTGGAAACAAAAACTATCCTTTTCAGTGGCTTTACTTCATGATCCTAAAATTGTTTTTTTAGATGAACCAACAGGAGGTGTTGACCCAATTACGAGACGCCAATTTTGGGAAATGATTTACAAAGCTGCAAACCAAGGAACAACCGTTTTTGTTACCACACATTACATGGATGAAGCTGAGTATTGCGATCGCGTGTCTATAATGGTAAACGGAAAAATAGAAGCTTTAGACACCCCTAAAAAGCTTAAGCAACAGTTTAACGTTGCAAATATGAACGATGTGTTTTTAAAACTAGCAAGAGGATAGAGAATTTCCCGCAGATTTCTCAGATTTTCGCAGAAATGGACTTAAAAAAAATCTGCACTTATCAGCAAAATTAGTGGGATATATAGAGTTTATAAGAAAAATGTTCAGCAGATAATGCGGATTTTAGCAGAAAGAGTAAATATTATATAAGGAATAATACTAAAAAAAACATCTGCGATAATCTGCGTAATCTACGGAAATAAAAATCAAATAATTATGGAGGAAAAAACAGAAAATGAAATATCCTATATAATCAGAGGAGCGATTTTTAAAGTCTATAATGAATTAGGTCCGGGTTTATTCGAGTCTGTATACGAAGCTGTGTTGATGTATGAACTAGAGAAACAAGGATTATCAGTTAAAAAACAAGTTCCGTTGCCTGTGTTTTATGATGGTATAGAATTAGAAATTGGATTCAGATTAGATTTATTAGTTAATAATAAAGTAATAATCGAAATAAAATCGGTAGAAACTTTATCCAAAGTACATCACAAGCAAGTTTTGACTTACTTAAAAATTTCAGAATTAAAACTAGGTATTTTAGTGAACTTCAATGTGGATGATATAACAAAAGGGATTTTTAGAAAAGTACATGGATTATAAAAAAATATCCCGCAGATTTCTCAGATTTTCGCAGAAATGGACTTAAAAAAATCTGCGCTTATCAGCGAAATCAGCGGGAGAAACAGAGATATAAAATTATCTTGAGATAATACAGGTTAGAGTAGAAAGAGTAAATATCAAGTCAAGGAAAAAACAAAAAAGATCAGCGATAATAAACGGAACCAGCGGGAGAAACAGAGATATAAAATTATCCTGAGATAATACAGGTTAGAGTAGAAAGAGTAAATAAAGGAAAAATTAAAAAAGATCAGCGGTAATCAGTAAAATCAGCGGGAGATAGATAGTTATAAAAAATGTCCAGCAGATAATACAGGTTTGAGTAGAAAGAGTAAATATCAAATAAAAACAAAAAAAGATCAGCGCTTATCAGCGAAATCAGCGGGAGAAACAGAGATATAAAATTATCTTGAGATAATACAGGTTTGAGTAGAAATAGTAAATATCAAGTCAAGGAAAAAACAAAAAAGATCAGCGATAATCAACGGAACCAGCGGGAGAAAACATCTCTTAGATAAAGAGGATTTTGACGTGAAAAATAAATGTAAAATCAAAAGATAACATTTAAAAAAAATCTGCGGTAATCTGCGAAATCTGCGGGAGAAAAGAAATAAATAATGAAAAGATTCATAGGCTTCATAAAAAAAGAATTCTATCACATTTTTAGAGATAGACGCTCGTTGTTTATTCTCTTCGGAATGCCAATAGCACAAATTATGCTCTTCGGCTTTGCGATTACCAATGAAATAAACAATGTAGATATTGCTGTTTTAGACCATTCAAAAGACGCAACAACAAAAGAAATTATTAATAAAATTTCAGCTTCAAAATACTTTAGTATCAATCAATTTATTGATAGAGAATCAGATATTGAAACTATTTTCAAAAAAGGAAAAGTAAAAGCCGTTTTAAATTTCGAGGAAGGTTTCAGTAAAAGCTTAATTAAAGATCATACAGCAACTATACAAATTATTACAGATGCTACAGATCCTAATACTGCAAATACAATAAGTAATTATGTCAATGCTATTCTTCAGCAATATCAAAAAGGATTGAATAAAGACATCACAATTGCCTATCAAATTGTACCACAAACCAGAATGGTTTATAATCCAGAATTAAAAAGCGTCTACATGTTTGTTCCTGGTGTAATGACTATCATTTTAATGCTCGTTTCCGCAATGATGACTTCAATTTCTATTACAAGAGAAAAGGAATTAGGAACTATGGAAATCCTTTTAGTGTCACCTATAAAACCAATTCAAGTTATTGTTGGTAAAGTGTTTCCTTATATTTTTCTGTCTATTATAAACGCCATCGTCATTGTAGTTTTAAGCATATTCATATTTAAAATGCCAGTTCAAGGAAGCTTGTTTTTATTAGCTTTTGAAAGTGTTTTATTCATAATCACAGCATTAGCTTTAGGGATTTTAATCTCAACAATTTCTGCAACACAGCAAACAGCAATGATGATTTCTTTAATGGGATTAATGCTACCTGTAATTCTATTATCAGGTTTTATTTTTCCAATATCAAGCATGCCTTTACCATTACAAGTGATTAGTAACATCATTCCTGCAAAATGGTTTATCATCATCATAAAAGGGATTATGCTAAAAGGAGTAGGGTTACAATATCTATGGAAAGAAACCTTGATTTTAGTTGGAATGACCATCTTTTTTATTGGATTAAGTGTGAAGAAATATAAAATACGATTAGAGTAAAAAAAGTTAGTTGTCCTGCAAGGTTTTAAAAACCTTGTAGGTCTAAGAATTAAAAAAAAGATTCCTGCCTACGCAGGAAATAATATGAAAACAATTTTATACATCATACAAAAGGAGTTCAAGCAAATCTTTAGAAATAAAGGCATGCTTCCTATCATTTTTGTTTTACCATTATTACAGCTCGTTATATTATCTAATGCAGCTACGTTTGAAGTCAAAAATATCAAATTTGGTTATATTGATAACGACCACACATCAACGTCTAGAGCCTTAGTTGAAAAATTTAACGCATCTACTTACTTTAATGTGTTAACAGATTTTCCTTCGGAAGCATTAGCAAGTTCAGCGATGTTAAAAGGAGAAGTGGATGTGCTTTTACAAATTCCACACTATTTTGAACGCGATTTACAAAAAGAAAAACAGAACAGCTTAGGCGTAACTATAAACGCAATTGATGGCGCAGCAGCAGGAGTAGAAAATGTATATGTCACACAAATTGTACAACGTTTTAATCAAAACATAAAAGTAGATGTGTTTCAAGTTTCAGACAAACAAATACAACCAATTACTATAGAGACTATTCCATTATTTTGGTATAATAAAACTTTAAATTATAAAACCTTTATGGTTCCTGGTATATTGGTTTTACTAGTTACTATGATTACGCTCTTCCTTTCAGGAATGAATATTGTCCGCGAAAAAGAAATTGGTACTCTAGAACAAATCAACGTCACACCAATTAAAAAGAGCCAGTTTATTATTGGGAAACTTTTTCCGTTTTGGGTCATAGGAATGGGCTTACTAACTGTTGGGTTAATTTTAGCCAAAGTCATATTTAATGTTCCAATGCTAGGGAGTTTACCACTTATGTATTTATATACATCAATTTATATTCTAGTCATTTTAGGTATTGGTTTGTTCATTTCTAATTTTACAGATACGCAACAACAAGCTATGTTTATTGCGTGGTTTTTTACAGTCATTTTTATTTTAATGAGTGGTTTATTTACACCAATAGAGAGTATGCCAAAATGGGCTCAAACACTTACCGAATTTAACCCAATAAGATATTTTGTAGAAGTTATGCGTATGGTGATGCTTAAAGGTTCTGGTTTTAACGATATTCTTCCACAGTTATTAAAAACAGCCCTTTATGCTTTTATAATGAATGGATTAGCGGTTTGGAGTTATAAGAAGACGAATTAAAAGACTTGTGTAACATTAGTTGCTGTGTGTCATTTTATTTGATATTACCTTTAATTAAAATTAATGATTATGTCTAAAATTGTCATTCTTGGAGCCGGAATTTCTGGTCACGTTGCAGCTACACATTTACGCAGAAAACTACCGAAAAAGCACGAAGTTGTTGTGGTATCACCTAACAGTAATTACCAATGGGTTCCGTCTAACATTTGGGTGGGAATTGGTAGAATGAAATCAGAAAAAATCTATTTTCCGTTAGCGCCTTTATATAAAAAGAAAGGTATTGGTTATAAGCAAGCCAAAGCGATTTCCTTTTTTCCTGAAGGGGATAAAATCGAAGAGAAACCTTATGTTTTATCCGAATATGTGGTTGGAGAAAAGAAAGGACAACAAGAAAAAATAACTTATGATTATTTGATTAATGCCACAGGACCAAAATTAAATTTTGAAGCTACTGAAGGCTTAATTCCTGGTAAAAATAAAGCCTATTCTGTTTGTACATATTCACATGCTGACCATGCTTGGGAAGGTTTAAAAGCGCTAATTGAAGAAATGAAAGCTGGTAAAAAAGCTAAAATTTTAATTGGTACAGGTCATGCAAAATCAACCTGTCAAGGTGCTGCTTTTGAATATATATTAAATGTAGAACAAGAATTGCGTAAGCATAATGTACGTGATATGGCTGAAGTCACTTGGATTTCTAACGAATATCAATTAGGTGATTTCGGGATGGATGGTATGTTGTTAAGCTACGGAAGCATGACCATGAAATCTCATGAAATGGTAGAAATGGTTTTTGAAGACAGAGACATTAAATGGATTCTAGGAGCAGGCGTTAATAAAATTGAAGATGGCGTAGCACATTACGAAAATTTAGAAGGAGAACAGAAATCAGAAGCTTATGATTTTGCCATGTTAATTCCTTCGTTTTCTGGTCATGGTTTTAAAGCCTATGACAAAAATGAAAACGACATTACAGAAAAACTCTTTAAAGGGTTCATGATTGTTGATGCAGATTACACACCAAAACCTTATGAAGAATGGTCTGTAAAGGATTGGCCGGAAACGTATCAAAATCCAAGTTATAAAAACATTTTCGCACCTGGTATTGCGTTTGCACCACCACACGCTATTTCTAAACCAAGAACGAGTAAAAACGGAACGGTTATTTCACCAGCACCACCAAGAACAGGAATGCCATCTGGTATCACGGCGAAGTTAGTAGCAGATAATATTATTGATTCTATAAAGAGTGGAAAAGAGTCCTTAAGCCACAAAGGTTCTATGGGAAATATGGGAGCAGCATGTATTGCTTCTGCAGGTTTTGGATTAATTAATGGAAGTGGAGTTAGTATTACAACCTATCCCATTGTTCCAGATTATGAAAAATATCCTAAAACACAAGGACGTCAACTCGGTAAAACTTTTGGGGAAATTGGTTTAGCTGGTCACTGGTTAAAATTAGCTTTACACTATGCTTTTATTTACAAAGCTAAAATGCGACCATTTTGGTGGTTGATTCCTGAGTAAGCTTTTTTTTAAAATTAGTGTGAGCTAATGAATTTTGAGTAAACACATAAGAGTAATGTCCCCTCGAGGGGACTTTAGGGGTGTTTTATTAATAAAGGAATCAAATTTGTTAAGTCACAGAAATATAACCGTGAAAATTAAAATACCATGACACAAAGAATTTCAAAATATCAAAGATTTAAAATGATGAATCCTATCATTCAGTTTTTCAAATTCATTTATTTAAGTATCAAAATAATGATAGTCGTTGCAGGAGGCCATGGTGGCACAAGAAACGTGAACTAAAATAATGATTAGAACTTAGTATGGGATTAATATCTAGAACTCATCTATTTAATGGTATAATAACTATTAAATAGATGTTGATGTTACCATCTGAATACCCATAGCAATCATTTCCTTTTTTAGTTTTTCAAAGACGTCCTTATCCAATGCTTTAGAAGCATCTTCAATAAAAAAGCAATCAAAACCTTCTTTAACAGCATCGCGTGCTGAAAAATATACGCAAATATCAGCAGCTAAACCACATAGAAAAAGCTGTGTGGTTCCTTTTTCTTTTAAATAACCAGCCAATCCGGTTGATTTTAAATGGCCATTGTCATAAAAAGCACTGTAACTATCAATAGTTTTATTGGTTCCTTTTCTAAAAATAGCTTCAAATTTGTCAGTATTTAAATCCGGATGAAATGCTGCACCTGCTGTACCTTGCACACAGTGATTTGGCCATAAAGTTTGTGGTTGCCCATGAATTTCAATCTCATCAAAGACAGATTTTTCGTCATGATTACTAGCAAAACTGATATGGTCTTTAGGGTGCCAATCTTGTGTGCCAATGATTAAATCAAATTGATCTTGAATCTTATTAATTACAGGAATAATTTGATTGCCGTTGGGAACAGGAAGAGAACCGTTTGGTATAAAATCGTTCTGCGCATCAATAATTAGTAGCGTTTTCATGAGTAGAATTTAATTTTGAATGTATTTTTTAATATCGCTTAGTTTAGAATTTATGCTTATTAATTAAAGTGTCACGTTCTTTCTTAAGTGTTGAACTCAGTCCAATTTTATAGATATGTGGATTCTGAAAACGTTTGTATTCATTAGGAAGTTGTTTTAAACGTGATTGCGAATATTTCGAAATTTCAGTAACCGATCGAGGCGGAACTATTCTTTTTCCATTTTTCATAACCTGTTCAAGTAAAGGCTCATGCTTAAATGAATTGAGGTCTAAACTTTTTGTTGTATCAAAAGGATGTTCCATTAATGTAACGTTATCTTCAGAAGAAAGTGTTACGGCATCGGCACCATAGAACATACCATTAGCGTCTATCATTCGGTAAACTTGCTTTTTAAATGGAAGCGATATTTTAATAATATTTTCAGAAAGCTTGATTCTTGGTGTATCGTTATATTCTGCTAATTTATAAACACCGTCCATGGCAGCATCAGGTTTTCCGGTCACTAGATTTGTGCCAACACCAAAAATGTCAATGGACGCACCTTGTTCCTTCAAACTTTTTATAACATATTCATCCAATTGGTTAGATGCTACAATTTTTACATAACTCAAATTCGCATCGTCAAGTATAGCACGTGTTTTTTTAGATAAATAGGCTAAATCACCACTGTCTAAACGCACACCTAAGAGACGGTCTCCTCGTTTTTCCATTTCTTTGGCTACAGTAATAGCATTGGGTAGGCCACTTTTAAGGGTGTTATAAGTGTCTATTAAGAAGACGCAATTCTCTGGTCGCATTTTAGCAAAATCTCTAAAAGCTTGTAATTCTTCATCATAACTTTGAATAAAAGAATGTGCCATAGTACCTGTAGAAGGAATATCGTAATCTTCGGCAGCTTTAACATTACTCGTACTGTCAAAACCACCAATGGCTGCAGCTCTAGAGGCATAATAGCCACCTGTAGCATGTGCACGACGTAAGCCCATATCTAAGAGAATACCATCTTTAGCACTAAATTTTATTCGGCTAGCCTTTGTAGCAATCAAGGTTTGAAAATTAAGAATGTTTAGTAAAAGCGTCTCAATAATCTGAGCTTCTATAATATTGGCTTCTACTTGCAGTATTGGTCGGTTAGGAAATACAACATCGCCTTCCTTACTCGAATAAATATTTCCTTTAAATCGGAAATTCTTTAAATAGTCTAAAAAATCATTTTCAAACCCTTTTTGTTTCAAATAGGAAATATCTGATGAAGAGAACTCGAGGGTTTCAAGAATATCTAAGACATCTTCTAGTCCTGCAAAAATGGAATACCCACTTTTAAAAGGATTATGTCTAAAATAATAATCAAATACCGCGCGTCCATTAGGTTTAGTGCCAAAATAAACTTGAGCCATTGTAATTTGATAGAGATCGGTATATGCTGCAGTAATATTCATGAGAATTTTGGATTATATCTTTACAAGATATCCAAAAATGAAAAGATGTCTTGTTGAGAATTTTGAAAAATTAAAGGGAATAAATTTAAGGATATTTTGCCACTCGGAAAGGGAAGACTAAGAAAGATTGTATTTGTTTATTAAAAAAAAATGATTTAATCGTAATTCATTTTTGTTGAGTAACATTAGTTACCAAGTATTACTATATGTTGACTTACTTTTGTAATATAAAATGGGGTTTGTTCGGTTTAATTAGAATTAAAAGCTTTGATTTTACAAACAGCCAAGTTAGTATGACACAAAGAATTTCAAAATATCAAAGATTTAAAATGATGAATCCTGTCATTCAGTTTTTCAAATTCATTTATTTAAGTATAAAAATAATGTTAGTTGTAGCTGGAGGGCATGGAGGCACAAGAAAAGTTAGCTGATGTGGTTATCAGTTTTTTTTGGTTGGTTAGTAAAAGGGCATTTATAAGGATTTATAAATGCCTTTTTCGTTGGTAACCTTTGTTACTAACTTCTGATTTTACCTAATGTACATTTGTACTATAAATTAATAATTGATGAAAAAACATATTTATATACCACTATTACTTTTAGCGTTTACAATATCAGTGAAGGCACAAGATGCAGTGTCTATATCAAAAACTGAGGTTTTAAGTAGAGTTTCAGAAAATAATACAAGTATTAAGATTTCTGAAGAGGAGTTTAAACAAGCGAAAGCCGATTTTAGACAAACCAATGCAGTGTTTTTACCTAATATTACAGCAAGTCATACCGCAATAGCGACAACGAATCCATTAATGGCTTTTGGTTCTAAGTTGAATCAAGAAATATTAACGCAAAACGATTTTAATCCTGCATTATTAAATGATCCTTCGCAGATTGAAAACTACGCTACAAAATTCGAAATTCAACAACCATTAATCAATTTTGATGGCATGTACCAACGTAAAGCTGCCAAATCTAAAATGGAAGCGATGTCTTTAAAAACAGAACGTACACAAGAGTATTTGGCTTTCGAAGTTGAAAAAGCATACATGCAATTACAACTGGCCTATAAAGCGGTTGATGTTTTAGAAAAAGCATTAGATGCTGCAAATGCCAATAAAAAATTAGCAGACAATAGTTTTAAACAAGGCTATTTACAACGCTCAGATGTGTTGAATGTTGAAGTGCGAGTAACTGAAGTTCAAAATCAATTACAATCGGCTAAAAGTAACGTACAAAATGCCTCTAACTACTTATCGTTTTTAATGAATGATGAGACGTATGTGATTTACACACCAACAGATGAGTTAACGGTTTCAACTTTTGCAATGGAAGATAAATCTATTTCTGAAAATCGTTCGGATATTAAAGCCATGGAATTGGCTTCAAAGGCTTATGAAGCTATGAATAAGGCTGATAAAATGGCATTCTTACCAAGATTAAATGCATTTGGAAGTTACGAGTTGTATGACGATCAAATTTTTCAAGCCGACGCTAGTGGTTATTTATTTGGCGCACAATTAAGTTGGGATATTTTTCAAGGCTCTAAACGCTTTGGGAAAGCACAAAAAAGTAAATCAGAATTCGAAAAATCAAAATTAGAATACAAACAATATGTGTCTCAAAGTAATTTGGAATTAAACAAAGCAAAACGTGCCTTATTGGATGCAGAAAATAAGTTAAAATTAACAGCTTTAGCTTTAGAACAATCAGAAGAATCTTTAAGAATAAGAACCAATAGATTTAAAGAAGGACTAGAAAAAACGTCTGATTTATTAATGGCAGATACACAATTTGCTCAAAAGCAATTAGAATATTACCAAACCATTTTCGAATACAATTACGCACAAGCCTATTTAGAATTTTTAACCAAAGAATAATTTTTTCTACAAAGTTTCTAAAACCTTGTAGGTATTAAAATAAAAACAATCAAAATGAAAAAAACATATACAATTCTAACATTTTCCTTAGCCTTATTACTAGCGAGTTGCGGAAGTGAAGACAAAAAGCCAATTACCGATAATTCACCTGCAATTACGGTAAAAACGAGTCAGGTAGAAGCCAATACGAATAGTCCATTTTTGGCTGTAAGTGGGAAAATTCAAGCAGTTAATAGTGCTGATTTAAGTACTAGAATGATGGGTTACGTTAATAAAGTTCATGTTAATGTTGGCGATAAGGTTAAAAAAGGACAATTATTAGTGTCTATTAATAATGCCGATTTACAAGCCAAACGAGCACAAGTAAATGCTGGCATATCAGAAGCAACAGCTGCCTTCAATAATGCACAAAAAGATTATAATCGTTTTAAAAACTTGTTCGCAGATAATAGTGCTTCTCAAAAAGAGATGGATGATATAACGGCCAATTTTGAAATGGCTAAAGCACGTTTAGAATCTGCCAATCAAATGAAAAACGAAATTAATGCACAATTTACGTATAGTAATATTACGGCACCTTTTAACGGAACCATTACAAGTAAAAATGTAGAAGCTGGTGATATGGCAAATCCAGGAGCACCATTAATAAGCATTGAAACGCCAGGACATTTTGAAGTGATGGCTATGGTACCTGAATCTGAAATTTCTGCAATAAAAAAAGGAACTACTGTTGACGTATTGGTGAAATCAATTAATCAAACCTTAAAAGGAAAGGTAGCTGAAGTAAGTACATCTGCCAAAAACACAGGTGGACAATATTTGGTAAAAATAGCTTTAGATAAAACAGAAGTCAATATTTTATCAGGAATGTTTACAACAGTACAATTTCCTGTAGAAAGAAAAGCAGTAACAGCAATGGTCTTAATTCCAAGTGATGTTATTATAACAAACGGACAATTATCTGGTGTGTATACCGTAAGTCAAAGTAATACAGCATTATTAAGATGGTTGCGTTTAGGAAGAACCTTTGGAGACCAAGTAGAAGTATTATCGGGTTTAAATGCAGATGAAGCGTATATCGTTTCTGCTGAAGGAAAACTTTACAATGGAGCAAAAATCAGTGTGCAGTAGGTATCAGTAGACAGTCGCAGTCACAGTTTTTAGTATCCTGCAAGGTTTCAAAAATCGTGTAGGACTTAATAAAGAGGAGTAAATAACACAAAAGAGTACGCGCGTTAAGGATAGAAACGGCATCCTTTTTACGTCAGTTTGAGTGAATTTGCCTAAGCAAATTTGTATCGAAAACAAGTAAAAAGATATAGTGTATAGCCTGACTTTTTGCGATCCTGTAAGGTTTTTAAAACCTGACAGGTATGAGTAAAAAGTAACGCCCAAAATAAATAAACAAAATGAAAGAAGGAATCGCAGGTAAAATAGCCAAAGTCTTTATGCAATCGAAGCTCACCGTGCTTTTAATGATTGTATTTATGGTGGTTGGTGTATATAGTTCGTTTTTAATTCCGCGTGAAGAAGAACCACAAATCGATGTGCCAATGGCAGATATTTTTGTAGGTTATCCTGGCGCAAGTCCTACGGAAGTAGAATCGCGTGTCATTAAACCTTTAGAGCAATTAATATCGAATATTAAAGGTGTAGAATATGTGTATTCAACGTCCATGAAGGAACAAGGCATGGTGATTGTTCAGTTTTATGTGGGCGAAGATATTGAGCGTTCGTTTGTGAAAATGTACAACGAAATCAATAAACACATGGACCAAATGCCAGCTGGTGTAACGTTTCCGTTGGTGAAAACACGTGCTATTGATGATGTGCCAATGTTGGGTTTAACTTTGTGGAGTGAGAATTATGACGATTACCAACTCAACCAAATGGCTCAAGAATTAGAGGCTGAGATTAAGAAGGTAAATGATGTGGCGATTACTCATAAAATTGGAGGAAGAGACCGTCAGTTACGTGTAGTTTTAGATAAGGATAAATTAGCAGCGAGTGGATTAGATTTCTTGTCAGTTTCAGAAATGATTAAGGCCAATAACAGTCAATTAAGTGCTGGGAGTTTTGATAAAAGTGATACGGAGTTTTTGGTAAATACAGGTAAGTTCTTAGCCTCAGTAACTGATGTTGAAAATTTAGTGGTTGGTGTGCAACAAAATCAGCCAATTTATTTAAAACAAGTCGCTAACATTATCGATGGGCCAGAAGTGCCACAGAATTACGTGAGTTTAGGCTTTGGAAAAGGAGGTGAAAAATCAGCTGAGTACAAGTCAGAATATCCTGCAGTTACCATTTCTGTTGCCAAACGAAAAGGTGCAGATGCCATGAAAATCGCGGAAGTGATTATAGACAAGGTAGACCATTTACGTAGTACGTTAATTCCAGATGATGTGCATGTAGAAATTACAAGAAACTACGGTGAAACAGCATCTCATAAAGTGTCAGAATTACTATTACACCTTATCGGTTCTATCTTTGCAGTAACCATTGTGGTCATGTTAGCCATGGGTTGGCGAGGTGGATTGGTTGTGTTTTTATCCGTGCCAATTACGTTTGCGTTAACCTTGTTGAGTTACTATATGATGGATTACACACTAAACCGAATCACGTTATTCGCATTAGTATTTGTAACAGGAATCGTCGTCGATGACTCAATTATCATTGCCGAAAATATGCACAGGCATTTTAAAATGAAACGCTTGCCATTTAAACAAGCTGCTTTATATGCTATTAACGAAGTTGGTAACCCAACCATTTTAGCAACCTTTACGGTAATAGCGTCTGTTTTACCAATGGCTTTTGTGTCTGGTTTAATGGGGCCATATATGGCACCAATGCCAATTGGAGCATCTATTGCTATGATTTTATCCTTATTTGTTGCTCTAACAATTACACCATATTTAGGGTATATTTTCTTAAGAGAAAAAGACAAGAAAGGAGCAGAAGAGCAACCTGAAAAAGCGGTTGAAGACACGCTTATTTATAGAATTTACAACAAGTTTGAAAGACCACTTTTAGAAAGTAAAGGCAAACGTTGGTTGTTTTTATTAGGAACTTTTGCAGTGTTAATAGGAACGATGGCCTTATTTTTTACCAATTCGGTAGCCGTAAAAATGTTGCCTTTTGATAACAAGAATGAGTTTCAAGTGGTGATTGATATGCCAGAAGGTACCACCTTAGAACGTACTGGTGTTGTCGCTCAAGAGATTTCTCAATACTTATCTAATAGACCAGAAGTGGTCAATTATCAAAACTACGTTGGGACGTCTGCACCAATTACGTTTAACGGTTTAGTGCGTCACTACGATTTGCGTGGTGGATCTAATATGGCAGATATTCAAGTGAATTTATTAGCCAAAGAAGACCGTTCAGCGCAGAGTCATGATATCGCTAAATTAATGCGTCCAGATATTCAGAAAATTGCAGCGAAATATAATGCCAATGTGAAGTTGGTAGAAGTGCCACCAGGACCACCTGTATTATCAACTATTGTTGCCGAAATTTATGGACCTGATTATAATGAACAGATTAAAGTTGCAAACCATGTTCAAGATATCTTAAAGAATACAACTGATGTGGTTGATATTGATTGGATGGTTGAAGACGACCAAATTGAATATCAATTTGATATCAATAAAGAGAAAGCCATGTTGTATGGAGTGGCGCCACAGCAAATTGCATACACTATGAATATGGCGTTATCTAATAGAGCGATTACAACGCTGTACGATGAGGATGCTGTTAACCAAATAGGTATCGTACTGGCATTGGATGAAAAAGAGAAATCGACTATTACAGATATTTCACAATTGAAGGTAAAATCGAAACAAGGTCACATGGTACCAATTTCAGATTTGGTTGATATTTCTCAAACTATTGCAGCAAAAAGCATTTACCATAAAAATCAAAAACGTGTGGTTTATGTGATGGCAGATATGGCTGGAGACTTAGAAAGTCCTGCGTATGCTATTCTTGGTATGGAAGAAAAATTGAAAGAAATTCCATTACCACAAGGCTTTGAGATTAATGAAATGTATTTAGGTCAACCAGAGTTTGAAGATAACTATACGGTTAAATGGGATGGCGAATGGCAAATTACTTTAGAAGTTTTTAGAGATTTAGGTATTGCCTTTTTAGGAGCTATTATCTTAATATATATCTTAATTGTAGGATGGTTTCAAAACTTTAAAGCACCAATTGTTATGATGGTTGCGATCCCATTATCCCTAATCGGAATTATTCTAGGACATTGGCTTATGGGAGCATTCTTTACAGCAACTTCTTTTATAGGCATGATTGCTTTAGCCGGAATCATGGTGAGAAACTCAGTATTACTGATTGACTTTATTAACTTAAGAACAGCAGAAGGTGTACCGCTAAAACAAGCTGCAATTGAAGCAGGAGCCGTTAGAACCACACCAATTTTATTAACTGCGGGAACAGTTGTAATTGGCGCTTTCGTGATTTTGTTTGACCCAATTTTCCAAGGATTAGCAATCTCATTAATGGGAGGAACAATTGTGTCAACAGTATTAACATTGTTGGTGGTGCCATTAGTGTATTATATGATAGAGAAGAAGAATTATAAGTAATAATTGTTCCGCAAATTTCACAGATTTGCGCAGAAAAACAAACACTACAATCTGCGTGAATCTGTGAAATCCGCGAGAAACTAAAACACAAACAAATGAAATTAGTCATAGTCACCGTAGTGGATTACTACAAAAAGGATATTATCCAATTATTTAAACAGGCTCAAATTAGTAATTTCAGTGAGTCCGATATTGAAGGATTTAAAAACAGTACCACGGCAAGGTTAAGTGCCAATTGGTTTGCAAGTGAACATAGTGGTGCAGATTCTGAAATGTTCTTTTCTTTCACCGAAGAAAAAAATATTGATGAGCTATTCAGTCTTATAAAATCCTTTAATGAAAAATTAGAAACCAACAATCCAATCAAAGCGGTTGTGGTGCCTATTGAAAGATTCATTTAAAATCGAGCAAATTTTAAATACAGAACTAAGTTCCGTACTTAGGCTATATTCCTATAGCGTTTTAATTAATAATCAAAACCTATAAGGTTGACTAAACCATATAGGTCATAATAAAAAAAAAGAAAAGATGTTAAATACATATTTTAGAGTTATTGTTGGTTTCATGGTGCTTTTAAGCGTTGTTTTAACCGTATATGTGAATCCAAATTGGATGTGGTTTACCGTATTTATTGGAGTGAATTTAATTCAATCGGCCTTTACAAAATGGTGCTTATTAGAAACTATTTTAGTAAAGTTAGGAGTAAAGAAAGAGGGGGGGAGTTGTAAGTCTTGTTAACAGTGGTTGCCTTCTTTTTAATATATAAAGTAGATTTGGGGCTTCTTTACGGATAGTTATATTGTAATTGACAGACTGCAATTTATTAAATGATTAGAATCAGTGAGTTAACATTATTTTTGTTGAAAAGCACATTGTTAATTTCTAATTGCTTTACTATATCGTCTTATTTATGAGTTACTATTAGTTTTTTAGTAAAAGACTCGTTGTTTAAAAGTTGAATACTAGCTAAATATACCCCATCATTTAAAGATTTTGAAGGGAAACTATACTGATCTTGAATAGATGAAATGGAATGACTTAAAACTAATCTTCCATTGATATCGTATACTTGGAACGATTTTAAGTCCTTCATATTAGGGTTTAATAGAAGAATCTGAGATTCTTGATTATTCGCTATAATATCAAATTGGTTTTTAATATGAGTTTGAGCTATTAATGTATTTTCATTTTCAAATACAATTCTAAAACGAGAATCAAAATTTCCTGCACTTATATTTAGGTCATAATCTTGCTGTGTTAAATCTACGTACATATTATTTTCTAAATCATGTAAATATATCGGTTGACCTTCTTCAAAATTTTGAACGTCAAAAATGCTAAACTTCAATTGTTGTTGTTGGCTGGATTTAACCACTACAGGTAATGATAAATCTAAAGCGTAAGCATGTGCTTGAATGGTATAAGGTACTGTTTCTAATACCCAATAAGCATCAGATGGTGCATCACTAGACGATTTTGCTTCTAATCCATAATCAAATCCGGGAGTTGCTGAATCGTGAAAATTATGAAGCAATTGTCTTGTATATTGATCATTAAATGTAACATTTAAACGAAATCTCTTATGATCTTGAGGAACATTATTAAGGCCATATTCATTATATAATGGTTCGTCTGAATCCATATCTTCCGATGAAGTCTGAGCGTCTGCACTTCTAAAGAACACACTATTACCATCTGAAATCTTTTCATATACGCGATGCGCATTTTTCATATGTACTAAAGAACCAGGTAATATACCACTAGCACCTTCTATCATGAAACCTTGACCAATTGGAATGTATCGTTTTGATATTTTAGACCCTGTATTGCCATCCGCTGATGGGGCTAAAGGTATTGGATTTCCTGCACCATCATAAGCTGAAAACATGGCATTTACAAAACTTTCAACACCAGTACTAGAGATTGTATATGATGCATAGCCACCTACATAATCTGCAAGCGTGTGAGACCCTTCATCGGATTGCTCCCAAAAATACAGTGCACCAGTAGTTGTAGGTTGTGGACTTGGTCCATTATTCAAGTTGGTATTTTGTGGATCATGGATAAAACGTAAGGCATCTACTGCTGATGGATAAGGATTACCTATTAACGTAAATTCGTCAGCAGTAATAATATTACTTATGGTTCCATTATTAGCTTTTCCCCTAAAATCATATAATTGATTGCTAGTTCCCAGTACTCCTTTCATAGTGAATCCAAGTCCAGGCAAAATTGGGGACGACGCACCAACATAATTCCAATCGGCATAGTCATTAGATGTGTTAAAGGTGTAAAGCCAACGATTAGAAATTGTTAATGATGGTGATGAAAATCCATTAAAATTAGATGTAAATCCTGCATCAGTACTAGAAGTTAACCCTTCTGGATCTTGCACAGTTATGATATGAGTAGCCTCATCAATTAAATTGACACGTGCAGATTCATTCCCAAATAGATTAGAATTATTCCCTACTGGAGAGCACCAATAATTATAAGTATAATTACTAGCATTACCTGTCTGATAAACACTGAGTTCACCAATTCCTGTATTAGAAGAAACTTCATTGCCTTGAATGAGCTGCCCCTCCTTCCTTAAATAAAATTTTGACTCCGATTCTCCTAAGGTAATCGCATTATTTACAAAAATAATTTCATCATTAACTGTAATGAAATTATCATTTCTTACGCTTAACTGAGCAAAAGATGAGAAGGTAGCGCCTAAAATGAAAACAAAAACGGTAATAGTCCTTATTCGAAAATTAATAGGATTTATGAGTAAACGATTATAAAACATCATAATTGATAATTTAATTGCTAAAAACACCTTGACATTTTTATGGGTATGTCTATTGAATTAATTTACGGTTGCCGTAACGTTTGATTCTTTATAAGACCAGCTATCACTACCTAAATTTCTTCCCCAAAGCGATATGGTGTACGTTCCTTCACAAGAACTATTTGCACCACTGGTACCATGGTAACCTTTGAAATCATCGTGATTGATTTCTGAAAAATCACCACCTGATAAACTGATATCGCTGCATCCACCGCTTCCAGTTAAACGAACTTCAAAGTTTAACGTATCTGTAGTGCTAGCACCAGTTAGTTTAACTATGGTTGACCAGTTCACTAAGATTACATCTCCATTTCTAACATCTAATGCAGAAGATAAACTTGTAATTCTTCTCCAATCATCCGAACTATTATAATTAGCACTTGTACCTCTGGCAAAAGTTGCACTTCTAGTTGATCTAATGTTTAAAACCCCCTGGCTATCTGCGTACACAATTCTATTTTGTGAATTGCTTAAATCACGTACTCGGGCTGTACCGTCAATATCTAATTTTTCTGATGGCCCAGTTGTACCAATTCCTAATCCAGTTGTAGTTAAGGTCATTTCTGTACTAGTCGTTACAGCAGTGCCAGCTGTTACGCCTTCAGCTATTTCAAAAGACATTGCAGCGTTTGTACTGCTATCTACGTTTACACTGATGCGTGCTGCATTACCATTTATATCAGGAATCCGGTCAGTATTATTAAAGGTTATGTTTGCATTTCCACCGCTATCATTAACTGTAAGTGCTACCGAACCTGTATTTTTACCTGCTTCTATTCTATTGGTTTCAATTTGGGCGTGTGTTGAACTTGCGCGACCCACTTGAATGATACCGTTGAGTACGTTTAGTCTTTCTTCGGGATCAGACATGCCAATACCAATTCTATTTGTGTCAGCATCTATTGTAAATGTAGATCCATCAACTTGGAAGGCATCGTTGGCACTACCACTAAAATCTATTGTATTGGTATTCAAATTAACTATTCTATTTGAGGTTAAAGTACCATTAGTATAATATATATTATCTTCGTTTCCACCACCAGCAGCTACAATCTCTGCAGCTGTACGTTTACGAATATTACCACTAGAATCTCTCGTTAAAATATTATCAGTAGCATCTCCGTTATTCACTGTTCTAATTCTAGCTGTTCCGTTAACATCTAATTTAGCCGTTGGATCACTAATACCAATACCCACATTACCACCATCTTCAATATATAAGTCATCCGTGTTGTTGGTTCCTAATCTTACTTGTCCAGATCCACGATTACGTAAATACATAATACCGTTACCTTCATTGTCAATAATAAAATCCCCATCAGAACCATTATTTCTAAAAATTTCAGCGTCATTTGAGGCATCAGCATCAGTAAAAAATTGAATTCTAGAATTTCTATTACCAGTACCCATTTCGTTAAGTCTAATATCTCCATCACGTGCGATATTAGAGCCTAATCTACTATTTCCATTAACATGAAATCGTTCTGTAGGAGTAGTGGTTCCAACTCCCACGTTACCGCTACTGTTTATTCTTATTCTTTCGTTATTATTTGTGTAAATCGCTAAATTTCCATCACCTTGCTGTTGTAAACCCGTATCTGTATCTCCAATGGCCAAATCTATATTTGGGTAAGTGGTTCCTATACCTACATTATTTGCGCTACCATCGATAACTAAAGTGTTGGCATCAAAGTTAATATCGTAGTTATTCTGAGTGATATTACGATTACCAGTAATTGTTCCACTAGTAGAGTAAATATTATCATCGCTTCCGCCACCAGCAGCTACAATTTCTGCTGCTGTTCTTCTGCGGATATTACCACTAGCATCTCTAGTTAAGATATTATCTGTTGCCGCACCAATATTTACTGTTCTAATTCTAGCTGTTCCATTGACATCAAGTTTTGCTGTTGGATTATTTAATCCCACACCAACATTATTAGATCCACCGTCTACAACTAGCGTATTTGAATCAAAGTTTAAATCATTTGTTCCAGAAATAAGAACATTTGTATTAGTTGTAATGGTACCTCCTAGACGAACATCATTTCCCGACTTAGATAAACCATTGCTAGTTGTAATATTAGAAATTCCTGCAGCTGTTACAATTTCTGCCGCTGTTCTTCTGCGGATATTACCACTAGTATCTCTAGTTAAGATATTATCTGTTGCCGCACCAATATTTACTGTTCTAATTCTAGCTGTTCCATTGATATCAATTTTTGCTGTTGGGTTATTCAGTCCCACACCAACATTATTAGATCCACCGTCTACAACTAGCGTATTTGAATCAAAGTTTAAATCATTTGTTCCAGAAATAAGAACGTTTGTATTAGTTGTAATGGTACCTCCTAGACGAACATCATTACCCGACTTAGATAAACCATTGCTAGCTGTAATATTAGAAATTCCTGCAGCTGTTACAATTTGTGCCGCTGTTCTTCTGCGAATATTACCACTAGCATCTCTCGTTAAAATATTGTCAGAGTCGTCTCCGTTATTCACCGTTCTAATTCTAGCTGTTCCGTTAACATCTAATTTAGCCGTTGGATCACTAATACCAATACCCACATTACCACCATCTTCAATATATAAGTCATCCGTGTTGTTGGTTCCTAATCTTACTTGTCCAGATCCACGATTACGTAAATACATAATACCGTTACCTTCATTGTCAATAATAAAATCCCCATCAGAACCATTATTTCTAAAAATTTCAGCGTCATTTGAGGCATCAGCATCAGTAAAAAATTGAATTCTAGAATTTCTATTACCAGTACCCATTTCGTTAAGTCTAATATCGCCATCACGTGCGATATTAGAGCCTAATCTACTATTTCCATTAACATGAAATCGCTCTGTAGGAGTAGTGGTTCCAACTCCCACGTTACCGCTACTGTTTATTCTTATTCTTTCGTTATTATTTGTGTAAATCGCTAAATTTCCATCACCTTGCTGTTGTAAACCCGTATCTGTATCTCCAATGGCCAAATCTATATTTGGGTAAGTGGTTCCAATACCTACATTATTTGCGCTACCATCGATAACTAAAGTGTTGGCATCAAAGTTAATATCGTAGTTATTCTGAGTGATATTACGATTACCAGTAATTGTACCACTAGTAGAATAAATATTATCATCGCTTCCGCCACCAGCAGCTACAATTTCTGCTGCTGTTCTTCTGCGGATATTACCACTAGCATCTCTCGTTAAAATATTATCTGTTGCCGCACCAATATTTACAGTTCTAATTCTAGCTGTTCCATTGACATCTAATTTGGCAGTCGGGTTATTTAATCCCACACCAACATTATTAGATCCACCGTCCACAACTAGCGTATTTGAATCAAAGTTTAAATTATTTGTTCCAGAAATAAGAACATTTGTATTAGTTGTAATGGTACCTCCTAGACGAACATCATTTCCCGACTTAGATAAACCATTGCTAGCTGTAATATTAGAAATTCCTGCAGCTGTTACAATTTGTGCCGCTGTTCTTCTGCGAATATTACCACTAGCATCTCTCGTTAAAATATTGTCAGAGTCGTCTCCGTTATTCACCGTTCTAATTCTAGCAGTTCCGTTAACATCTAATTTAGCCGTTGGATCACTAATACCAATACCCACATTACCACCATCTTCAATATATAAGTCATCCGTGTTGTTGGTTCCTAATCTTACTTGTCCAGATCCACGATTACGTAAATACATAATACCGTTACCTTCATTGTCAATAATAAAATCTCCATCAGAACCATTATTTCTAAAAATTTCAGCGTCATTTGAGGCATCAGCATCAGTAAAAAATTGAATTCTAGAATTTCTATTACCAGTACCCATTTCGTTAAGTCTAAAATCTCCATCACGTGCGATATTAGAGCCTAATCTACTATTTCCATTAACATGAAATCGCTCTGTAGGAGTAGTGGTTCCAACTCCCACGTTACCGCTACTGTTTATTCTTATTCTTTCGTTATTATTTGTGTAAATCGCTAAATTTCCATCACCTTGCTGTTGTAAACCCGTATCTGTATCTCCAATGGCCAAATCTATATTTGGGTAAGTGGTTCCAATACCTACATTATTTGCGCTACCATCGATAACTAAAGTGTTGGCATCAAAGTTAATATCGTAGTTGTTCTGAGTGATATTACGATTACCAGTAATTGTACCACTAGTAGAATAAATATTATCATCGCTTCCGCCACCAGCAGCTACAATTTCTGCTGCTGTTCTTCTGCGGATATTACCACTAGCATCTCTCGTTAAAATATTATCTGTTGACGCACCAATATTTACAGTTCTAATTCTAGCTGTTCCATTGACATCTAATTTGGCAGTCGGGTTATTAATGCCTATACCAACTTCATTTGCACTACCATCGATTACTAAAGTATTGGCATCAAAATTGACATCATAGTTATTCTGAGTGATATTACGATTTCCAGTAATTGTACCACTGGTAGAATAAATATTATCATCGCTTCCACCACCTGCAGCTACAATTTGAGCAGCCGTTCTACGACGAATATTACCACTAGCATCTCTGGTTAATATATTATCAGTATCTGCTCCGTTATTTACTGTTCTTATCCTAACGTCTCCATTGACATCTAATTTAGCAGTTGGGCTGTTTATGCCTATACCAACTTCGTTAGCGCTACCGTCTATTACTAAGGTGTTTGAATCAAAATTAAGATCGTAGTTACCTTGAGATACATAGCGATTTGCCGTAATAGTACCATTAGTAGAATAAATGTTATCATCACTTCCACCTCCAGCAGCTACAATTTGAGCAGCCGTTCTACGACGAATATTACCACTAGCATCTCTGGTTAATATATTATCAGTATCTGCTCCGTTATTTACTGTTCTTATCCTAACATCTCCGTTGATATCTAATTTAGCAGTTGGGCTGTTTATGCCTATACCAACTTCGTTAGCGCTACCGTCTATTACTAAGGTATTTGAATCAAAATTAAGATCAAAATTACCTTGGTTTACAAAACGATTACTAGTAATTGTACCATTAGTAGCATAAATGTTATCGTCGTTTCCACCACCTGCAGTTACTATTTGAGCGGCTGATCTACGACGAATATTTCCACTGGAATCTCTAGTTAATACATAATCCGTATCCGCTCCAATATTGACTAGTCTTATCCTAGCATCTCCGTTGACATCTAATTTAGCTGATGGATTGTTTATGCCTATACCAACTTCGTTGTCACTACCATCTATTACTAAGGTGCTTGAATCGAAATTTAAATCGTAATTACCTTGGTTTACATAACGATTACCAGTAATAGTACCATTAGTAGCATAAATGTTATCATTGTTTCCGCCACCTGCAGCTACAATTTCAGCCGCTGTTCTACGACGAATGTTTCCACTAGAATCTCTCGTTAATATATTATCAGTTGCAGCTCCATTATCTACAGTTCTAATTCTAGCTGTTCCATTAACGTCTAATTTCGCTGTAGGATTACTTACACCTATACCTACTTCATTTGCACTACCATCTATAACTAAGGTGTTTGCATCTATATTTAAATCATAGTTACCTGTTGTTAAGGTTCTATTAGCATCTAACGTTAAGTTTGTATTTGCAATATTGCTATCTGTATTTCCAATAATATCAGCTAATGGTACGGAAGCAGTATTACCATTTTCTAAAGTAATACTCAGGTTAGATCCTATAACACTAAAATTTGTAATTTTTTGATTATCTACATTAGAGCCTGCAGCTACACGAACCCATTCACTACTATCCCAATAATAGTAACCTGGTTCAACATTATTTATGGTTTGCGTGTTATAAACTAAGAGACTTTCTACGTTACCACTTGTAATAGTAGATACGTCATTAGTACTAGTAAGTTCTACTCTAGGAATAAGTAAACCTTGAGTACTAGATTCAATTTCTAATATTGAAGAAGGATTAGGAGTAGTGGTACCAATTCCTACTTGTGCATTTGTATATAAACAAAAACAAAAAAAGATAATTGTAATTTTAAATACTGTAGATAATCGAAGATTCATTTTTCTTTTTTATTTGTTAACCTGAGCTCGCAAAGTAACAAAATAAAAATCGATAAAACGCTTTAATCATCGATAAAGTGTAAATAATAACGATAAAAAGTTTATTTTATCGTTTAAGTGTAAGTTGATGTATGGCTTTATTTTATTGATTAATAGGTTTTTAAAACCGTAAATTCTAGGTTAATTTTCTTTAAGTAAAATGAAAAAAAAATATGAATTATTTATTTTTTAAGCCCAGAATGATTGATTATAAATGAAAAATCTTACAAAATAGACATTCATATTTATTTAAGGACTCCTATAATTTTAAAAAAGTAATAGTATTTCTTAGGTTATTTTAGGGGTATTACAACTGTTGCCGAAAGATTAAGTGGTTTGCGTCAATCTAACTTAAATGTATTTTAATTCTAGTTTTTGGATGGAATTAATAAGCGCTTTCTAAATGTGGCTACTTGGAAACTATATTATATATAAAATATAAAAAAAGGGAAAGGAAATTGTACTTTTTACCAATTTGAATACTAGTCTGTAACATTTTTAATTTGTTTGCGTCCTATAGGTGTAAAATCATTAATCATGGAATCAAATTATCACACGTTTAAACGCACAGACAATCAATTATTAGTCATTACACATTTGTCACAATTGCTAACTTATGTGACAGGTTTCGGAGGACTTTTAGCTCCATTAATTATTTGGGCTACACAGAAAGAACAAGTTGATGGCATGGATGCTCATGGAAAATCTATAGTGAATTTTCAGTTAAGCATGCTCATATATTCTATAATTAGTATTCCGTTAATCTTCGTTGTTGGGTTGGGAATCTTAACCTTAATATTAGTTGCCATTTTGGCATTTGTAATGCCTATAATAAATGCTATAAAAGCTAGTAATGGAGAATTACCTAGCTATCCGTTATCTCTTAATTTTATTAGTTAGTTAGATTATTTGAGATGAAGTGAAAACGCTTGCAGCAATGTAAGCGTTTTTTTGCTTTTAGAAAAAAATCACTAGCTTACAGAAGAATCACCGTTTATTTAAATAATTAAATATTTAAGTTTGTGAATTGTACAAGATATTATGTATAATTTGAAGACCAAAATATCAATAATTACTTTACTATTTTTAGTAGTATTGAGCTATGCTCAGAATCCGGTGTTAGAAAATATGTCAGATGTTTCAACGCTTCCCGATGTTGAGTTTTATGATATTTTAGAAGATGATACTAATTACATCTGGTTAGCAGCAGATAAAGGCTTATTTCGTTATAATGGGAAGTCGTATCAACGTTATAGCCATCCCAATCAAAAAGCAAATTCCCTATTTCAGTTAAAAGAAGATAATGATGGAAAATTATGGTGTAATAATATTTACGGTCAGTTATTTTATGTAGAAGATGATCAATTAAACCTATTTTATGACGCTAGCGACTTAGTAAAAGGCCAATTAGCAGCCTATACTGTTTTAGATCAGTATATCCGCTTATTTACTACCACAGGTATTTATGATATTCATAAAAACACCAAGAAAGTTACAAAAGTTTTTGATGGCTGGTGTATTAGTAATGCCAATAGTTTGGGTAGTAATTACATCTTTATTATTAATAAAGAACAACAATTAGAGAAACATCGTGTTTATAAACTCGAAGGTGATTCTACTGTAAAAATATTGGACGTCGATAACGTGGGGCGTATTCAGTCCCCTAGATTATATGCTTTTAAAAATGAAGTCTTCTTAACGCATAAGAGTAACAAAGGAAATATCATCTATTTGATACATAAATCTGACGACACTTCAGTTAAACTTCAAACCCCTCATCAATTAAAGAATCAGATAATTTATAATCTATTAAATTTAGATGGAAAGTATTGGTTTTTAACTACTGAAGGTGTTTTTATTTATGAGTTTAGAAATGAAGGTTTTATTTTTAAAGAACAGCTTTTTCCTACCGAAGCTATAACGGATGTAGAGAAAGATTTTAATAACAATTATTGGTTTGCAACTTTAGATAATGGTGTATTTGTATCACCAAACTTAAATATTAGACACGTTGCATTGGCACCAACAAAATCTAAAATTACAGCATCTTGTGCTTTAGATAATAACCAATTTGTATTAGGTACAAATGATGGCAAATTATTGTTTTACGACCAGCTTCAACGATTTAAAACCTTACAATTACCTGGACAAAAAATTATTGGTAATCTATTTTATGATGCTCAAAATCAGCAACTCATTGTAAGTATTAATGCCTCGGAATCTTATGTTGTAAACCTAAAAAACGATAAAATAACAGATGCTATTAATAAATTTTCTGTAGCCAAAGCTATTTCTAAACTTAATGATACCTTATTATTTTATGGTAATTATAAGGAAGGCATCGTTTATAACAACCCTTATCATTCTAAAGAGAAAAGCATTTTGCGTTCTAGTAGAGTAAAGGCTTCAGTGGTTTCGCATGGAAAACTTCTTGTTTCTTATATCGACGGATTATTTCAATATGATTTAAATGGGTTTTCTTCAACCGAAATTCAGTTTCAGGGCCATAGTTTAATAGTAAATGCCATGAGCAATTCGAGTACAGCAATTTGGCTCGCAACTCAGCATAATGGCTTAATGACCTTTGAGAATCAGATTTTAAGTAAAGCTAGCATTCAATTGCCAGACGATGTATTAATCAACGCCATACAATCAGATGGTGACGATTTGTGGATTTCTGCAGATACTGGATTATTCCGATATAACACGGTCACTAAAACCTTACAATCTTTGAATGCCCAAGATGGATTGAACACAGCAGTTAACAATTTCCATGTTCTCAAAGATGTTATTGTCGTCAGCTTGCCTCAAGCACTTTATTTACTGCCAAAAGATGAACGTCTATTTAAAACTTTTAATACTTCAAAAATTGAAATTGAAGCTGTGCAAATTAACGATCGCGATACTATTGTGCAATCGCAATACAATTTACCATATTATTTAAATAAAATTGGACTTCGTTTTAATTCTAACGGTTTTCAATCCAATAAACAGGTCAACTATCACTATCGCGTACAACAATTAGATTCTAGTTGGCAGAAGGTTCCGTTAAATACTAATGCTGTTAATTTTAATAGTTTGGCTAGTGGCACCTATGAGGTGGAAATTAAAGCGCAAAACGTTAGTGCAGAAGATGCTGTTTTTGCGATGCCTTTAACGTTTGTAATTGCTAAGCCTTTTTGGGAAACCTATTGGTTTTATGCTTTAGTTCTAGTGACTATTTTTGGATTGGTTTGGCTGTATTTTAGGTGGAGATTACAACAAAAAGAAGAACAACGCATTTCTGAAATCGATAAAATTTTAATCGATAAAAAAATTACCAATTTGAGATTAGAAAATCTACGCTCTCAAATGAATCCACATTTTATTTTCAATGCGTTGAATTCCATTCAAGATTATATTGTGTCTAACGAGAAAGAATTGGCAAGCTCGTATTTAGTGAAGTTTAGCCGACTAATCAGAAAGTACTTAGACTACAGTCAACAAAACGAAATTACTTTAGAAGAAGAATTAAACGCTTTAAAACTGTATCTAGAATTAGAAAAAGTGCGTTTTGAAGACGAGTTAGAATACCATATTACTGTGGATAATCTGTTAAACACAAATCAGATAAAAGTGCCCTCATTGTTTATCCAACCTTATGTTGAAAATGCCTTAAAACATGGGTTATTGCATAAATCAGGCTATAGAAATCTTACTGTTGAGGCTAAAGTTGTGCAACAAAATAAACTTCAAATAACTGTTGAAGATAACGGAATAGGCAGAGAGCAATCCGAAAAATTAAAACGCCCAAACCAGCATAGACCTTTTGCTACCAAAGCCAATGAAGAGCGTGTGCATTTGTATAAAAATAAATTGAAACGCGATATCACTATTGAAATAGACGATTTACACGATGAAAGTCATACCGCTTCAGGAACGAGAGTAGTTATTATAATGCCAATTTAAAAGACCAATGAAAGCGATAATTATAGACGACGAAAAACGCGCCAGACATTTACTGGCAAATTTGCTAACAGAACATTGCACTAATATTACAAGTATTAATGAAGCGCAAGATTTAGCAACAGGTGTAGATTTAATAAAAAATACAAAACCAGACGTCGTATTTTTGGATATTGAAATGCCAAATCAATCGGGATTAGATATTTTAGAATACTTCCCCAATCAGGTAGATTTTAAACTCATTTTTGTTACTGCATATAATCAGTATGCCATTGAAGCATTTAAATTATCTGCAGTCGATTATTTGTTAAAACCTGTAGATACTACCGAATTAAAAGATGCTGTTGCCAAAGCAGAAGAGGCTATAAAAGCTAATAATCTTAATGATCAATTAAACAGGTTGCGCGACTCGTTAAAGCAATTGTCTATGGATAAAATTGCTTTAGAAATTCCAAAAGGCATCATGTTTGCCTCACACAACGATATCGTTTATTTTGAAGCTGATGGTATGTACACCAACGTGCAGCTTATGGATGGCAAACAAAAAACCATTTGTAAACCGTTAAAGCATTTTGTAGAACAATTAGAGCGTAATGCCATGTTTTTTAAATGTCATCGTTCGTATTTAATTAACTTAAAATATGTAGACGAATTGGTAAAAGACGACGGTGATTATTTACTCATGAATAATCAAAAACGCATTCCAATTTCAAAATCTAAACGCGATCAATTTTTAGAAGTAATCAAAGAAACGTTTATGTGATTCACTTAGAATCTTTGAATTTCTTTCAGAAAAAAAATCCTCAGTTTTAGAAAAAAAACAATTAAGAATGGCTGGTTAGTACCTTATTTTGAAGTCTATTAAACACAATTCTTATGAAAAAAATAGTTTTATTATTGGTTTTAGCGATGTGCTATACTACAACACATGCACAACTGGGTAAAATGCTAAAAAGGAAAGCTAAAGCCGCAGTTGAGAAGAAGTTGACAAAAGACGAAGACACTAGCACATCATCTTCCCAAACAACAAATGCTACTGGAATGGTTGGTGATACAGCAACAGCCAATCAAAATTCTTCAAAAACCGACTATACCGATGAAGAATTTAAAGCAGAATTAGCCAAAAAATATCCTAACGATCAAGTGAAACAAGATTTATACTATCAAAAATATCTGGAGAAAAAACAAAAAGAAGCTGAAGCTAACAAGCCTAAAACAGCCTCTAGTATAAGTGATGACTTCTTATACATGTCGTATCCTTTTGCAATGACAAAAGGCATGAGTGCAATAGGTGTAGATCGTGTAAAATTAAGACGCCAAATGACTGATATGGGGGATAACGTCGATTTATTACCAGCACAAGATCCAGAATATGCTTGGTTACGTTTTTTAACCACACCAGAATTAGAAGCCATGTCACCAGAAGGTTATATTGGTTACGAGTTGGTATCCGGTATGTTTACAACCAAAGTTGGTACAGACCGATCACAAACTCTCGAGCTTGGTACTGGTATGCCAATATTAGTTAGAGGTATGCTAATTGCAGACGATGTTTTTGTGATTTATGCAGCATCGCACCAAGGTGGACATGCGTTTAACGTGCCATCGTATATGCATCAAAAAGATATTACCATACTTAACGTCATTGGTAAAGGCGAGCAACAATTTCATTTGGAATGGTTAGAAAAAGCAAAACCAATAGTTAAAGAATTTGAAGCAACCTTAAAAGCTAATTATGATGCCGCAGCAAAATCTACTATGGCGGCTATAAAAATGCCAAAAGCTGGCAGCATGAATAATACCGCATCATTAGTAAGCTTTGCTAAACAAAATGTGTCTAAAACTATTGAAAAAGATGGTGCAAAACTTTTGAAACTAAATATAGAATCTAACGACTGGAGTGTTGTAAAGAACAAATACACCGGACACATTCTATACCGTTGGATTAAAGGGGCATTTACAGAGAAAAATAAAAATAACGATTGCTATTTACAAGGCTTTTTAATCAAGCAACACTATAATGGTAGTGGATATGGTAGTTCAGAATTTGGTGGGATTATTCATGGCCAAATGCCTTATGGCCAGAAAATGAACTGTGAAAACGCCAACTAATACGATGGATACAATCAATCCTTAATACCTTATAAACCATGAAAAAATTATTTATACTACTAACGATTATAACTATTAGTGCAGCACAACCTGTAAATGCGCAATTCTTTAAAAAAGTTAAAGAAAAACTAGATCAACCACTTATAAAAAAGAAGAATAAAAAAATAAGTGAAGAAGAGCTGGAAAAAAGAAAAAATATTAAGCTGCCAGATGTTGGTGCCTTAGATAAAGATGAAGCCTTAAAGACAATAGCAGTAAAAGGGTTAGATACGTATTATAGTAAGTATAGTATGAGCAATACGCATCAATACATTACTTCAAATAATTGGTCTACCGTAAAACATAAAGATACCGGAGTGCCTTTGTACCAATGGGCTGTAGGTGCAGTTGTACAGAAAAATTCAGATGGTCAATGTATGCTATATGAGTTTATTCTGAGACGTGATTATACAGGTGGTGGTAATTATGGTGATGCCTTTTTCAATGGTATAAATAGAGGCACAATTAAGGCGCCATATGGTAATTATATAGCTTGCGTAGAATAATACCCAAAAAAGATATTTGCTTTCATATTTTAAAAGAGTTTACGAGATGTAGACTCTTTTTTTATTTAGAAAAAAATCGAGGCGTTTCAGAAAAATGCAAGTTGAAACATGAGTTAAAAGTAAGTGTTTTGTATTCCATTAATTTTAATATTTAAAACAACCATGAAAAAAAAATTACTCTTATTTACAACCTGCTTATGCATGGGTATGTTTTCGGCTATGGCTCAAAACGTTACTATTTCAGATGCAAATTTTAAAAGCTATTTATTAGCAGATCCAGCTATTAATACCAATAATGATTCAGAAATTTCTGTGGCAGAAGCACAAGCTTTTACAGGAACTATATCGGCAACAGGACTTGGAATTACAGATTTAACAGGAATTGAAGCCTTTGTAAATATTACCATATTAGAGGTATATTCAAATAGTCTAACATCTATAGACGTTAGTAATAACACTAATTTAACACGATTACATTGTGCAGATAACCAAATTACCCATTTAGATGTTAGTAACATTCCTACATTAAATCAAGTTCATTGCCAAAACAATCTATTAGAAGAGTTAAACATAGCCAATGGTCAAGGTGCTTCGTTTACATACATGAAATCTTATAATAACCCTAGTCTTACTTGTATACAAGTTGATGCTGGAACTGTACCACCGCCTAACGTAGGTTTGTATGATGTGGGGTGGACTAGAGATCTAGAAACGAGAGTCGTAGAAGATTGCAGTTCAAGTATTTCTTACGTAACTATACCAGATGCAAATTTTAAGTCTTATTTAGTTGACAACAGTGCAATTAACACAGATTATGATCAAGAAATATCTGTTGCAGAAGCTCAGGCGGTTACCGGAACATTAGATGTAAGTAGTTTGGCAATTTCAGATTTAACTGGTATTGAAGCTTTTATTAATCTTACCGCATTAGATTGTAGTGATAATACAATCACCGCTTTAGATGTGTCAACTATTACAGGGCTTACCAATTTAAATTGTAAAGAAAATAATATTGGTAATTTGAACGTGCAGGGCACTTCTTTAATAACTTTAGATGCTGAAGATAACAGTTTAACGAGTTTAGATGTTTCAAATTTAGTAACCTTAACAACTTTAAATACCAGATCAAATAATATTTTAAATTTAAATCTTCAAGGTGCAACAGGTCTTGAGGTTTTAAATTGTAGCGATAATAGCTTATCTACGTTAAATGTAAGTTTAAATACAAACCTTATTGATTTAAATTGTAGTGATAATAACTTAACGACTTTAGATGTTACTAACTTAACGTCGCTAACAGATTTGAATTTTGGTGATAATACCATCTCATCAATTATACTTAACACGAATTCAAATTTAAATACATTAATAGCAAACGATAATAATTTAGCTAGTATTGATGTTTCTAATAATACAATGTTAACTGATTTAATTGTGGCAAGTAATAGCTTAACAAGTATAGATATTACTAATAACACAATGCTTACTGCTGTAGATTTTCAAGATAATTCAATCAGTAGCCTAGATATTAGCAATAACCCTAATTTAACTAGGATTCACGCTGCTTTTAATCAATTTACAACGTTTGATATTAGCGCCTACCCTCAAATAAATCAGTTGTTGATATATGACAATCAACTTACTAGCTTAAACGTGGCTAACGGTAATAATTCTAATTTTGTATATATGAAGGTATATAATAATCCTGATTTAACATGTGTACAAATAGATTCAGGATATACACCAAACCAAGTCGGTGTGTATGATAATGGATGGACTAAAGATGCAACCACAAACTATAGTGAAAATTGTATTCCTACAGTGTATTATGTTAATGCAAATGCCTCTGGAAATAATGACGGAAGCTCTTGGACAGATGCTTTTACTAGCATTGAAGATGCATTAAATAATGCATTATTAAATGATGAAATTTGGGTGTCTAGTGGTGTATATACTCCAGCAACAGCTGCTACAGTATTAAGATTAGATTTCGAAAACTTAAAAATATATGGTGGTTTTGATGGTACTGAGTTAACCTTAGCAGATCGTGATTTAACTAAAGTATTTACCGATAATGCTACTATTATTTCTGGAGATATTAATGGTGATGATATTGAAGGTGATTTCACAACTAATAAAACCGATAATGCCACAACATTAGTAAGTCTTGAAGATGATAATGTCATTTTTGATGGTTTTGTACTTCAGAATGCTTATACCTCTGGGTCTAGTCCAGTTATCGCAACTAATACCAATGTTACCAATTTTACTTTAAAAAATACATGGATTTCAGAAAATTACAGTGCAGGATTACTATTAGATTGGAGAAAATTTTCTGGAGACTTGGTGGTTGAGAATGTAGCAATAACCAACAATGCGACCAATAATGGTGTTATTTTAGTAGAGCATAGTGCCTCAAATTCAGATGAGTTAACGTCTCATTGGTCAAATATTCTATTTACAGATAATACGTATAATTCAGACTTTGGTGCAATTTGGTTTAGAAGAAGTTCATCTTCTAATGGTAACAGAAGTATAGTTCACTATTTAAATAATGCCACAATTGTAAATAACGTAAACAATCATGCAACTGTACAACAGGTTATTAATGTTAGTGGAAGTGGATGGATTCGTCTAGAAACAAGAAATAGTATTTTTTGGCAAAATAAATATAATGGAAGCCAATTCAGTACTGTAGATATTGACAATAACAAAACAGGAGAAGGTGATAGCCAAACAATCAATGTCTATAATTCGGTAATCCAGGTAACTTCAGCTGCTACTTCAGGTACTTATAACGCTTTAGATATTATGCAATTAGATCCTTCAACGGATAATTTAAATTTAGATGCTGATTATAAACCAACTTCAGCTTCAAATTATATCATAGATCAAGGTGATAATACGTATTATGATACTACAATTTTTGCGGGCTTAGATTTATCTGGGAACGATAGATTTTTCAATACTACTATAGATTTAGGAGCTTATGAGTATAATTCTACCTTAGGATTAGAGGATGAAAATTCTATTTCAAAATTGAAATTATACCCAAACCCTGTAAGTGACAGATTGTTTATTAGTACAAGAGCACAGATAGAACGTCTGGCTATTTTCAACATAAACGGTCAATTAGTAAAGGAAACTAATTCGGTAGTAAATGGTGTTGATGTATCGCAATTACCAAGTGGTTTATATATGGTGCAGTTACAAACAAATACCAATACTACAACTCAAAAATTCCTTAAAAATTAAGTCCATATTTTAGGTCTTAAATTAAAAGGCTCATTGTAAAAAGTGGGCCTTTTCTAACTTTTTAAAATTCTAATATATGAAACATATAAAACGTTTTGCATTCGTCTTCCTAGTTATTTTAAGTGTGTCTTGTTCATCCGATGATGATAATTCAGGCTCTCAAAACGAAAACAATATTACAGTAGGAGCATCGGTTTATGAAATGAAAACAGCCATTGTAGAACCTGCTTCAATAGGTCAGTATGTATATTTAAGTGTAAGCAATAAAACTGAGGCAGAAATAACAGCTGCTATTAATGGGACGACAATCAATAATGTGGATTTATTTTCGGCTCGAATTAATGCGTTGGATCTTACACCCAATAGAACTTACAACTTATCAGAAATTTCAAGTTTAGAGTTTGTTGTTGATGGTGATTTTATTGGTGCCGACTTTGAAAATGGCGTGAGTCAATTTTATTTAGGAGATGGAACTTCAGATTTAAGAGTCGTTGATGGTAGTATTACCGTTATAGATTACGCTGTGGAGGCTATTAGTTTATCGTTTAGCTTTACACGAGCAGATGGTAAAGACATAACAGGAAGTTTTGAAGGCGCCTTTTTATATCTGACTTCAGATGATGAATAAGCTTTTCTGAAAAAAGATAATGTTAAGGTTCATCTATTAGTGATGAGCCTTTTTTTAGGAATAAAAAAGACTCACCATTATAGTGAGTCTTTTAATAAGTAATTATTATAAATAGCAAAATTATTATCAGTTTAACTATTTAGCATCACAGGCATCACCAACATAGTAACATGTTCTCCTTCATCTAAACCATCAATTGGTGTTAAAATACCAGCTCTGTTTGGTAAACTCATTTCTAACTGAACGTTATCTGAGTTTAAATTGTTTATCATTTCGGTTAAGAAGCGCGAGTTAAAACCTATTTGCATATCGTCTCCTTGATAATCACAAGTTAAACGCTCTTCTGCTTTGTTAGAGTAATCAATATCTTCAGCAGAAATATTTAATTCGGCACCGGCAATTTTTAAACGAATTTGGTGTGTGGTTTTGTTAGAGAAAATACTAACACGACGTACAGAGTTTAAAAATTGTGTTCTATCAATTACTAATTTATTTGGGTTTTCTTTAGGAATTACCGCTTCGTAATTCGGATATTTTCCATCAATTAAACGGCAAATTAATACCGAGTTTTCAAAAGTAAACTTGGCATTAGATTCGTTGTATTCTACCAATACATCATCATCACTTCCTGCTAAAATACCTTTTAAAAGATTTAAAGGTTTCTTTGGCATAATAAATTCTGCTGTTTCAGTAGCACTCACATCTTTTCTAGTATATTTTACCAATTTGTGCGCATCAGTAGCAACAAAGGTTAAATTATCTTGAGAAAACTGAAAGAACACACCGCTCATTACAGGTCTTAAGTCATCATTACCAGCAGCAAAAATTGTTTTGCTAATCGCCGTTGCTAAGATGTCTCCCATAATAGTTGTTGTACTAGCATCTTCAATAGAAACTGCATTTGGAAATTCTGCACCATCAGCATAAGCTAAAGCATATTTACCATGATTAGAGCTAATTTCTACCGTATTATTTTCTTCAACAACAAAGGTTAAAGGTTGCTCAGGAAATGTCTTTAAGGTATCTAAAAGTAATCTTGCAGGTAAGGCAATGCTGCCTTCAGAATCACTTTCAACATCTATTGTAGCAGACATCGTTGTTTCTAAATCACTCGCCGAAATCGTTAATTTTGATTGGCTAAGTTCAAATAAGAAATTATCTAAAATAGGTAGTGTATTACTGTTATTAATTACACCTCCTAATACTTGAAGTTGCTTTAATAAATAGGTGCTTGAAACAATGAATTTCATGTGTTTTATATTAATTGTTTTTAATTCGTTACATGGAACATCTTAAATTGAATTCTTAAGATAAAACTCAACCTTGTTAGATTAGAGGTTTCATGCTGAATATATGTATTTTATACTTTTAATTGGTATTACAAATATATCTTAATAGAAGGGTTTTTTAAAACAAACTTATTAACAAATTCTACTAATTAAAGTCGTATTTTATTGCATTAAAAACAGGTTTTTAAGACGTGTATTTACGTTTTCTCAAATAATTAAATACAAAACCAAAGAGACCTAAAAGTATGAGTGGCAAAGCAATATTAATAAATTGCCATGTGCCTTTACTGTCTTTTATTTTATCTGCATCTAAAAAAGCGACATTAATTTCTTTAGCTCTAATGTTTATAAGTCCTGTATCGTCTAAAAGGTAATTAACTGTATTTAGTAAAAATTCTTTGTTGCCAAATGATTTTCCGGTGAATTGATCAAAGCCTAATTCTAAGGGTCTATTTTTTATGACTTCATTTTTTATCACATTACCATCTGAAACCACAACCATTTTTGTCGCCTTACTTTTAGATTTAAAATCATTTACTTTAAATGGTAAAACACGTTGGTCATAAACTGAAGAAAATTCACCTTCTAACAATACCGCTAAATTTTGAGGACCTAAGTTATAACTTGCTTCGTTAGGTGCTTTAGTGACATTGTTTAAAGAAATAGATGTTGGTGCACCTTCTGTTTTAGATTTTGGTGAACTCTGTAGCAAAATAGATTTTTTGATGCTATTTTTTAAGGTATCAATTGGACTTGCAAAATCAAACTTTACTAAATTTAAGTTTTTGGTGATTGAATGTTTAGGATTTGATGCTGCTAAAGGTGAATATTGCCATTGAATAGGTTGCATTTGTGCTTCACTACCTTCTCCTATAGATAACATAATTGGGGCAGAGTAGAGGTCTTTGACTAAAGTAGGATTTACTCTAACGCCATATTTAAAGAAAAAATCATTCATGTTTAAGTCACGTATAATCGATACTCCAGTTCCTGTCGCATTATATAAACTGTCTTTGTCCATTATAACAGACTCTGTAAGCCATAGACTTTTACCTCCATTCATGGTGTATTGATCTAAAACTAATTTTTCATTTTCGGTAAAAGGAATACTTGGTTTTGCCGCAATAATTAAATCGTAGTCTTTAAGTTTATCTAATGTACCTTGTGGATTGGTAGCCACACTATCTAAGGTAAATTGCGCTAAATTATAATACGGTTTCACCGTTTTTAGAAAGTCAGCTATATAAATGTCATCTAATTCACCATTCCCTTTTAAAATAGCAACCTTTTTTGATTTTGCATTTACCAATTTACTAAAACCGTCGGCAAAGGCATATTCTAGAGCTTGTACTGAATTATTAATTTGTTCTTGTAACCCTTGTGTAATGCTTCGTTTTAAAAGTGGAATTTTAAGGGTTTCACCTTTATAGCTAGCAAAAGCCCATGGGAAAATAATATCTTGAGTTACTTTTCCTGTGCTGTTATCTGTGTTTATGTATGGTTCTAATCCTGCATTTGTTAATTCTTCAATATAGCGTTGACGTGTAGTTTCATCTTCAATTGGATCAATATAGTTAATGAATATTTGATTGGATTCTAACTGAAACTCTTCTATAAGTTGTTTTACTTCTGATTGAAGTAATCTAAATTCAGAAGGAAAATCACCTTCCAAAAAAACATCTATAATTAAAGGTGAGTCTAAATCGCTTATCAATGATTTTGAAGCATCTGAGAGTGTATAGCGATGATCTTTAGTTAAATCGAAACGCTGATAAACCGAACTCGAAATTGCATTTACAATGATGAGTCCTGCAATAATAGCAACAATATATAATATAGATTTATTTTTTTTCATTCTCGAAAGTTATTTCTTCTTGATACGGTCGTATAGATATGACTTTATCATTTTTAAATGTGATTTCTACGCATTCTTTTTTATCATTAAATGCGCCAGGTTCTATGCCAAGTCCGTAATTCCATTTGTTGTTATCATGTGTGTTTTGAGCATCATCCCAAGACAACCATTCTGCTTCTCCTAAAAGAGTTTTAACATTAGCTTTTGAAGCTCCAATTAACGTATCTGTTTTTATAATATTATCAATCATCTCATAACGCAAAGCGGGTTCTTCTATCCAAGCTTCACTATTAAAATATTTTTGATGATGGTAACTACTAATAATATTTAGAAAAGGATAAAACATAAAGAAAAACACAAAAGGTGTAAGCACTAAGCTTATTATAGCCGAGAGCCATTTGCGTTTGTCAACAGTATTTAAAAATAAAAATAGGAGTACAAAAACGACAATTAAGAATATGACTAATAAAGGAGTGATTATCATATTATTGTTTTTGAATTCTGAGTTTTGTAAATAATAAAAAAGCTAAGGCAATACTTATAAAGTACACTAAATCTCGCGTGTCAATAACACCACGACTCATACTATTGTAATGAGCAGACATGCCAAGGTTTTCCATGTAAACTAAATTGTTTAATATGTTATAATTAGATAGGCCTTCAAACCCGAAATAGAAAAAGAAACATATAAAAACAGCAATGATAAATGCTACAATCTGATTATCAGAAAGGGTAGAAGCAAACACACCAATGGCAGTATAAGCGCCAACTAAAAACAATAAGCCAAAATAAGAGCCAATAGCGCTTCCCATATCAAGGTTCCCTGTTGGATTTCCTAATTGAGACACTGTATAAACATATAAGAAAGTTGGAATTAAAGCCATTAAAATAAGCGCAAAAGCACCAAAATACTTTCCTAATACAATCTGAAAATGAGAAATAGGTTTGGTAACCAATAACTCTAAAGTGCCTTGTTTTTTCTCATCACTAAAACTACGCATGGTTACTGCTGGGACTAGAAAAATAAGAATCCAAGGCGCGAGTAAAAAGAATGATGATAAAGAGGCTTGTCCATTATCTAATATGTTAAATTCACCTTTAAATACCCATAGAAATAACCCATTGAGTAATAAAAAGACGCCAATAACCAAATAACCAATTGGTGAAGCGAAGAAGGTGCTTATTTCTTTTTTTAAGATTGCTAGCATATTATATCGTTAGTTCTCGTCATTACTCACGCTATTTATGTAACGTAGTAATCTGTTTATATTTCGTTTTAAATTTAAAATATTGCAACGTTTAGCTTGCAATGACATTTTAATTTATATTTCAAATTAAAGTTTATCAATTTAAACTCGTCAATTTATCGACACTCCAAGCTTCAGGTTTTGCATTGAATTTTGGTTTTGTGTTTGCCCAAATGTCTTTAAACAATTCGGAATGTCTGTAATTATTTAAATCGTCTTCAGAACTCCAGTAGCTATAAGTAAAAAAAATATTGGTTTTATTCTGATCGCGATAAAGTTCTAAAAACTGACAACCTTCAAAGTTCCTGATGTTTTGTTTTACTGTTTCAAAATTAGCCAAGAATTCTTCAATTTTTGACGGTTCAAAACTCATTTTTACAATTCTTACTAACATAATTTTATTATAATTCTTAGATTCTTTCTGATGAAAATATTTTTCTGCTATGGTAGATTTGATGAAGGGCTTCCAAAATTAACCGTCACAGTATCCATAGTTTTCAATCCCATTAAAGTAGAAGCACCTCCTACAGTAGTAAGGTTGCTTTTATAAATTGCAATTTCTAAATATCCTGAAGAATTAAAAACAACTAAGCCTTTACCTTCAACATCGCGTTTAGATTCTTCTTTTGTAAAATCAATTAGATCACTGAATTTATTGTAGATTTTATTAAACCGTTTATTGCGAGCAAAAACTTCATACGGTCTATTTTTCTGAACCGTTTCAAAAAAATTACGTTTAATATTAGTGACAACATTTCCGTAATTATCAATATAAATCACAGTGCCAATAATTTGGTTGTACTCATCATTAACAAACGGAACTAAATTTTTGATTGGCTTAATAGTGTTAATAACTTTTCCTATGACATCAAGTGTGCCACCACGTGCAATATGGCAAGCTACTTTTACAAAAATGTCTAATACAGGGAAATTAGTTTCCACTCTATCGTGTATATTAATCTCTACAATCTTCTCTGGCGCGATTTCCGCGCAAATCATACTCATTATGCCGTTGTTTGCGCATATAAAGTAATGGTCATCTAATTTGACTGCAATATGCTTATTTTCAGGACTTAACTCAGAGTCAATTCCTATTAAGTGAATCGTTCCTTTAGGAAAACTGCTATAGGCATTCTGAATAATATAAGCCGCTTCAGAAATGTTAAAAGGCGAAATGGAATGCGATATATCTACAATATTAATCTGCTCAAGCTCGCTATAAATAGCTCCTTTTATGGCTCCAGCAAAGTGATCTTTTTCTCCAAAATCAGTCGTTAAAGTGATTATAGCCATGGATTGATTGTTGATATTTTTTTATGATTTGTGGTTGTAAAATTACTAGATTTGTGTGTATACACAAGAATTACAAAATTAAGAAAAGAAAACAGATTAACACACTAAATATAGCTCGCTTTTGAATGAACTGATCCTAGAACTCGAAGAAATATCTCCAAAAGAATTCTTCGGAGCGCAAAATGCTAACATTGAACTTCTTAAAAAGTACTTTCCTAAACTTAAAATAGTTGCTAGAGGTAACAAATTAAAGGCCTACGGAGATGAAGATTTACTCGAAGAGTTTGATCGTAGAATGACCATGTTAATGAAACATTTTGGAAAGTATAACAAGCTCGATGAAAACGTTATAGAGCGCGTGCTTACAAGTCAAAGTAGTGATGACTATACAACATCAACTAGAAGCGATGAGGTTATAGTGCATGGTGTAGGAGGAAAGCTCATTAAAGCACAAACAGCAAATCAGCGTAAGTTGGTAGAAAGTATGCGAAAAAATGATATGGTTTTTGCTATTGGACCTGCGGGAACTGGTAAAACTTATACAGGAGTTGCTTTGGCTGTACAAGCGTTAAAAAGAAAAGAAGTTAAACGTATTATCTTAACACGTCCTGCTGTTGAAGCTGGTGAAAACTTAGGGTTTTTACCTGGCGATTTAAAGGAAAAGTTAGATCCGTATATGCAACCGTTGTATGATGCTTTGCGCGATATGATTCCAGCAGAAAAATTAGAGAGCTATGTAGAAAAAGGCGTGATACAAATTGCACCTTTAGCCTTTATGAGAGGGCGAACTCTAGATAATGCCTTTGTTATTTTAGATGAAGGCCAAAATACCACACATGCCCAAATGAAAATGTTCTTAACCAGAATGGGCAAGAACGCCAAGTTTTTACTTACAGGTGATCCTGGACAAGTAGATTTACCACGTCGTACCATCTCTGGACTAAAAGAAGCCCTTTTAGTGTTGAAAAATGTTGAAGGTATTGGTATGATTTATTTAGACGATAAAGATGTGATTCGCCATAAGCTGGTTAAGAAGGTGATTGCAGCTTATAAAAGTATTGAAAATAGAGAGTAGTGTATTAAGGTGTTGTAAGTGAGGTTATTATGTGTTTTTAGCTTTTAATTGTATAAAATTTAGTAGAAATCATATAAATATTTAGCGGTTAACCTAGTTTAAATTTGCGGTATAATAAAAACTTACAACAACATGAAGAAAGTATTTTTAATTATCGGAATTACATTAGGATTAAGTCCATTATTTGCTCAAGAAGAAGACATCGATTTAAATGCAGACAATTCTTGGCTTAAAGCAGGTTTAACTGCCGGCATACCAGTAGGTGATGCAGATGAAGCGTCATCGTTTGCTTTAGGTGTAGATTTGAGAGGACAATACTTATTTAATCCTAATTTAGGAATTGGATTAGCTTCTGGTTACACTAATTATTTTGGAAAAGATGAGAATGATGATTTCGGAATCGTTCCACTTGCAGGATTTATTCGTTATTATTTTACGCCTGATGGCTTGTTTTTTGGCACCGATTTAGGCTATGGTTTTTTAACCGGAGTAGATGACAATGAAGGTGGACTTTATGTAAATCCACAAATAGGTTACCATAATCGCGATTGGAATTTTTACGCTTATTATCAAAATACATTTGCAGAAAACGATATAGATATCCAAGCTGTAGGAATTGGAGCAACTTATAATATTAGGTTTAAATAAGATAAACCACATAAAAGTTAAATTAAAGAGGAGAAAGTTTATTTCTCCTTTTTTTATGGAGTTTATTGTTTGACCCAAGTAAAGAAATTACATTTGTAGCTCACAACTAAATGATGATTAAATGAACACCATAGTAGATACCAATTTCAACTTTCCGAATCAGAAAAGTGTTTATAAAGGAAAAGTAAGAGAAGTTTATAATATTAATGATGAACAATTGGTTATGGTTGCCACAGATCGTCTTAGTGCTTTTGATGTGGTGATGCCTAAAGGGATTCCTTACAAAGGCCAAATCTTAAATCAGATTGCGACTAAAATGATGAAGGAGACTGAAGATTTAGTCCCTAATTGGTTGTTGGCTACACCAGATCCTAATGTGGCTGTTGGTCATTTATGTGAGCCTTTTAAGGTAGAAATGGTAATCCGTGGATATATGTCTGGTCATGCCGCTAGAGAATATAAAGCAGGAAAGCGAATGTTATGCGGAGTTGAAATGCCAGAAGGCATGAAGGAAAATGATAAATTTCCTGAAGCGATTATTACACCTGCAACAAAAGCTGAAATGGGTGACCATGATGAGGATATATCCAGAGAAGATATTTTGAAAAAAGGCATTGTTTCTGAAGTGGATTATATTGTTCTTGAAGATTATACAAGAAAATTATTTCAACGTGGAACAGAAATTGCTGCAAATCGTGGATTAATTTTAGTGGATACCAAATACGAATTTGGAAAAACTAAAGACGGAAAAATTGTATTGATAGATGAAATTCATACACCAGATTCTTCACGTTATTTTTATGCAGATGGTTATCAAGAGCGTCAAGATAAAGGTGAAGCACAGAAGCAATTATCTAAAGAATTTGTGAGACAATGGTTAATTGCTAACGATTTTCAAGGCTTAGAAGGGCAAACTGTTCCTGTAATGACTGATGCGTATATTCAGTCTGTAAGCGAACGTTATATTGAGTTGTATGAGAATATTACAGGTGATACGTTTGTAAAAGGAGATGTTAGTGATATTCAAAACAGAATAGAAGCTAATGTTTTAGCTTATTTAAAGTAATTCAAAAACAAAAGCTTTTTTAGAACAAAAAAGAGGTGTATAAATTATTTATACACCTCTTTTTTATTTATAGAAGTTATTATTTATAGTGCATACCATGTACCGCTTACATAAATAAGTTGTACTGCAGACCCACCACTTAAGACTATAGGAGTTGAAACTAAAGAACCACCAGCTTTTAAGTTGTTACCATTTGCATTTAAGGAAGTGCCTCCTTCGTGATAAATATATACTATTTGACCTTCTTGAGGAGTTGCTGGTAAAGCTAATGTCATTGTACCAGAGCTTATAATAATTTGACTTTCTGTAGTGATAGTTGTATTAGAACTTACTACAGTAACGGTGTAATTTCCACCATCAGCGCCATCTGCTCCTGCAGGTCCAGCAGGTCCCATTGGTCCCGCAGGTCCTGTAGCTCCAGTTGCACCAACAGGTCCTATTGGTCCTTGAGGTCCTGTAGCGCCAGTTTCACCAGTAGGTCCAGCAGGTCCGATTGGTCCCTCAGGTCCTGTAGCACCAGTTTCACCTGTAGGTCCAGCAGGTCCTATTGGTCCTTGAGGTCCTGTAGCGCCAGTTTCACCAGTAGGTCCAGCTGGTCCGATTGGTCCCTCAGGTCCTGTAGCACCAGTTTCACCTGTAGGTCCAGCCGGTCCTATTGGTCCCTCAGGTCCTGTAGCACCAGTTTCACCAGTAGGTCCAGCCGGTCCTATTGGTCCTTGAGGTCCTGTAGCGCCAGTTTCACCAGTAGGTCCAGCAGGTCCAGTTGGTCCTTGAGGTCCTGTAGCACCAGTTTCACCTATAGGGCCAGGAATAGAACTACCAGACGTTTTTGCGTACAAGGCATATGGAACACTCATTAATTGACTAATTCCTGTTATAGTATAGTTCGTTCCTCCTGTTGGATCAATTTCAGTTTTAATAAAATATAAATTGTTTCCCCAATCAATGTCACTAAAAATACCAGTGGTATTAGTGCCGGTACCTATCTCAATAGACAACAGACCGTTATTGTTTGTCGTAGGGTTTTGTGTTTCAACATATATAGCATTGCCACTAGTAGATCCTTCTAAAAGGCTAATTTGAATGCCTACGCTCTGATTGGCTAATATTTGGTCACTACTGTTTCTTACTATCGCTTGATAACTAATTTTATCTGGCGCTTGTGCCATAACAGTTAATGAAGTGGCGATAAAAATAAGAATTAAAGTAATTTTTTTCATTTCGGTTAGTTTTTAATTATTTTAAAGATTTGGGATGTCTGATTTGTAGTGTTTTCAATTTGAAGTAAATAAGTTGCTATTTCTAATTGATCAACATTAATTGTGGTAGTTTTAGTAGTAACTTTTCCATTGATTACCAATTGACCTAATACATTATACAATTTATAAGTAAGTGTATTGGGTTTAAAATCATCTATAGTAATGTTTAGTTTTGATGATGTCGGATTAGGGGAAGTTGTGATTTCTAAATTAGTTTTTATATCAACTACTGTGAGAGTTTGGTCTTCAAAATAGAACTGAATACCTTGTACAGCAGAGGTATCTCCATCTGTTAAGGTATTCTGAACAACTTGTCCGACGGAGTAGTTAACACTGCCGCCTGTGTCTGTGATATCGCCACCTGCAGCAACTACGGTTTCTTGAGCTTCCATATAATTGAAGCTTGAAATAAGGACTCCTAAAAGTAAAAGGGATCTAGGATTTAAACGCAAAGGGTATGCGTTAGCCAATTTGGTTGGTTTCATAAAGTAGGTTTAAAAATTTGGTTAGTATGCTTGTTTTTTTTTCGACGAAATGTCGATTTAAGCAGTTCAAATGTAGTTTAAATTATCAATAAAAAAAATGTATAATCTTTTTTTTTATTTTAATAATCTTAAAGTTAACCCTAAGGATGGTGTTTTTTATATTAAAATCAATTTGATTGCGTTGTGTTATAAATTTAGAACTGAACTTGAATGATTGGTTGTTATACATACGACACGTTACAAAGATTATATTTTGAGATAAAAATTATTATGAGCTACGTATGATATTGCTATTATTTGCTTTAGTGTGTTGGTATGATGCTCAACATGATGAGCAGTCCACATTATAATTTCTCGAACAGGCATTTTTCCCATTAAAGGATGTGGTAAAACAACGGTATCTAAGTTTTTGTCGCTTATGCGTCTTGTTTTATATTGTAATTTCTTTTCTTCAGTTTGTATGCGGTTTAAAAGATATTGCTTATCTGCCAAAGTAGGTGTTTTTAGGTTCTTAGAACTTTTATTTGTTTTGCCTTTAGCTTCTGATAAGCGTTCTTGATAACGTTTTACTATAGCGGCATATGGTCTTACAGGTCTATTGGCTTTTCCATATTTAAAACGCAGTAAGTATTTAGGCATACTTAGAGCATTGTTTAATGGGATTATGCTTTGTAATAAGTGAAGGGCATGCTGCCCTGTGGTCCATTTCCCTTCTGGCCCTTGAGTCCAAGAGTCATTTGGTTGGTTTTCGAGCCAAGTGATTAATTCGGAATATTTAGCTTCAATTAAATCTGCAATAGCTTCTTTATCCATATGAAAGAATTTGATAAAGAAAAGATAGGGATTTTTACCGAATTGTAGATAGGGTAAAATTCTTTTATTTTTCTAACAGCTACTCTTCAATTTCTTTTTCTTGAATCACAATTTTATCCTTCTTAAAAATAGGAACTAAATAAGATAAGTTAAACCCAAAGCCGCCTCCAAATTTGCTACTGTCAAAAGTTCTGTTGTAACCAGGGATATAAAGATTTTCGTAATTGTCAGGCTCAGTTTCAGAAATTAAGAACTTAAGTTGAATGTTAACACCTGCAAAAAAGTTGTTAAATAATTCCGCCTTTAATCCAATTTGAAGTTCTGCCCACAGTGCGGTTAAGCTTTTAAATTCTTCTCCTTCTTCTACATAATATTGTTGTTCCCAATACTGGTTGTTAGGATCGTAAATTGTATAATTGTTTAAAGTACTGCTAAAAGTACTCGCACCAATACGGAAACCAGAATAAATCATGTTTTCCATGTCAAGCCAATTTTTGTAGAAATTGATATCAACTCCACCTTTAAAATAACTCCCTTTTGTAGTGGTGTTCATAAAATCATTTTCGAGTGTACGTTCTTCGTTACCAATTTCCCCAGCAATGTAAATGCGCTTGGTGAGGCGATAATCTCCTGTAATTTCAAAACCGGTATAATTGTCATCAATAAAAGAACGCGCTAGCTTGCTTATATCTGCGCCAAGTCTAAGGCCATACTTTTGCTTGTAAATTAAAGTATCGTTAATTGTTTTTTTCTTTTCTTGCGCAATTGCTATTGTAGATAACAACAGCAAGATAATAACGCTTCTAATGATAGATGCGAACATGTGTTGTATTTTCATTTTCTACAGTTAATTCTATGGTTTCTTCTATTTCTATATTGGCAATCCATGGCTCACTATCAGTGTCTCTAGTAACGCTTAATTCTGTAAAGATACTTTTGTAACCACAAGCTCTAGAAACATATACAAATTCAGTTTTATAGGTGATTTCTAAAATGTCTGTGTTAGATTCTCCAGTAGCATCTATACGTTGGTTAGTGTCTTTTTCAAGTATATATCGTGTGGTAATAGTTTCGTTATTTAGACCGTCATCTATTTTTAAAGGTAGCCCAATTTTATTTGTATTTACATTAAAGACATAAGAACTCTCATTAACGTAATCTTCTATAATTTTATCAGAGGCTTCTATGGGTTCTATAATTTGGCCATCCTCATTTAATATTTGACCTTCTCCATAAACTGTAAGTCTAGGGACATTTTTTAAACTCTCAGGATTATCTATATCATAAAATTCTATAACTAATCGCGGAGTTGTGGAAGTTGTGGCAGCACAAATATCATCGCGTTCACAGTTTTGTAAAGTCGTTATAACTATTAAACTAAGTACAAATGGGATGATATATTTTTTTTGAAATAATCTTTTCATAGAATCGTGTTGATTCGTTTATTTAATAATTGCGAAATGCATATAGCATATAAGTTATTTTTTCAATTTGGCTTCTTACGAAGGTGTAATCACTATCAGGAACAAGTCAAAAAGTTAACCTTTTTCAAACAAAACAACCGTTTCTATATGTGCTGTATGCGGAAACTGATCTACCAAACTTAATTTTTTAATGGTGTAACCAGACTCCATTAATTGTTCTGTGTCTCTGGCTTGTGTTGCCGGATTACAAGATACATAAACCAAACGTTCTGCATTTAGGTTTATTATTTTTTTAAGAGTTTTTGGTGCAATTCCGGCTCTCGCAGGATCTAGAATAATCGTTCTAATTTTATTAGTGTATTCAGGATGTTCTGTTAAAAATTTACCAACGTCTGCAGCAAAGAATTTTAAACCTTCAATATTATTTCGTTTGGCATTTTCTTTAGCGTCTTCAATAGCAGCAGCCACAATATCCACTCCAACAATTTTAGTGTTATCAGATTTGTTAGCTATAATTTGACCAATAGTTCCTGTACCACAGAATAAATCTAAGACCACCGTATTGTCAATGGCGTCTTTATTTTCTAAAGCATAATCGACCACTTTAGAGTATAACTTTTCAGCACATTTAGGGTTGGTTTGAAAAAAGCTTTTCATGCTGATTTCAAAATTTAAGCCTAATAATTCTTCAACAATTTTATCATCACCATACACTAGAGAAATACTTCCGGTTGTAGCAATTGTTCGATCTCCAGTTTCGTCGTTAATGGTATGTAATAAACCAGCAACACGGTCGCCAAATAATTCGACTAAATAATTCGCGAATTTATCTAAATCAAACTCTGGTAAATCGTAAGACGTTGTAACTAAATTAAAAAGTAATTGATTGGTTTTAAAAGATTTTCTAACGACAAAATACCTAAAAAAGCCTTCTCTTTTGGGAGGATGCCAAGGGGCTAATCCTGTGTCTACGCAATAGGCTTTAATGTCTTTTAGGCGGTTTTCAAATTCAGCATCAAATAAACCAGAATCTTTTTTAAGATCATCACCACACCACCATGTACCACGTTTTTTGAATCCTAATGTAAATTCATCGACATCGGTTTTTAATTCGTGATTATAACCAATAGCAGAAAAACCATATTCCATTTTATTTCTATAATGAAATGTGTTTGGGGAGCTTACAAACTCGTCAAACTTAGCTTCAATATCAGCAACTTTACCAATGCGCTTAAATAATTCTAAAGTACTTTGCTTTTTATAGTCGTGCTGCTTTTCAATAGGTAAATTAATATAAGGAGCACCAGGAATGCTTTGGTAAGGCATATCTATTTCATCTTCCGATGGTTTTAAGACTTCAAAAAGTTTACATTCGGCATACTTTTTACTCGTCTTTTTTACCTGTCCTTTTACCAACTGACCAGGTAATGTATTAGGAACAAAAACAACAAATTCTCCATGTTCATTTCTAATACGACCAATACCTTTGCCACCAAAAGCGTAATCTTCAATTAAAATCTCAATGATTTGTCCGCGCTTTACAAATTTATTCCGTTCTCTCTTTGGCATTTTATAATAATTTGAGTGCAAAGATATTCTTATTTTATAAATAGTTGGACTGAATTAGGTCTGTATAATTTAGATTAACTTTAAAAAGAATTTCAAAATAAAATGAACCTTTTTATAATTCTGTCGTCTTTAAAGTATGAGAGTGAAAAATAGGCATACCAGAATAATCCATCAGCCTAAAGAAAAGGTGTCTCAATTATTTAAAACATTAGCGTCTTCTGAAGATTTAGTTTGGCCTTCTGAAAACTGGCCAGCCATAAAATTCAAGAATGGATTGCAAGTTGGAAGTAAAGGCGGTCATGGTCATATTAGATATACTATTATTGAGATGAATGATTTTGATGATATTAAATTTCAGTTCTCTAAACCAAAAGGGTTTATTGGGACGCTCGAGCTTCAAGTTTTAGCATTGTCAGGAAAAATAGCTGAGTAAGTTTTAAATCGAAAAGAATATTTATTAATTTGCACGTTCTTAGGGATGATTTCTCTCCCACGCTGCTTTTTCAATACGTTTGAAAGAATAAAGGTGATGAAGGAATGGATATTTTATTCATTTATTAAATTATTTTTAAAATGGCTGTTATAGACCAATTAACATCGCAAGAAGCGATAGATTTAGAAAACAAATATGGTGCGCACAATTACCATCCACTACCTGTAGTATTGAGTAGAGGAGAAGGTGTACATGTATGGGATGTAGAAGGTAAACAATATTACGATTTTTTGTCTGCTTACTCTGCCGTAAATCAAGGGCATTGTCATCCTAAAATTGTTGCTGCTATGACTAAGCAAGCACAAACACTAACCTTAACATCAAGAGCATTTTATAATGATATGTTAGGGAAATATGAAAAATACGCTTCCGAAACATTTAATTTCGATAAGCTTTTACCAATGAATACAGGTGCCGAAGCTGTAGAAACAGCTTTAAAACTTTGTAGAAAATGGGCTTATGAAGTTAAAGGAATTGATGAAAATGAAGCTGAGATTGTTGTGTGTGAAAACAACTTCCACGGAAGAACAACAACAATCATTTCGTTTAGTAACGATCCTATAGCACGTAAAAACTTTGGACCTTATACGAATGGTTTTATAAAAATTGAGTACAACAATTTAGAAGCTTTAGAAGATACGTTAAAAAACAATCCTAATGTTGCTGGCTTTTTAGTAGAACCAATTCAAGGTGAAGCAGGAGTTTATGTGCCAAGTGAAGGGTATTTAGCAAAAGCAAAAGCGATATGTGAAGCTCATAATGTTTTATTTATCGCAGACGAAGTACAAACAGGTATTGCTAGAACTGGAAAGATGTTAGCTGTAGACCATGAAAACGTTAAGCCAGATATTCTAATCTTAGGAAAAGCCTTATCAGGTGGTGCATATCCTGTGTCTGCTATATTGGCAAATGATAACATTATGAATGTTATAAAGCCAGGAAATCACGGAAGTACGTTTGGAGGAAATCCAATTGCTGCGGCAGTGGCTATTGCGGCTTTAGAAGTTGTTAAGGATGAAAATTTAGCAAACAATGCTCAAGAATTAGGAGACTTATTTAGAAGTGAATTATCTAAATTTATTGAAACAAGTTCTATTGTTAATTCTGTAAGAGGTAAGGGGTTATTGAATGCTATTTTAATAAACGATACAGAAGACAGTGATACTGCTTGGAATATTTGTTTAAAATTAAGAGACAATGGCTTGTTAGCAAAACCAACACATGGTAATATTATTCGTTTTGCACCACCTTTAGTAATGACAAAAGAACAATTACTAGATTGTGTGTCTATTATCATTAAGACTTTAAAAGAGTTTGAATCTTAGTAATAATTTCAGCATAGACATAAAAAAAAGCGATTTTCAATTAAGAAAATCGCTTTTTTATTTTTTATTAAAGTACTATTGATTTTGTTGGATTTGTTCCATCATTTCTTGTGACTGTAACATTATTTCGTCCCAACCAACAGTGTATATTCTGTAAATAGTCATTAGCAAGTAAACCACATTTATAATTAAAATTATTAATGCTACAATTTTAGCTGTATTCATTGCTTTTACACTTCCTTGATCGTAGTTTTCAGGATTAAGACTGGCTTTCTTTAAGCCACTTTGTGCAATAAAAAAAGCAGGTGCTGAAAGTAATACACCAAGACCGCCAAAGCAGCAGCATAGTAATCCAATAATAGCTAATACATAAACAATAGCTGGGTTTAGTTTTTGTTGTTCCATAATTTTTGTTTGATTTATTTTAAGTAAAGTTTGATTAGGTAACTAATAACTATGATTAATACATTAGCTAAAGCCAATATAATAATAATTTTATTGCCATGCTTAAAATTTTTAAAACTGTTTACAATTAAAAATCCAAAGAAGGCAATTAAAGTATAGATTGCAGGATACATAAAAAAGGCATCTATTAATTGACCATTAAGTATTAAGGCTACAGAGCGTTGAAGCCCACAACCCATACAGTCAAAGCCTAAAAGTTGTTTGTTTAGGCATGGTAACATATAATCCTCAAGTCCTTTTGCAAGTATTAGCATGCCGCTAAATTAAGAATTTGATAAATAATTTATACCTCATTTTAAAATTCATTTGCTATTGCCGTAAATATTTTTCTAAACCTTACTTTTGCGTTTAATAATTTATTAGTTATGAATATTTCTAGGACCATAAATTTTATTTGTATCGTTGTTGGTGGCTTAATCGCTTTTTATGCACAAGCACAACAGGAACAAAATAGTTATATCTTAATAGGAGGCATTGTGTTATTAGTATTTGGTATTTATAGAACTTCTAGAAATATTCCAAGTAAGCACGATAAGCCTGAGGAATCTTTTATTAAAAGCGAAAAGGAAGATGAAATTTAAAATAGGTGATACCGTAGAAACTATTGATGATGCTATTTCTGGAGTTATTACGAAAATTTCAGGAGACATGATTTTTGTTGAAGACGTTCATGGTTTCGACTTTCAGTTTGAAGCTCAAGAACTCATGTTAATGGCTTCTGGTAATAGTCTAGAAAATGCCGTTTACAACACGGATATTGAAGCTGTAAAAAAAGAAAAAGCATCTAGAAAACGAAAGTCTGCACCAACGGTAAAACCGAAAGAACGGCATGCTCCAAAATTTGAAGTAGATTTGCATATTCACCATTTAACAAAATCATCAAAAGGTATGTCTAATTATGACATGCTAAATCTTCAATTAGATACAGCTAGAGGACAATTAGAATTTGCCATGCGAAAGCGTATTCCTAAAATTGTATTTATACATGGAGTAGGAGAAGGCGTGTTACGACAAGAGTTAGAAACGCTTTTTGGTCGCTATAATAATGTTAAATATTATGATGCAGATTATAAAACCTACGGGTTAGGAGCTACAGAAGTTAGAATTTTTCAGAATATAGCACCTTAATCTAAAAAGATACTTGGTGTTACTTCTAAGGTCGTTGTTAAAGTACCAAAATCAATAATTGTTGTTCTTAGAATTTCTAAATCAATACCTACTATTGTAATGCTTGTTGTTACCGTTCTGGTATATGTTGTAACTCTTTTTCCTGGATCTGGATAGGTGTCTAAATAATCTTCGTGATTATATAAATAACGAAAAATGTCTGATCCAAACTCATCAACAACGTAGTTAGAGAGATCTCTTGGGTTTTGATCTCCATCTACATCTTCTAAATAAGTGGGGATATTATCACCATCATCGTCGGAATCTAAATAGTCAGGTAGCTCATCTCCACCTACTACTAAATCTGCATCTGTATTTAGAGGGTTAGTGGTTGGGTCATCATCACCATCTGTATTATCAATTTCATCTATAGTTAGTACGTTGTCATTGTCATCGTCTTTATCTATATAATCTGGAAGCCCATCTTGGTCAGTGTCTAAAGAATCCCAATAAATACCATCTTCGTATGGCTCTCCGGCTAAACCTTCAAATTCGGCAGGTACTCCATCATTATCATCATCTACAACAGTTACTGTAATTTGAATTTGGCCATCAAATGCTTCATAATTATCCGCAATTGATAAATCATAGGGCGGTACAATATCACATAATTCACTATCACTCAGGTTTCTATTGTAAGTTCTAAATAAAAATCTAGCATTAGTAGAACTAATATCTATAGTTACGGGTTCGCCTACAGGTGTAGGAGTTGTAAAAAGAGCGTTGTTGGCGTTGTTTTTAGGTAAAATTAAGATGAGAGATTCACTTGGATCTTCTCGTGTATCATATATTAAATGGTACTCTTCAAAATTATCACAACGTTCTAAGTTTCCTTCAAAATCTAAATCAACAGTTAAAATATCGCCATCATCACAAGCGACTATAAACACTAAAATAAAACAGATAAAAAAACGACGTATCATAGACTCAATTTTGAACAAAAATAAACGATTTGTAAAATTATAACGCTCCATTAACTAAATAATTTTATTTACGATATTTTTGCAATATGAAGCAAGTATATTTAGACAACGCAGCGACAACAGCTATACGGCCAAAAGTTATAGAGCGAATGATGCAAGTAATGCGAGAAAGTTACGGAAATGCATCGTCCACGCATAGTTTTGGTCGCTCGTCTAAAGCACTTTTGGAACAGTGTCGAAAAAATATAGCCTCCTATTTTAATGTGTCAGCTTCAGAAATTATTTTTACTTCTGGAGGTACTGAAGCCGATAATTTAGCACTGCGAAGTGCAGTGAGAGATTTAGGAGTTACAGAAATTATTCTTTCTAAAATTGAGCATCATGCTGTTTTGCATACAGCAGAACAGTTACAGAAAGAATATGATGTAACATTAAGCTTTGTAGATTTAGATGATTGTGGTGTTATAAATTATGCTCATTTAGAAACATTGTTACAGTCTGGAAACAAGACTGTAGTTAGCTTAATGCATATAAATAATGAAATTGGTAATATTTTAGATATTGAGCGTGTTGCAAATCTTTGTAAAACCTATGACGCCTTATTTCATACAGATACTGTGCAGTCTGTTGGACATTATAAAATAGATTTACAGACTATTTCAATTGATTTTTTAGCGGCAAGTGCACATAAGTTTCATGGGCCAAAAGGAGTGGGGTTTTGTTTTGTGAGAAAAGAATCGGGATTAAAACCTTTGATTTTTGGTGGAGAACAGGAGAGAGGCTATAGAGCTGGTACTGAATCGATACATAATATAGTTGGTATGGATGAGGCACTTAAAATTGCTTATGCCAATTTAGAAGAAGATAAAAAATACGTTTCTGCATTAAAGCGTTATTTCATTCAGCAAATAAAAGCACATTTACCAAGCGCTAGTTTTAATGGAAGTTGTGATGAAGAAGAAATGAAGAGTACTTATACATTAGTGAATGTTTGTTTGCCAATTGCACCACAAAAAGCACCAATGTTACAATTTCAACTCGATTTAAAAGGAATTGCTTGTTCTAAGGGTAGCGCTTGTCAAAGTGGAAGTAACCAACAATCGCATGTGTTAACAGAAATATTAAATGATGAGAAATTGAAACAACCATCAGTCCGTTTCTCCTTCAGTATATATAACACTAAAGAAGAATTGGATTATGTGGTTACTGTTTTAAAGGAATTTGTTAGTTCTTAACAATAATTTTTTGAGACTTGGCTTTTGTATTTGAATTAGTAGCAACATTTACCACGTAAAACCCATCACTCAAACGTAATGTAGATAAATCGTATTTGTTTTTTATAGCATCAAAATTAGCTTGTAAAATACGTTTACCAGCAACGTCAAAAATTTCAATAGTTTTAATGTCTAAACCATTTGGGTTATGCACGGAAAGTTCATGAACTTTATTATTTTGCTGTATTTTTAAAGAGGCTAAGTCAAGCTCATCAATACCAAGAGAGCCATCTTCAGGTGTAAATACAATTTCAAAACGATTTGTGTAGTTTCCTGGTTCAATATTGAGTTCGTAATCTAAATTTCTCAAATTAACATAAGTGTCATTCTCTAAATCGTGAATATAGATACCTTGAGAGTCATCAAAATTCTGAATATCAAAAATTCTAAAACGTAAAGGCTGTTGTTGCTCAATATCTATAGTTAAAGGGATGATGAGTGTTTCTTCAAAAGGAAAAGCTTGTCCATTGTATATTTTGTCATCCAATAAGAAATAAGCATCTGAAGGAGTAGGTTCAGAATGAATTAATTCTAAACCATAATCAAAACCAGCAGTGGCAGATTCATGAAAATTTAAAACCAATTGTCTGGTATATTGTGCTTCTTCAACAGTGAAATCTACATTGATTCTAAAACGTTTAAAATCATTAGGCACAATAGAAAGTCCATTCTCTTGATATTGAATGCCTGTAGTTTCAGCAGTGTTATCGCCATTGTCAGTACTGCTTCTAAAGAAATAACTGTTACCATCAGATTCTTTGGCAAATACACGATGGGAGTTTTTAGTGTAAACAGTAGCTGGAGTTCCTGGTGTACCAGCAATGCCTTCAACCATAAAGCCTTGTCCTATTGGAATATATCTACCAGCAGATTTAGAACCATTAGTTGGTATCGCTAAAGGAAAGGTGTTGTCTTGTTCGTCGTAAGTCATAAATTGAGCAGGAGTATCCGTAATTACTGTTCCTGAGGCGTCAATAGTGAACGAATAGTAACCTCCTCTATAATCTTGTAAAACATGTGAATTTACAGAACCATCTTGTTCCCAAAAAAGTAGGGTGCCTGTAATTGTTGCTTGGTTTTGAGGATCGTGAATAAACTCGACAGTATCCATTGCACTTGGATATGGATTACCAATTAAAGTATTTAAGCCGTTAGCCACATCGTTAGTAATGGTGCCGTTATTAGGTTTGCCTCTAAAATCATATACTTGGCTACCTGTTAGACCAACTCCGTTTCCTTTCATTGTAAAGCCAAGTCCTGGTCTAATATTTCCGGCAGCACCTACATAAACCCAATCAAGATATTGATCGGATGTTTGGTAGGTCCATAGCCAACGATCAGAAATTGTTAAAGGACTTGAACTCCCATTAAAAGCCGTAGTAAATGCAGCATCTGTGCTAGATGTTAATCCTGTAGCATCATCAATTAAATTGACACGTGCATTTTCATTTCCAGTTGCTGCAGAATTATTACCAACAGGAGAGCACCAATAGTTATAAGCCCATTGATTTACAGTACCTGTTTGATAAACGCTTAATTGTCCTGTTCCAGAATTTGTACTTGTAGCAGCTCCAAAATCTTGAATTAATTGTGCTTCGTTTCTTAAATAGATATGACTATTAGTTCCTGTTAAGTTCACGGCATTTGTAACGTATAAAGGAGCTATATCTGGAGCGGCTGTAAACCCATCGCCATCAACAAAAACATAAGAATTGTTTGTTACTGTTAATTGAGCAAAAGCTACACTAGAGCATAGCAAAATACATGCTAAGAAAGGAAATTTCATGTCTTAAAAATTTATGCTGAAGTTTAGTAGGGTAACCTAAAGCCAATTAGATAGTTACAAATTTAATAAATTAAAGCATGATATAAGTGCTTAATATCGAAAATATCGGTTGTTCCACTAAAAAAAGGTATAGATAGACTGTAAAAATTAGATTTAATCTAAAAACGAGCGGATAATCTCAAATTAAAAACGCGAGGTGTTAAATAATTTGGAATAGCATATTGTGCCTTAGAATAAACGTCTCTAACCCATGTATTGGTAATAGAGTTTTGATTATTAAACATATTGTAGATTTCAAATCCAATAGCTAATTCTCTAAACGATTTTTTCCATTTAGCATTATATGTTTTTTCTGGATTTACAACTTCAAATGAGATGCCTAAATCTGCACGTCTATAATCTTTTAAGCGTATTTGATAAATATATGGATCTGCATAACTAGGCGAACCACCAGGAACTCCGGTATTGTAAACGAGATTTAAGTACATTTTTAAATCAGGCATATTAGGTACATAGTCTTGAAATAAAGCCCCAAATTTTAAACGTTGATCGGTTGGTCTTGCAATATACCCTCGATTGTCTATGTTCTCTTCTGTTTTTAAATAACCAAAACTAAACCAAGATTCCGTTCCAGGTACAAACTCACCATTAAGTCGTAAATCTAGTCCATAAGCATAGGCCTTAGCATTATTGTCCGCACTGTAGCGTATTCTAACGTTTTCTAAGGTATAAGGATTAACATCTGTCATCCCTTTAAAATAAGCTTCACTAACCAGTTTAAATGGTCTTTCCCATAGTTGAAAGCTGTATTCATTACTTACAACAACATGAAACGATTGTTGTGCTTTAACGTTAGGTTGTACTGTACCTGAAGAATCTCTTAACTCTCTGTAAAACGGAGGTTGATAATACAGGCCACCTGCAACTCTAAAAAGCATGTCTTTTTCCCAATTTGGTTTAATGGCAAACTGAGCTCTTGGACTAATAACAGTTTGAGTTTTATTATCAGAAATACCATCACCACTAACAGACCAGCTGTGTGTTCTTACACCTGCGTTGTAAAATATCTCGTGTCCATTCCAGTCGGTTTGTTTGCTGTATTGTACAAAAGATTGTAGTCTATTTATTTTTACAAAATTTAAAGATTTTATGTTTTCAAAAGCCGTTAATGGTCCTGTAAACGGGGTGTAAGGTTGTGGGTTAGGTTGGCTAAAACGAGGAGGTCTAATTGAAAAACCTGCAGAATCAATAACTTCATATTCGACTAAGCGGTCTCTAATATCTTCGTGAGTGTATTTTACAGACCATTCTACAGTACTTTCGTCATCAATTTTGTAATCTCCCCTGTGTTCTGCATTAAAGATTAGAGCATCTAAATCATTACGTGCATGTGTTAATTGCGAGCCAATACCTTCACTAAATTCTACTTCACCTAAATTCTCATCTCCTATATTTGTATTTACTTCACCTAAACGGTATTGGGCTAATATATCAAAGTATTCTTGTTCTGTAGTATGGTAGGCTGAAGCAATGAGTTTAAGAGTTAAATCATCATTAACAAAATAATTGGCTTTAAAGGCTCCAAAATAAGTTTGGTATTTGTCTTTTTCTTGTCCCTCATAAACCACTAATAGTGCCACAGGGTCTTCTAAGGTACCAAAATTGGTTTGTCTATTTTCTGGTTGAAAATTGTATTTGTTTAAAGATATGTTTCCTAGAAAATTTAGATGAAATTTACTTGAAAAACGATATGTTAAGTAGGTTTGTGCGTCAGCAAAAACAGGTTCAACATTGCCTTCGGTTTCTAAACTATTTAATAATAAACTGTTGTCTCTATATCTAACTCCTGCAATACCAGAAAATTTTCCGTCTTTGGAAACGGTTTCTGCAGCGATACTTCCGCCTAGTAAACTTAAATCTGCTCTTATTCCAAAATCTACCGGATTTCGGTATGTAATATCTAAAACAGAGGATAATTTATCACCGTATTTGGCTTGAAAACCTCCAGCTGAAAAATCGACATTCTGAACCAAATCGGTATTTACAAAACTTAAACCTTCTTGATTTCCAGAGCGAATTAAAAAAGGTCTATACACTTCAATCTCATTGACGTAAACAAGGTTTTCATCAAAGTTTCCACCTCTTACAGAGTATTGTGTACTTAATTCATTAGAGATATTAACGCCAGGTAAGGTTTTTAAAATATTTTCAACACCTGGTTGTGCACCTTTTATAGTTCTTATCATTTGTGGAGAAATAGAGGTGACTCCATCAACAGATTGTCTGGTATTTGTATTAATAACAACAGTAGCAATTTGTTCAAATTCAATTAACATTACAGGGTTGTATTCTATTTCCTGGCCGTTTTTTAAATTAAACTTTTGTTCTATACGTTTGTGTGAAACATGGGTAAACTCAACAGTTATTTCAACTCCATAAGGAATTTTAAGTTCGTAAAATCCGTTACTGTTTGTGGCAGTACCTTCGCCTGTATTTGTTTTTATATTAACCCCTTCTATTGGGTTTTGAGCTTCATCTAAAATAACACCTCTAATAATGGCAGATTGAGAAAAGGATAGCAAACTAAAGAGTAAGCTGAGTAGGACTGAGAAATATAAGCGTTTCAAATAATTTAGTTTTATATGCCAAGTTTTAGATCTTGAACTTTAATAGTCTTTGTTTTAGGTTCTAAAAGCGAAGCGGTCTATGGTCTTTTTCTATTTTCTAAAAAATGTTGCTTCAAATGTAGAACTATTTCCAACATTATCCGTCACAATTATTTTTAATTCATTCTTAGTATCCTTAACGATATTATCATTAAAATCGTGTGTTAAGGTATTCGTTTTATAATCATACTCCATTAAAATCCACTTTCCATTAACTGTAGCTCTGTATTTACTGATGCCAGAAAGGTCGTCTTCAATCTTAACTTTAAGATAACGGTATTTACTTATCCATTTTTTATCCTGAAAATTAATAGGTTTTATGGTTGGTGGTGTAAGATCAGTTGCTAAAGCAAAAGTTCCTAATGCTTTAGTTTTAGCCGTTAACACATTGCCTTTACGTGAGCTAGTAACGTAATAAGGTTTCCAATAATTGCCATAAAACCTAGCAATAAATAATTTTTCTTGATGTTCACTTTTATAGTTGCTTAAATCGTAATTGATATAAAAGTTCTTTTGCATAGGAATGCGGTCTTCACCTAAGAAAAGGGTGTCAGAACTTACTTTAAAATCTATATAGGTATCATCGTATAATGTGTTTTCATAGAAATTAACAGTCACAAATCCAGAGGTTAGAGTTGTAGGTTTATTGCTATAAACTAAGGATTTTGTAGTGACATTATCAATACTATCCTTTTTTATGGTTTCAAGTTTTCCTTTTATTGGTATTGTTACCCATGTTTCATTATCATGATAATCTCTTATTCTTATTTTGTAAACAGAAGATGTACTGTCTTTAATCATAACATAACCATTGTCATAAGGGTCTTTAAAAAGACTTAAAGGGTTATTTTTTTCAATGAATAACTTCTGAATTTTAGATTTTTTACTTTTGTAGTATTCGTAATCTACATACCTTTTTATATGTTTAGTTTCATCAAAACTAAAACGTTTAAAATCGACTTCTAAACTTTTATTACCGTTAAAGAATGACTGGATATTACTGACGCCATTTTTATTTGGAGCTAAATCTTGTTTGTCATTAGAAGTAACACCAAAACCAATAGCTCCATGGGCTTTAATTTCTTCAACCATATAATCTCCTGTTTTTCTTGGGATTAATCGTAGTTCAGTTCTTTCGTTTTTACCATTAATAGTTGCGTTTTCATCTTTAGGATATGCAAAAATAGCAGTGACATAAGGTGCTTTTGAGTCTTTTACTTCCAATCCAAAAAGCAAAGGGTTCATTGGGCGTTCTTGATTATCTCTAATTTCGAAATGTAAATGCGGTCCGCCAGAACTACCTGTATTACCAGAATAAGCAATAACTTCGTTAGGTTCTACTAAGATTTCTTCGACTCCTGGAAACATTTCTACCTCATAACTCTCTTTTTCATACTGGCATTCTTTAATATAGTCTTCTAAACGCTTTGAGAATTTTTTAAGATGCCCATAAACGGTTGTATACCCATTAGGATGTGTAATGTATAAGGCTTTTCCGTAGCCAAAATGCGAAACTTTAATCCTGCTTACGTAACCTTGTGCAGCGGTATAAACTTTTAAGCCTTCTTTTTGTTGTGTTTTAATATCTAAACCACCATGAAAATGAGTTGACCTTAATTCTGCAAATGTTCCGGCAAGAACCAAAGAAATATCTAGTGGATTTCTAAAATAATCTTGAGGATATTCTGATTGTCCATAAGCAGAGCAGGTTAGTAAAAAAAGTATCAAAAATTGTTTCATATGTTGTACTATTACTGCTAAAATATTAATTTGATAACGATAATCAAACGTTAAAAGCGCATTATTTTTCTTAACGCTTTAAACCCTTTAAAGTTATATAAATAAAAAATAATTGTAAAAGAATTGTATTTCTTCATTTGGTATGTTAACTTTGTTTCAATAGTATTGAATTGCTTTAATGAGTAAAATAGAAGACATTGTTGACGCGTTAGAGAATAAAATCAGTAAGATTTTACACAAGCAAGAGGTTTTAAAACAGACCAACGCTAAGCTCTCAGAACAATTACAACAGCAGCAACAAAAGGTTTTGGATCAGCAGGAAGAAATTGCTGGTTGGATAGAAAAACATGATACACTCAAAATGGCAAATTCAATGCTTGGTAGTGACGAAAATAAACGAGAAACGAAGCTCAAAATAAATGCACTTATAAGAGATATTGACCATTGTATAGGGCAACTCTCAGAATAAAGTTGTAAATTTAGACGTGATATGTCAGAACAATTAAAAATTAAACTTTCTATAGCAAATAGAGTTTATCCGTTAACGATAAACCCGAGTCAAGAGGAAGGTTTACGAAAAGCCACAAAGAAAATTGAGGCTATGATTGGACAATTTGAGCAGAATTACTCTGTAAGAGATAAGCAAGATGTTTTGGCCATGTGTGCCTTGCAATTTGCGGCTCAAGTAGAGCAAAAATCAATAGATAAAGAGTATGTAAATGAAGAGGTTCAAGAAAAGTTAGAAGCTTTGAATGAACTTTTACAAGCACATATTTAACTCGTACGTTCTTTAAAATAAAATAAGGTTACTGCCTATATTAGTTACATTTTTTGATAAACTCAACGATTAATTCTTTAAAAAGGGTGAGTTTAAGTTGTAAAATCGTGCTGTTAGTGCTGAACTCGTTTCAGTATCTTAGACAGATTTTTGATCAGCTTGTTAGCCCTAAACTTGTTTTTAAGGAGTTTATACAAAACCGATAACTGATATAGGCTTTTTTTATATTTCAACTTTAGGTAGAAATTTAAAAAAGAACCACCAATCTAAATAAACTAAATAAGAAAAATGGACACTAACACAATTATATATATAGTTGGCGGAGTAGTATTAGGAGTAATACTGGGATATATTATAGCAAAATCTTTAGAAAAAGGAAAAGCTTCTAAACTAATTGCAAATGCAGAAATGGAAGCTAAATCTATTTTAAAGCAAGCAAAGTCTGATGGAGAATCTATTAAAAAAGATAAAATGCTTCAGGCAAAAGAAAAATTTATTGAGCTTAAATCTGAGCACGAAAAAGTAATACTATCTCGTGATAAGAAAATGGCTGAAACTGAAAAAAGAATTAGAGATAAAGAGTCTCAAATATCTAACGAACTTTCTAAGTCTAAAAAAACGAATCAATCTTTAGAGTCTAAAATCAAGGATTACGATTTTAGATTAGAATTTTTAGAAAAGAAACAAGAAGAAGTTGATAAGGCTCACAAAAACCAAATAAAACAACTAGAAGTTATTTCTTCATTATCTGCAGAAGAAGCTAAGGAGCAATTAATAGAATCGCTTAAAGAAGAGGCTAAAACTGATGCCATGGCTTTTATACAAGATCATGTAGAAGAGGCTAAGTTAACAGCTCAGCAAGAGGCTAAGAAAATAATTATCAATACAATTCAGCGTATTGGAACAGAGGAAGCTGTAGATAACTGTGTCTCTGTCTTTAATATAGAGTCTGATGATGTTAAAGGTAGAATTATTGGTAGAGAAGGAAGAAATATTAGAGCAATTGAGGCTGCAACAGGAGTTGAAATTATTGTAGATGATACTCCAGAAGCCATTATCTTATCGTGTTTTGATTCTGTACGACGTGAAATAGCACGTTTATCGTTGCACAAGTTGGTGACTGATGGAAGAATACATCCTGCAAGAATTGAAGAAATTGTAAAAAAGACCGAAAAACAAATAGAACAAGAAATTATAGAAGTTGGAAAACGTACGGTTATCGATTTAGGAATTCATGGTTTACACCCAGAATTAATAAAGATGGTAGGTCGTATGAAGTACCGTTCGTCTTACGGACAAAACTTATTACAACACTCTCGAGAAGTTGCTAAACTCTGTGGTGTAATGGCTGCAGAATTAGGTTTAAACCCTAAGTTAGCTAAACGAGCAGGATTATTACACGATATAGGAAAAGTGCCATCTTCTGAAACAGATGTAGAAACTCCACATGCTATTTTAGGAATGCAATGGGCAGAAAAACATGGTGAAAAACCAGAAGTTTGTAATGCTATTGGAGCACACCACGATGAAATAGAAATGACGACTTTATTGTCGCCAATAATACAGGTATGTGATGCTATTTCTGGAGCAAGACCAGGTGCAAGACGCCAAGTATTAGATTCTTATATACAACGTCTTAAAGATTTAGAAGATGTCGCTTTCGGGTTTACGGGCGTAAAGAAAGCTTATGCAATACAAGCAGGTAGAGAACTACGTGTTATTGTAGAGAGTGAAAAGGTAACGGACGAAAAAGCAGCAAGTTTATCGTTTGAGATTTCTCAAAAAATCCAAACAGATATGACTTATCCGGGTCAGGTTAAGGTTACTGTGATTAGAGAAACAAGAGCAGTGAATATTGCAAAATAATTAAGTAAAATTATAATGAAAAAAGTGCCTTTAGAAATAAGGGCACTTTTTTTATGCTCCAAATAGTAGCAGTAAGCTCACAAAGTAACTTTTTTAAATTATTAAAGTTTTTTGTGATGACATATTTAATTGGTTTCGATATACAGGTAATACGAACTATTAAACCAATTATTATGAAAAAAATTAATTTATTTCTGTATGCTATTCTTGCACTACAATTAAGTGTTTTTGTTAGTTGTGACAAAGATAGTGAGCCTATTGACGATGATGATGATAATCCACAAAGTGAATTTGCGCTTGGATGGAATGGACAAGATGATCTAAGCAGCATCCCAACATCAACAAATTTTAGCTTTGGAAACACCAGTTTACCTTCGTCGGTAGATTTGGTTCCTAAATTTCCACCCATTGGAGATCAAGGTCAATACGGTACTTGTGTGTCTTGGGCGGTAGGTTATAATATTAAGACTGCTTTAAATGGAATGAGTAAAGGGTACTCAACTTCACAATTGGCATCACCATCTAATCAATTTAGTGCTAAAGATTTATTTACTGCAATTCCAGATAATAATAAAGGTCAGGATTGTAGTGGTACTAATTTTTCTGAAGCACTTACTGTGCTTCAAAATAGAGGAGTAGCTACGGCTCAAACAGTGCCTTATACAAATTTAGGTGATTGTTCTAGTTCTAATGTGCAATCGAGTTGGACTACAGAAGCTAATCAGAATAAAATAAAATATTGGAGAAAAATTGACGCCAATATTTCAAGTATTAAACAAAATTTAGCGAACAATATTCCTGTAATTCTTGGCGCAAAATTAGCCGATAATTTTATGAGTTGGAATAGCAATGTTGTATTGTCCTCAAGTACATCTTATAATAATGTTGGGCAACATGCATATCATGCAATGGTAATTGCAGGTTATGATGATTCTAAAGGTTCTGGAGGCGCTTTTAAAGTTATTAATTCTTGGGGCGAATTATGGGGAGATTTTGGATACATCTGGATAGACTATAACTATATGATTAATGAGTTTTGTACCAGTTACGATGGAGATAAACCTCTTTTTATTGCCTCAGACCAAGAAAGTGGAGGAGATAATAATCCGCCAGACGACGTTGATCCCAATACCTCAGGAGTGGATCTAGCACCATGGGTTTTTGCAGATTATTCTACTTACCAAATTAGTGGGATTGCAACAGAAAGAATGATTGATTTTAATATTTATAATATAGGAAACCAAACAGCATCTGTAAATAACGATTGGTCTATTTATTATATTTATTTCAATGCCTTTGATGCCAATGATTATGGTGTAATTTATTACGATCAGTTTAATAGTTCAATTCCTGTGAATACTTACGATTGCCCAACGGCAGACAACTGTATCTTTAATCTCGATATTCCATCAGGTTCTAGTTTTACCCAAACGGCTTGGGGACAACAAAGCCAAACAAGAACTTACTATATGCCAGAATTATCAGGTTATTATTATTTGGTTTTAATTGCTGATGCAGAAGATAAATTTAATGAACAAGATGAAATGAATAATTTGTTTTATACAACTATAGACCCAAAATATTTTGATTACGGTTATAGCTCTAGATCTGCAGATAGTGTTAGTCAGTTCAATTTCGTAAATAATGTTGAGCCTAATTCTGAAAGGCTAAAAAACAATATTCACAATACGGTGGTTACTGAGAGTTTTAAAAATGCATATACACAAAAAGAAATTTTAGAATTCATTAAAAAAGAAAAGCAAAACGGAAATATAGATAGTAAAATTGATACGCATATCCAACGTGTCAAGGATAAATACTACGGGAATTAAGATTTAATTAATCAATAGTGAAGTTTCAAGCCTATGTAATCAAATTTGCATAGGTCTTGAAATCTCATTTTTAAAATACACGACTTATGAAATATGTTCTATTGCTAATGGCTGCTTTAACGCAGTTATCTTGTGCCACCCAAAACGCTTCAAACAATAAAGACAATAACCTAAAACAATTAATACAAAATGAACAGCATGTTTATATAGAGAATCAGACCATTGATGAGCTACTTGATTTCACATCATTTTTTAATACACATCTTATAAGTGAAGGAGTTTATCAGGTGAATATAAAATCTGGTATCACTTTTAAAAAATGCATATTTAATAAGTCTGTAAATGCTTTTAGGAAAATGGAAAACGGAAACATTGTGCTAACCGCTTTTCAAGGCAACGTTTCTTTTATAGATTGTATTTTTATGGACGATGTGAATTTTAGAGGAAGTAGTATTGTTGGAAGAACTGATTTTACGGGATCATCGTTTAATAAGAGTGCCAATTTTGAAGAACTAAACTGTCATGAAAATGCATTTTTTAATAAATGTGTATTTGAGGAATCGTTGCGATTTCAAAATGCATTTTTTAATCAAAAAGCTAATTTTATGAACACTAAGTTTTACGGTACGGTAAGTTTTCAAAGCAGCTTGTTTAATTCTGAATCGCAATTTAGTGCTGCAACGTTTTATAAATATGCCGACTTTACTTTAATAGACTGTAGAGGTAAGTCGCTTTTTAATTATACAGAGTTTATGGATAAAGCCGATTTGAGCCACTCTATATTTCTTCAGGATTTTGATTTTATAAGCACTAAAAACAAGACAACACGTTTTAATAGTTGCCGTTTTTTAGGAAACGTTAGATTTAATAAAATGGAAGTTTCGTCAACTTTGAGTATTAATGACAGTTACTTTCTATTACAGACACCAGAAATAGATATTCCTTTAGAAAAACTAATATTTTCTAAATAATCAAGCATTGGATTATTGTAAAATAATTATAAGTAAATAAGAAATATAACTGTCATTACTTTAAGTCGCTAAAAAAAAACAAAGGCATAAACTTAGAGTCCTTTTTGCTTTTTAAATGTAATAGAAAAAGCAGTTCCTTCGTTGAGCTTGCTTTCCATTAAAATTACACCATTTAAAGCTTCAACTTGTGTTTTTGTTATGTATAGTCCAATACCTCTAGAATCTTTTCTATCTGTACCATGGAATGTTTGATACATTTCAAATACTTGATCTTTAAATTTGGTCATATCTATTCCTATTCCATTATCTGAAATTAGAATTTTTACAGCTTCTTTAGATTGAATAGACTGAATGACTATTTGGGCCTTTTTATTTGGGTCTGAATATTTTATACCGTTAGAAATCAAATTATAAAACACACTTTCTAAATACGCAGCATTAGTTAATAATACTTCGTCTTTTCTTAAAGCATTATGTATGGTAACGCTTCTTTTGTCGCTTTCTATTTTTAAACTCTCTATAACTTTATTGCTTAAGCTATAAAGATTTACACGTTCGTTAAGTTGGTTAGTATGAACTTTAGACTTGATACTGACAATATCATCTAAATCTTCAATGGTTGTGGTTAAGGATTCTGAAATAGATTGTAAGTGACCAACCAGTTCTTTTTTCTCTGTTTCCGAAGAAGCTTCGTCATAAAACTCTAAAATATTTTTTAGATTCCCAATATGAGTTTTTAAATTATGAGAAACGATATGAGTAAAACTATATAATCTTTTATTCTGGCTTGTAATAAGCTGAAGACTTTTATTGAGTTGTGTTTCGTTATTTTTTAGTTTTGTAATATCTGTATGTGTGCCAATAATACGAGAAGGTTTACCATTTTTATCTCGCTCTACAATTTTCCCTTTATCTAAAATCCATTTGTAACTGCCGTCTTTACATTTTATACGATATTCGTTTTCGTACAAATCTATTTCACCCTTTAAATGAGAATTGAAATTTTTATAGTAAACATCGCTATCATCGGGATGTACTTTGCTATCCCAAACTTCAGAAGTGTTTTTTAAATCGTCGTCTGCATAGCCAATGATTTGCTTAGATTCTTTTGAATAAAAAACTTTATTAGTTGTAATATTCCAATCCCAAAGACCAACATTAGAAATTTCTAATGCCGTTTTGTGTTTCTGATCTTCAAACGTAGATTTAGAAGTGTTTGATTTGTAGTTTCTTAAGTTTAGTTTAGGGAATTTCATTAATCTGTGCTTTATTTTTGGACACTATTTGTAAGAAAATGTCACATTAAATAGGGTGTTTTTTTTTTTGCTTATTTTCTAGGATGAAACTTGTTTAGAACTTCACTTAAATGTGACCGATCTACATGCATGTAGATTTCTGTAGTTGTAATGCTTTCATGACCTAGCATCATTTGTATAGCTCTTAAATCGGCTCCGTTTTCTAATAAATGTGTAGCAAAAGAATGTCTAAACGTATGGGGAGAGACTGTTTTTTTTAATCCTGTAGTTTCTACAAGTTTTTTTATAATGGTAAAAATCATGGCTCGTGTGAGTTGTTTTCCTTTATAATTTAAAAAGAGAACATCTTTAGAGTCAGGCTGTACTTCAATATGGTTTCTTATGGTTATCCAAATAGTTATATAATTCTGTGTTGAAGGACTAATAGGAACAAAACGTTGCTTATCGCCTTTTCCTGTAACTTTTATAAAACCTTCTTCAAAAAATAAATCTGAAACTTTAAGACCTATAAGCTCGCTAACTCGTAAACCACAACTGTATAAAGTTTCAATAATTGCTCTATTGCGCTCTCCTAGATTAACACCATTATATTGGTAACTTAAATCAATGGCGTTAATTAAGTTGTCAATATCTTCAATAGATAAGGTGTCTGGTAATTTTCTTCCAATTCTTGGCGATTCAATTAAATCTACTGGATTAGTACTTCTGTAATTTTCAAAAATTAAATAATCAAAAAAATTACGAAGTCCAGAGATTAAACGAGCTTGTGATCTTGGATTTAAAGATTTTGAAACAGAATAAATAAACGCTTTAATAATAGTATTATCTATAGTAATAGGGGAAACGTTTATCGAATGATCCTCTAAATATGAAATCATTTTTTTTATGTCATAACTATAGTTTTCTATTGAGTTTTTAGATAACCCACGTTCTATTTGAAGATAATGTTTGTAATCTGTTATTGCTTGTTGCCATTTCATGGCTAAAAATAATGATTTAAATGTTGAATTACTCCTAAAAATAGTACGCAATTTATCGTATTTTTAATTTTAATTGTTAATAAGTGTCTTTGTATATGGTTGACAACTAGCTTCTTGTGTGTATTTGTGTATAAAATTGTTAATAACTGTTAAAAGAAATTTTTATATCTAAGAAAAAAGACTTTAGTTTGTATCTATTAATCTAAAAATTAGAATATTATGAAAAAATTATTTTTGGCTGCTTTTGCAGTGTTTGCTTTCACAAGCATCAATGCACAAACTTTCGGTGCTTTAGGTGGATTATCAATGATGTCTCTTAAAGTTGATAGCGGTGGATTTGGGGATGCCACAGAATCAGAAACAGGTTTTCATCTTGGTGCTTTTGCTGAATTTGAAGTATCTGATCAATTTGCAGTACAACCTGAATTGACTTACACAATTGCAGGTGACCTTTCTATGTTTGGACTTAATGCGATAGCTAAGTACAATATTTCAGATGAATTTAATATTCAAGCTGGACCACAAATTGGATTTGTAGGTGGAGATGTTGGTGACTATATAGATTCTTTTGATGATGGAACAAAATTAAACTTACAATTAGCAATAGGTGCTGGTTATGATATTAGTGAAGAATTATTTGTACAAGCACGTTATGGTTTTCAATTAAATGATCATTATACAGGCGAAGGGGATGGTTCAATTAAAATTTCTGGTTTTGCTGCAAGTGTAGGATACAAGTTCTAAATCTAGAAAATTACATATTTAAAAAGAGGCGATTCGCCTCTTTTTTTTGTTTATAAATAAGCATTATATATTAAGTAATGTTAGCAATCTGTTTTGGCGAGTGGTTCAGTAATTTTCTAAGGCTTTATAAGAGGAATCATTTTTCTGAATCTACAGAAAACTATGTAAAAGGTAATTTAGAAGGAGCTGACTTCGGGTTTAATAGTAGTGTTAGCTACATATTAAGGAGTGTTTAAACTTTTTTGCGTGTTATATTTAGGTTTACTAATATTAACGGTACTGAGTGCTTTAGTGATTGGACAATAAAGAGTCGTGTCTTACATGTGTATGTAGGCTATATGCTTTAACATTTGTATTTGTATAATTATTTGAAAAAGAAGTGATTCACTCAAAACGCATGACAAAGTGTTAAAAAATATCGTTGAAATGCATATATTTTTAACATAATTTAGATTTTTAGTATAAAACTAAAGTCTACATTTGCCGACCAATTTAATTATAAAAATTAAACTTTAATTATGAAAAAATTATTATTTACAGCTGCAGTTGCAGTATTAGGATTTACAAGTGTAAGTGCACAAGAAGAAGCTAAAACTTTTGGTTTTGCTGAAGGTGATATCTTTGTAGAAGGTATGATTGGTTTTAACAGTACAAATGACAAAAACACTGAAGAAAAAACTTCTGGATTTGAAATTAGCCCAAAATTAGGTTATTTCATTAGCGAAGATTTAGCTATTGGTGGTGAATTATCTTTTATGTCTTCTAAAGAAGAAGTTGCAGGTAATGATACAGCAGATTATTCTGGTTTTGGTGTTGGTGCTTTTGCTCGTTATTACTTTTTAGATTTAGGTGAGCGTTTTAAAACTTTTACTGAATTTGGTGTAGGTTATGCTAACCAAAATGATAAATTAAACGATTTCAAAGTAAATACTATTGGAGCTGGTTTAGATTTAGGTATTAACTATTTCGTAACTGAAAAAATTGCTTTATCTTTTGGTTTAAAGAACGTATTATCTTTCGCTACTGCTAAAGCAGACGTTGATGGTGCAGAAGCTGTATCAGAATTTAACTTAGGTTTTGGTGATGTTGCTAACCCATTTGGTGGAACAGCTAACTTTGGTATCTTATTCAAGTTATAAGACATACAAAACATTTAATTATATATTAAAACCGAAGCAAACGCTTCGGTTTTTTTATGCGCATATTTTAATATATTTACTACATGAAGAAAATAATAATTATCAACGGCCCTAACCTTAATTTACTAGGTAAACGCGAGACTAATATCTACGGTAATTTAACTTTTATGGAGTTTTTTGATACAGTAGTGAAAAAATATCCTGATGTAGAATTGGAGCACTTTCAATCTAATATAGAAGGTGAACTTATAGATAAACTACAAGATGTAGGTTTTACTTATGATGGGATTGTTTTAAACGCTGCAGCTTATACGCATACGTCTGTAGGGATTGGTGATGCTGTTAAAGCCATTACAACTCCTGTGGTAGAGGTACATATCTCTAATACATTTTCTAGAGAAGAGTTTAGACATCAATCGTATATTTCGCCTAATGCTAAAGGGGTTATTTTAGGTTTTGGTTTGCAAAGTTATGAATTAGCAATTGAGAGCTTTATTTAAACAAAGTTCGTCACAAAGATGTATTAGGTACGGATTTTTAATTTTATGAATGCTTAAAATTGTTTATATGAAGAATCTTATTAAAACGTTCTTTGTTTTTATTGTTATAATTAGTACATCTAATGTACAAGCCCAAACAGGTTTTGGTGTAAAAGGCGGATTGAATTTTACCTTTTTTAAAGTAGAAGAGGGGAGTTTTGGTGAGACTCCAGATGTAGAATTAGGATATTATATAGGTTGCTTTGTAGACTTTGAAATTGAAAACGATTTTCTTTTACAACCGGAATTACTTTATATAAATCTAGGAGATTTTGATTTTTTAAATGCTCCTATATATTTAAAATATAAAATAAAGGATCATTTTGATATTCTTGTAGGTCCGAGTTTAAATTATTTCTTCGATTTTTCAAACGCTAAATTAAAAGTTAGAGCAGATTTAGGGTTTGCTTACACTTTTACTTCAAGATTAGATCTACATATGAAATACACTATTGGTTTTGAAGAAATATCACCTAATGGCGTTTTTTTAGGTTTAGCCTGTAAATTGTAATTACGCTATTGTATTAGGTGGTTAGGTGTGTGCTTTTAAAGCTAAAACAGAGTTTAAACTTTTTTATTGGTTGTTTAACGGAGGTTTTTTTAATTTAGTGGTTATTAACATAGTTTTAACATATAAGCATTGCAGTTCTTCTAATCGTTTTATAATGCGTTAGTTAAAACTAGAATCTATAAAGTGTAACCAATTTAATACAAATATAATTATGAGAATGTACTTACCTAAAACAAAAATTTTAATGGCCTTTTTTATGGTTGGAGCTATCTTTATGTCATGTTCTAGTGACGATAGTGGAGATAGTGGTAATTTAGATGGTGTACCATCTGGTGAAATTGTTGCCTTAGAATTAAGAAATGAGACCTTAACAGGGTTTAGTGGTTTAAGCAGAAATGAAGGATCTCAAAAATGGTGGTCTCATACAACTAGTGATTTTAATTTTTCTGGTTGTGGTGAAGAAGGGGAAGATTATTCTTATGATGGTTTAGGGTATTATGCTTTTTATCCTGATGGATCTATGTATTCTAAGAGTGGAATAAATGGTACTCCTACTTATCTTCAAGAATGGGAGTGGACAGATTCTAGCTTATCTGCAATTTATGTAAGAGGTGAAACAAGTGTGCCATTTACTGTAACGTATTTAAACGAAGACAATGTTGTTTACGGTTCTAATCAAAGTGTTGGAGGCGGATGTTCTTTAACGTCTTACGAACAACTTGGAGATCCACATTATGTAGATTAAATTTTAGTTATTCATATACTATAGGGCAGCAATTTGTTGCCCTTTTTTTATGTCTAGCTTTTAGTAAAAGCAGGTAATAAGAAAATGTAGAAACAAAAAAATGCGATTCTAACGAATCGCATTTTAAATATAAAACGTTTAGTGTTTCAGTTGTAAAAACGTATAACTCTAAAATTTTAACTATAATTTGTTATAGGTGAATCACTTCATCATAAGCTGCTGCAACAGCTTCCATAACCGCTTCACTCATTGTTGGGTGAGGATGCACTGCTTTTAGCACTTCATGTCCTGTAGTTTCTAATTTACGACCTAAAACAGCCTCAGCAATCATATCTGTTACTCCAGCACCAATCATATGGCATCCTAACCATTCGCCATATTTAGCATCAAAAATTACTTTTACAAAACCATCTTTTGCGCCACTAGCACTTGCTTTTCCTGAGGCAGAGAAAGGAAATTTACCAATCTTAACATCTAAGCCTTGTGCTTTGGCTTGAGCTTCAGTTAAACCAACACTAGCAATTTCTGGAGAACAATAGGTACAACCAGGAATATTACCATAATCTAAAGCTTCTACATGCTGACCAGCAATTTTTTCTACACAAAGAATACCTTCTGCAGATGCAACGTGTGCTAATGCTTGGCCAGGAGTAACATCTCCAATCGCATAATAGCCAGGAATGTTAGTTTGATAATAATCATTAACTAAAATTTTATCTCTGTCAACTGCGATGCCAACATTTTCTAGACCTATATTTTCAATATTAGACTTTATACCAACCGCAGATAATACAATATCAGCTTCTAGTACTTCTTCTCCTTTTTTTGTTTTTACTGTGGCTTTTACACCAACTCCAGAGGTATCTACAGAAGTTACTTCTGCAGAAGTCATAATTTTAATTCCAGATTTCTTAAAGCTACGTTCTAATTGCTTTGAAACCTCATCATCTTCAACAGGAACGATTTTATCTAAATATTCTACAATAGTCACTTCTGTTCCCATTGAGTTGTAGAAATAAGCAAACTCAACTCCAATGGCTCCAGAACCTACAACAATCATCTTTTTTGGTTGCTTTTCTAAAGTCATGGCTTGTCTGTATCCAATTACTTTTTTACCATCTTGCGGTAAGCTTGGTAATTCGCGTGAGCGTGCTCCTGTAGCAATAATGATGTGGTCTGCAGAATATTCTGTACCATCAACATCTATTTTCTTTCCAGTTTTTAGTGTTCCAAAACCTTCAATAACGTCTATTTTATTCTTTTTCATTAAGAATTTTACACCATTACTCATGCCTTCAGCAACACCACGACTACGTTTAACAACGGCATCAAAATCGTGTTCAGCACCAGAAACTTTAAGTCCGTAATCTTCAGCATGTTTAAGATATTCAAATACTTGAGCAGATTTTAAAAGTGCTTTCGTAGGGATACAGCCCCAATTTAAGCATACACCACCAAGGCTTTCTTTTTCTACAACGGCAGTTTTAAATCCTAATTGCGATGCTCTTATTGCGGTTACGTAGCCACCAGGACCACTTCCTAATACTATAATATCGTATTTACTCATGGGTAAGTTATTTTAGTTGAAATTTTGAAGTTACAAAAGTAACAAATTCCAAAAAGAAAACTCCAAATAGCAAAATGAAATTCTAAATCACCAAAGCTTTAAATCATCTGATGTCTTTTCTAAGCAGATCTTTGAGGTTTGAAGCCTTATAGTTTTGTCATTTTAATTAGAGATCTTCTGTAAAATGTTTGCGGCTTTTGTCGTGTTGAAACTTGTCTTTATTATAGGCTTTTGATTGTCCTTTAGGAATAGATAGTGATTTCCAATGTTCGCCTTTAATTAATTTGCCAATATATACGATTTGCCCAACATGATAAGCATAATGCATCATTTGTCTGTTGATGGCTTCGGTAACAGAATGGCCTTGGTTTCTAATATAGATAACTTGCTCTAAGTTATGATTTGATAGTGGTTTGATGGCTGTAAACAAACAATTCCAACCTTTGTTCCAAGCGTCTAGCAATTCATCTTTTGATTTAAAATCATCTATAAATTCTTCATCACGTTTACGCCATTTTTTTTCGCCATCTTCGGTTAAAAAATTGGTCCAACGGCTAAGCATATTACCAACAAGATGTTTTACAATGATAGAAACGGAATTAGAATCTTGAGCAAATTCTTTTTTTAATTCGTCAAAAGTCAATTGTGCAATGGTTTTATCGCCAAGGGATTTGTAGTATTCAAATTGTTTAATTGTACTAGGTAAATAAGAAGAATCCATAAAGCTTAAATTTAATCCCTATAAAAATAGCGATATAACATCTGATAAACTATTATAAAAAATAGATAGATGTAATAACGCTATTTAGCTTATGTATTATTACAGATTTTACTCTTTAGAAGCAACAAATTTTAAAGCATCTCCATTAATGCAGTGTCTTTTACCTGTGGTTTCTTTTGGGCCGTCATTAAACACGTGTCCTAAATGGCCACCGCAAGTTGCGCAATGTTCTTCGTCTCTTGTATAACCAATTTTTGTATCTGTACCAAAGGCAACATTACCTTCAATTACACGATCAAAACTTGGCCATCCTGTTCCTGAATCGAATTTATGTTCACTTTTAAATAAAGGAGTATTACAAGCGGCACAATGGTATACACCTTTTTCGTAATTTTTATTTAAGGGGCTAGAAAATGGTCTTTCAGTTCCGGCTTCTCTTAAAATGTAGTATTGTTCTTTGGTGAGTTGTGCTTTCCATTCTGCGTCTGTTTTAGTAACAGGAAATGTTTCTTTAGTTTCATTTTTTTGGGCTGAGCTGTTACAGCTAAAAAACAAACTAATAAGGGTAAGTAATATTATCTTTTTCAAAATTAATTTTTTTTTAAAATTAGGGTTGTTGGTTTGGTCGTTATCATGTTTTGTTCATTACGAAATAGTATATGTTTTTATTTGAAATTACATTCAAAATACTCTTGACTTTATTTTTATTATTGTTAAATTTAACAACGTCAACAATAAACGAGTCCATATTAATGAAAATAATACATATAAGTGCAGAATGTTACCCAATTGCTAAAGTAGGTGGTTTGGCTGATGTTGTTGGCGCTTTGCCCAAGTACCAAAATGAAATAGGTGCTAATAGTGCTGTTATAATGCCATTTTATAACACTAAATTTACTCAATCGCATAAGTTTACTTTGGTTTATCAGGCTAATTTAATTTTGGGAAACCAAGAATTAAATTTCGATATTTTAAAAATTGAAGACGCTGTTTTAGAATTTGATGTTTTCTTCGTTCATGTTAAAGATTTGCTATATACAGAAAGTGTTTATACAGATAATGATACCAATCGTTTTTTAGCATTTCAAATAGCGGCTTTAGATTGGATATTAACTTTAAAGAAAAAACCAGACTATATTCATTGTCATGACCATCATACAGGTCTAATTCCATTTATGGCACAAGAAAGTTATAAATATGAGTCGCTAAATAAAATACCTGTTATTACTACAATCCATAATGCACAATATCAAGGATGGATGTCTTACGATAACTTATATAAGATACCTGAATTTAATATTGAAAATGTAGGATTATTAATGTGGGATGGTATGATAAACCCACTAGCTGCAGCAATAAAATGTGCTTGGCGCGTGACTACTGTGTCGCCGAGTTATATGGAAGAATTAAAATATAGTGCCAACGGACTCGAGTCTTTATTGTCTCATGAAAGTTCTAAAGCAGTTGGAATTTTAAATGGCATAGATTCGGCTGTTTGGAATCCAGAAACGGATAAATTCATTATAAAAAATTATAAAAAAACGACTGTAGAATCAGGGAAGAAGGCGAATAAAGAATGGTTGTGTTCTCAGTTTAATTTGGATAAAAGTAAACCCTTATTTGCTTTTATAGGACGTTTAGTTGGTGAAAAAGGAGCAGAGCTTCTGCCACATGCGCTAGACTATGCGTTGCGTTCTAAAGATATAGCTGTCATTGTTTTAGGATCTGGAGCTAAAGAAACAGAGAAAGAATTGTTTGATTTAATACTAAAACATAAAGGAAATTATAATGCGTTTATTGGTTATGACGAAAAACTGTCTCATATTATTTATGCTGGAGCAGATTTTTTATTAATGCCATCTCGTGTAGAACCATGCGGATTAAACCAAATGTATTCCTTAAGGTACGGAACTGTGCCAATTGTAAGACGCATTGGAGGATTAAAAGACACTGTTGTAGATATTGGCGACCATGGTTTTGGTATATGTCATAATGAAGTTTCCGAACAGGATATTGTGGTTGCAATTAATAGAGGGAAAGAGTTTTATACTCAACAAAAAGAATTTAAAGCGAACCGAAAACATATAATGAGCATAGATCATTCTTGGGAGGTTTCAGCTAAAGCATATATAAACTTATACAATTCAATAAACTAAACTAAAGCTATGATAAACGATAAAGTATTGTCCATTATACTTGGTGGCGGCCAAGGATCTCGACTATATCCATTAACTGAAAAACGATCTAAACCTGCAGTGCCAATAGCTGGTAAATATAGATTAGTAGACATACCTATTTCTAATTGTATTAATTCTGATATTAAACGCATGTATGTGTTAACGCAGTTTAATTCAGCATCATTAAATAGACATATAAAAAACACTTATCATTTTAGTTTTTTTAGTTCTGCGTTTGTAGATGTATTAGCAGCAGAACAAACACCAGAAAGTAAATCTTGGTTTCAAGGCACCGCAGATGCCGTGAGACAAAGTATGCATCATATTAAAGCGCACGATTTTGAGTATGCTTTAATTTTATCAGGTGATCAGTTATATCAAATGGATTTTAATGAAATGATTAAAGCGCATAGAGAATCCAATGCCGAGATTTCTATTGCAACAATACCAGTAAATGAGAAAGACGCTACTTCTTTTGGTATTCTTAAGACAGATGAAAATAATGTTGTTACCTCATTTGTTGAAAAACCAAGTTCAGATTTATTGCCAGATTGGACGTCTGAAACAAGTGAAGAGATGAAAGCTCAAGGTCGTAACCATCTTGCTTCTATGGGGATTTATATTTTTAATAGAGAATTGTTAATTGATTTAATGAATAATCCCGAAACTAATGATTTTGGTAAAGAGATTATTCCTCAATCTATAGACAAACATAAAACGTTAAGTTACCAATATGAAGGGTATTGGACAGATATTGGAAATATAGACTCATTTTTTGAGGCAAATCTTGGTTTCACAGATGATTTACCGCAATTTAACTTATACGATTCTAAACAACGGACCTATACTAATGCGAGGATTCTTCCAACTTCAAAAATTACAGGTACTGCTTTAGATAGAGCAGTCATTGCTGAAGGTTGTTTAATAAATGCCGCTAAGATTGAAAAATCTGTTATTGGTATTCGATCTAGAATAGGTAAAGATTCTACAATCATTAATACTTATATGATGGGTAATGATGATTATGAATCTTTAGATGATATAAAAAACAATAAAACAGAAATACTTTTAGGTATAGGAGAAAGGTGTTATATCAAGAATACTATTATAGATAAAAATGTACGCATTGGTGACGATGTAAGAATTAACGGTGGATCTCACTTAGCAGATACAGAAAAAGAAGAATATGTAATTAAAGATGGTATAGTTGTTATAAGGAAAGACGCTATAATTCCTAAGGGATTTGTACTATAAATATGGCAAAAGTAATAACACACAGTCGTTTTACAGATTTTGATATCGATCTTTTTAAATCTGGAAAGCACTATCGTTTATACGAGAAATTTGGTTCACACATAACAACCGTAGATGGAGTAGAAGGTGTATATTTTGCTGTTTGGGCACCTAGTGCTAAAATGGTATCTGTAGTTGGAGACTTTAATTTTTGGACAGAAGGCGAACACAAATTAAATGTACGCTGGGATTCTAGCGGAATTTGGGAAGGTTTTATTCCTGGTGCTGGAAAAGGGAGTAAGTATAAATATAAGATTCTTAGTAGTAATAACGATATTGTAACAGAAAAGGCAGATCCTTACGCTAGACGAGCAGAGCATAATCCTAATACAGCCTCAATCGTTTGGGAAGATAACTATAAGTGGAAGGATACAAAATGGATGAAAAAGCGCAAAAAGAATAACGCTTTAAATGCGCCATATTCTGTTTATGAAGTTCATTTAGGGTCTTGGAAAAAGAATGTTGAAGAAAATCGCTTTATGTCTTATGTAGAGTTGGCAGATGAATTGGTCAAGTACGTAAAAGATATGAACTTTACGCACGTAGAATTAATGCCGATAATGGAATATCCTTATGATCCATCTTGGGGCTATCAAGTAACGGGGTATTTTGCGCCAACATCACGATTTGGTTATCCTGAAGAATTTAAATTGTTAGTAGATAAGTTTCATCAAAACGATATAGGTATTATTCTCGATTGGGTGCCTTCACATTTTCCAGAAGATGCACACGGATTAGGTTTCTTTGATGGTTCAGCACTTTATGAACACCCAGATAAACGGAAAGGGTACCATCAAGATTGGAAGAGTTTAATTTTTAATTACGGACGTAACGAAGTCAAATCATTTTTAATTAGTAATGCTATTTTTTGGTTAGACCAATACCATGCAGATGGTTTTAGGGTAGACGCAGTAGCTTCCATGTTATTTTTAGATTATAGTAGAGAAGATGGGCAATGGGAGCCTAATATGTATGGTGGAAATGAAAATTTAGAAGCCATATCATTCTTAAGAGAAATGAACGAAGCGGTGTATGCTTCATTTCCAGATGTACAAACTATAGCTGAAGAATCTACGGCGTTTCCAATGGTATCAAAACCTACTTTTATAGGTGGACTTGGTTTTGGAATGAAATGGATGATGGGTTGGATGCATGATACACTTCAATATTTTGCAAAAGAACCAATATATAGACAATTCCATCAAGATGACTTAACCTTTTCAATGACTTATGTGTTCACAGAAAACTTTATGTTGCCTTTAAGTCATGATGAAGTTGTATATGGTAAAAAATCTATTTTAGGTAAAATGCCAGGAGATGAATGGCAACGTTTTGCAAATTTAAGACTGCTTTATGGGTATATGTTTACACATCCTGGAACGAATCTATTGTTTCAAGGAGCAGAATTTGGGCAAAGTAGCGAATGGAATTTTAAAAACAGTCTCGATTGGCATTTGTTACAATACGATTTACACAAAGGTGTGCAAGCCTTAATTAAAGATTTAAACACATTATATAAAAATGAGCCGGCTTTATATGAAAAACAATTTGAAGCAGATGGCTTTGAATGGATTGATTATGGAGATTCTAAAAATTCAGTTTTTACATATATAAGAAAAGGAAATAATCAAGAAGATGATGTTATTATAGCTTGTAATATGACACCTGTTCCACAAGAAAAATATAGAATAGGAGTGCCAAGAAAAGGCCAGTTAAAAGAAATTTTTAATAGTGATTTAAAAAAATATTTCGGAACAGGAGAATATAAAAACAGAAAAAAAGCGACGCAATCAGAACCTTGGAATTATAGAGATAATTCTTTAGAAATTAATATTCCACCTATAGGTATGGTTGTTTTTAAGTACTCAAAATAAATGAAAAAAAGATCAAGATGATTTAGGCTTGTTAGGTTTTATAATCTAACAGGTCTTTTTTATTTATTTTGTTAATTAGGATATGCGTTTATGTCAATAAATCGTATAAAAATTATCATAATTGTAAAATTTATGACCGAAAACGTAATAGTTGCTAAATCATGTAATTACTAGGATAAACCCTTTTTAGTGTTTAATTTTTTCCGTTTTTTTGCAAGTAATTTTTGCCTAAAAGTTAACCCATGATTGTAAATACAGAATTAGAAAATAAAGGAGATTTATTTCCTTCGCAAATAATAGATTTTAAAAAAGACGTTGATAAACTATATTTTACAGCAGCAAATGATGTTATTTTAGAATTAACGGTTGTTAGAGATAGTTTACTTCGTTTTAGGTATACTACAGTTGGTAATTTTAATAACGATTTTTCTTATGCCATTACCAAATATGCAAGTACAGGTTACAACAAGTTAGAAATAGAGGAAAAAGAAGATGTTTATGAAATCTCAACGTCTAAATTACTTTGCGTAATTTCTAAAGAAGATATGAGAAAATCCATTTACGATGTTAATGATGGTACGCTTATTAACCAAGACGAAGGTGGATTTCATTGGGAAGAAAGCTATGAGCATGGAGGAAACATTGTAAAGATGAGTAAAGTGTCTAATGATGGCGAAAGTTATTATGGACTTGGAGATAAACCTAATCATCTTAACTTAAAAGGGAAACGCTATAGCAATTGGGTAACAGACTCATATGCTTACGGAAAAGATACAGATCCTATTTACAAAACGATTCCGTTTTACACAGGTTTACATCATGGTAAGGCTTATGGTATTTTCTTTGATAATACGTTTAAGTCGTCTTTCGATTTTGCACAAGAGCGTAGAAATGTAACCAGTTTTTGGGCACAAGGTGGTGAGATGAATTATTATTTTTTCTACGGTCCAAAAATGAGTGATGTTGTAGAAAGTTATACAGATTTAACAGGAAAACCACACCATTTGCCACCACTTTGGGCATTAGGATTTCATCAATGCAAATGGAGTTATTATCCAGAAAGTAAAGTAAAAGAAATTACATCTACGTTTAGAAAATTAAAAATTCCATGTGATGCTATTTATTTAGATATCGATTATATGGAAGGTTTCCGTTGTTTTACTTGGAATAAAGAGTATTTTCCAGATCCAAAACGAATGGTAAAAGAATTATTGGACGATGGGTTTAAAACCGTTGCTATTATTGATCCAGGAATTAAAATAGATAAGGACTATTCTGTTTTTAAGGAGGCTTTAGAAAATGATTACTTCTGTAAACGAGCCGATGGAGATTACATGAAAGGGAAAGTATGGCCAGGAGAATGTTATTTTCCAGATTTTACAAACCCTGAAGTAAGAGAATGGTGGTCTGGACTATTTCAAGAATTGATTGAAGATATCGGAATTAAAGGTGTTTGGAACGATATGAATGAGCCAGCTGTTATGGAAGTGCCTAATAAAACTTTCCCAGACGATGTGCGTCATGATTATGATGGTAACCCTTGTAGCCATAGAAAAGCTCATAATATTTATGGTATGCAAATGGCGCGAGCAACATACCAAGGCTTAAAAAAATATTCATACCCTAAACGTCCATTTGTTATTACACGTGCAGCTTATTCTGGTACACAACGTTACACGTCAACTTGGACAGGAGATAACGTCGCTACTTGGGATCATTTATGGATTGCAAATATACAAGCACAACGTATGGCAATGTCTGGGTTTTCGTTTGCTGGTAGTGATATTGGAGGATTTGCAGAGCAACCTCAAGGCGAGTTGTTTACACGTTGGATTCAATTAGGGATTTTTCATCCATTTTTTAGAGTGCATTCTTCTGGAGATCATGGCGATCAAGAACCATGGACTTTTGATGAAGATGTTACAGATATTGTAAGAAAGTTTATTGAAATTCGTTACCAGATATTACCATATTTATATACAGCATTCTGGAATTACGTAGACCATGGTACTCCATTATTGAAATCTTTAGTACTTTTTGATCAAGAAGATGTACAAACTCATTATAGAACGGATGAGTTTATTTTTGGTGAGCAAATTTTAGCTTGCCCTGTATTAGAGCCTAATGCTAAAGGAAGACGTATGTATATTCCTAAAGGTAATTGGTATAATTTCTGGACCAATGAAATTATAAAAGGAGGCAAAGAAATGTGGGTTGATGCTGACATTGATAGTATGCCAATTTTTGTAAAAGAAGGAGCGATAATTCCTAAATTTCCAATTCAACAATATGTTGGAGAAAAAGAAATAAAGGAAATTACTTTAGATGTTTATTATAAAAATGGGAAAGAAGAAAGCGAACTTTATAGCGATGCCAATGATGGTTTTGATTATACTAAAGGACGTTACAGTCTTAGAAATTTTACACTTAGAGGGAAGTCTGAAGAGCTAATAATTAATCAGTATAAAGAAGGAAAATTTGTAACTAAATATGATACCTTTAATATTCAATTTCATGGCTTGCCATTTGATATTGTAGAAGTGCAATTAGATAATGAAAAAATAGCGCTTAAAAGCATGAAAGCAAATGGTATAACATCTATTGTTGTTGATAAGAATTTTTCTCAGTTACATATCATTGGAAATAAGTCTTAATTCTAGTGATTTTCTAGTGACCAATTAATTATTTTGGTGTCCAAAGAGTACAAAATGTTTTTTGTATTTTAGTGTAACTCTTAATAAAACTATTAGCTATGAAATTTAATAAATTAGTATTGGGTATTGCAATTGTTGCTTTTGTGGCTTCATGTGCAACAAACCCATTTACAGGTAAAAAAACCTTAGCATTTGTTGGTAATGATCAATTGTTTCCATCTTCATTTGCACAATATAATCAGGTACTTTCAGATAGTAAAGTCATAACTGGAACTGAAGATGCCGATATGATAACACGTGTAGGTCAACGTATTGCAATTGCATCAGAACGTTGGTTAACCGCAAATGGGAATCATGGTTATTTAGACGATTATAAATGGGAATATAAACTTATCGAATCAGAACAAGTAAATGCATGGTGTATGCCAGGAGGAAAAATTGCATTTTATACAGGGATTTTGCCAATTGCAGCAAATGAGACTGGTATTGCAGCAATTATGGCACATGAGGTAGCGCATGCGTTGGCTAATCATGGTCAACAACGAATGAGTGCATCGTACATTCAACAAGGTTTAGCTGTAGCAGGAAATGTAGCCTTATCAAATGATGAACAAGCTTTAGGGATATTTAATCAGTCTTATGGAGTTGTTTCTAACGTTGCAGGAATGTTACCTTTTAGTAGAGCTCATGAAACAGAAGCAGATGAAATAGGATTATATTTAATGGCAATTGCAGGTTATAATCCAGATGAAGCCTCTGTACTTTGGGAGCGTATGAAAGCAAATAGTGGAGGTGAAGCACCACCAGAATTTATGAGTACACACCCAAGTAATGATTCTAGAATTAAAAACTTAAGAGAATTAGCTCCAAAGGCAAAAGCAGAAGCTAAGAAATTTGGAATAACGAGTTTTAGACCTATAAATTAATATTGAATTAATAAATATTTGATTACTTTAGAAGCTGCTCAATTTGAGCAGTTTTTTTTATTTAGTATTTATGAGTGAACTTAAAAAAGGAAGTAAAAAACTTCTCAATGCCTGGGCATTTTACGATTGGGCAAATTCTGTTTATACCTTAACGATTGCATCATCAATATTTCCAATATTTTACTCTGCACTATTTGTATCTCAAGTTGAAAAAACGGTTCCTGCTTTTGGAATGGTATTTAAAAGCACTGCTTTAATTACTTATGTTACAGCATTTACGTTTTTAGTGGTTGCTTTTATGTCACCTATTCTTTCTGGTATTGCAGATTACGTTGGTAATAAAAAGAGCTTTATGAAGTTTTTCTGCTATGTTGGTGGTATAGGCTGTATAGGTTTGTATTGGTTTAGTTTAGATAGTGTTCATATAAGTCTGTTATTTTATTTTATGGGATTAATAGGCTATTGGGGAAGTTTGGTGTTTTATAATTCATATTTGCCAGATATCGCTTATCCTGAACAACAAGATAGTATTAGTGCCAAAGGTTTTAGCATGGGCTATTTAGGAAGTGTTGTTTTATTACTCGTAAACTTAGCTATGGTAATGAAACCAGATTGGTTTGGTTTTGATATGAGTATTGCTAAAACTATAACAGAAAGTGGTACAGAGCAAGAAATCGCCGAAGCACTGCAAACGGCCAAGAATAAAGCATCATTTGAAGCAATGAGAGTTTCATTTATAACCGTAGGTTTATGGTGGATTTTATTTAGTCAATACACCTTTTATATACTTCCAAAAGGTGTTTCAAATGGCGGAAAAGTGACAAGAGATGTTGTTTTTAATGGTTTGCAAGAATTGAGACAAGTTTGGATTCAATTAAAACAAAACCTGCGCTTAAAACGATATTTAGTTGCGTTTTTTGTGTTTAGTATGGCAGTTCAAACCATCATGTTGGTGGCTGTTTATTTTGGAGAAGAAGAGATTGCTTGGGGAAGTTCTGATGCGAAAACCCAAGGATTAATTACTAGTATTTTAGTAATTCAATTAGTAGCGATACTTGGTGCGTTTTTAACCTCTAGAGCATCTTCAAAATTTGGAAATATAAAGACACTTATCGTTATTAATTTCTTTTGGATGGCACTTTGCTTTTATGCCTATTTTATGGAAACAGCATTGCAGTTTTATATTGCTGCTGGTTTTGTAGGTTTAGTTATGGGAGGAGTACAATCATTAGCAAGATCTACTTATTCAAAATTCTTACCACAAACTGAAGACACTACATCTTATTTTAGTTTTTATGATGTGGCAGAAAAAATAGGTATTGTTATTGGAATGGTCATTTTTGCAACCATAGACCAAGTTACTGGTAGTATGAGAAATGCTATTTTGTTTCTCGTCATCTTTTTTATAGCAGGAATTGTGCTTTTATTTAGAGTCCCAAGAACTGAATTAAAGAAAATGGATTAATTCTTTTATAATATTTATTCCCACACTTCGCTCTAATATTTTAACTTTGTCAACAAGTAAATCGCCTTATCGATTCTAAATTTATTTAGGGTAGGAAAGTCCGAACACCATAGTGCAATCATAGTGGTTAACAGCCACCAGTCGTAAGGCTAGGAAAAGTGCAACAGAAAGTATGTACAGGTAATGCTGTAGTGAAACCAGGTAAACTCTATGTGGTGCAATGTCATGTAAACTAACGTTTGAGCGTGCACGCGCGATTGTTAGAGGGTGGGCAGCTAAAGTTTGCTGGTAACAGTAAACGTAGATAAATGATAAGGGCTCTTTTATTAGAGTACAGAATTCGGCTTATAGATTTACTTAAGCATAAAAAACCATCTAGAAATAGATGGTTTTTGTGTTTATTTAAAGATTATAGTTATTTTTTTGGTGGTGTAATAGTATAACCTTGAGTTGTTAATATGTTGAGCACATCGTAGTAGTAGCGTATATATATAATTTTATCATCTTGTATCAAAGAAGCTGTATGGTAGGGGATTATAACTTCTTTTCCTGTTTTTTTATTCGTAATTGTGTTTGTTCCCCAAGATAAGATCCATTCTCCTTCATTCCAGTTGTTTTCAACTTTTACGGGTAAATATAAATCTCTGCTAATAGAGTGTTTAAATTGGTTTGTACTGTTAGTGTAGTATTCTTTGTGTTGTTGTACGTTTAAAGAGTCTATGCCGCCGCCTAAGCCATATATCATGGCTTTTTCATGAAGTTGTGAGCTCATAGTGTTCACGTTTCCTTTTTGTAATGCTTCGGTGTAAGTTCTAATGAGTTTTACTGCTGTTTCTGCATTTTTAAATTCAATAGTCACTTTACTTTCTTGTGCGTTGGTAATAAAACTGATACTTAGGCATAGAAATGACAGAATAATAACCTTTTTTGAGATTTTCATAATAGCTGTTTTTAAATTATATAATTGATTAATAGTTACAAATCAATTTTGGAGCAAAAACACTTAATGCGTGAGGCTATTAAAATCAGTAGGGTGATAATAATTAAAAGAAAGTTACTTAGGATTACTAAGTTAGTGAATTTAATTGATTGGGAATTAACCTACAGGTCTGATAGAGAGTTACTTTGTAAAAAAGCTAAACATATTCCCACCATAACTTTTAGAATGTGAGTAATGTTCTAATTGACTTAAATCGGTGTGTTTAGAGTGTTCTACAATGAGTACACCTTCCTCTTCAAGTAATTCATTCTTAAAAACTAATTCTGGAATTTTAGAAAAAGCAGCCAATTCAAAATTATAAGGCGGATCGGCAAAAATAATACTATGCTTTTGTTTTGATTTTTCAAGAAATTTAAAAACATCACTTTTAATAGTGCTAATCGTCATTTCAAAAGCTTCAGCAGTGTCATTTATAAATTTAATGCAGCCGTAATTTTCATCTACAGCTGTGATATCTTCAGTGCCTCTAGAGGCAAACTCGTAACTAATATTGCCTGTTCCAGAAAATAAATCTAAAACAGAAATAGCATCAAAATAATACTGATTATTTATGATGTTAAAAAGTGCTTCCTTTGCCATATCTGTGGTTGGTCTTACAGGTAATTTTTTAGGAGCTGTAATTCGTCTGCCTTTATACAAACCTGAAATAATACGCATTAAAAGGAATTTAAGATTAAAAAATGTTGGTGTAGGTAGCGCCTGTCTGTTTCTGCTGCGATTTTAAAGTCGTAAGCTTCTTCTATAAAACTAACGTGTCTTATATAAATGTAGAGCATAACAAAGAGTTCGTCTCCAATGACAATATTGCCACATAATTGAACTGCTGTGGTTTCTACATCTAGTTTTAGTTGTTCAAAAACAAATAATATATAGTAGAGAAAATCTTCTTTACTATGGTATTCAAAAACATTAAATAGTTGTAGAGTGCTGTTTTCAACAACTAATATTTCAATTGTAGTTTTATTAACATTGATATAGACGTTTGAACCTTCTGCTGTTTCAGAATTTTGTAAAAACGCATCAATAAGTATACTAGAAGAGTGTTTATAGACAAACTCTCCAAAGGTTTCAAAAATGTAATTATTAATATTTACATACGGCACATAAACATTTACGCTTTTGTTTATAGCGATGTTGTCCTCTGTAATAAAATCGTTTTTAAGTATTTTTGAATTGAATTTTAAATAATCGGTTTTATTAGCCGAGTTGTAAAATTCTTCAGGCACAAGTGTTGCCAATTCATTTTGATGTATGACTAAAACATCATTAAAGTCTTCTGAAAACACGGCATTGCTACCTAATTCTGTTTTTAGTTGATTAAGAACAGCATCTGGTGTTAATTTTTGCTCAAAATCAATAATTTTAAGAAACTCTACAGTATTCGTTGTTCTGTTTAGAATACAAAAAGAAAGCCCATTCAAATTAATTTGAATGGACAGTTCTTTAATATCGTTTATTTTCAAACTATTCTTTATTTGTGTAGCTTTTTGGCCAGTTTCCTTTAGTGAATACTTCCTCCATAGAACCTACTTTTAAAGTAGGACCATTAACACCGTCTACAGAAACAACTTGATTTTCTTTTTCAATTAAGTAAGGTTCTTGGTCATCCAAAACAACCGCTTTATCTACACTTACTTCAAATACAGGAAACTCATCTAGTTTACCAGCTTTAAGTGTGAATTTAGCACCTTCTTTACCAACACCTACATTCATCATTGTTTTGTATCTGTCACTTCCTTTGAATATAGAATCTTTTACAGAGTAAAAGCTTAGTGTATCAATTAAAGTAATTGTTTTCATGGTTTCTACACCACCAAAAAGTTTTGTTCTTTCTTCATCTAATACTAATGTGTCACGTCTTTGTGTAATTGGAACTTTTCCGTTTTCTACAAATTTGATTAGTTTGTCAAAATCTCCAGCAAATTCGCCATTTACATCTTTGTATGCTAATTGTGAGTCTCTTACGTCAATTAAACGATCGATAACCACTTTATAACGTTCTACTTTAAGTTGATTAAATTTAATCTCATCATAAACCGAATTAAAAGTCATATAACCTAAAACAAAAATTAAAGCCCAAAGTATTAAGTTGATAAATGGCTTTATCTTTTTTGGAACAAATTTGTCAATTGCCCACACAATCCCTATGGTCAATGCTATAATTAATACAATTGCTATAATTACTTTCATAAATGTTTTTATTAATTAGGTCTATCGCAAATCTACAATTTTTTTTTGTTCGTTAAAACTATCTAAAATAAAAAATATTAAAAAAGCGAACTAAATGCAATATGAGCTTTTAAAATAGAGAATAATAGTATCTTGCTATATATTTATTTCTGTTATGGTTTCTAATGCTTCTGCATTCTATTCGTTATTAAAATCTAAATTTCCATTTGCACCAACTTCTAAGCAAGACATGGTGTTAATGCAATTGTCTCAATTTATTTTTGACACTAATAAAAATTCAATTTACTTATTAAAAGGGTACGCAGGTACAGGTAAAACTAGCATAATTGGAACCATTGTTTCCAATTTGTGGCAAGCAAAAAAAAGTGCGGTTTTATTAGCTCCTACAGGTCGAGCTGCTAAGGTTATTTCAAATTACTCTAAAAAGGAGGCATTTACCATTCATAAAAAGATTTATTTTCCTAAAAAAGATAAAGGAGGAGGTGTCAATTTTGTAATGCAACCTAATAAACATCGCAATACTATTTTTATTGTTGATGAAGCTTCCATGATACCAGATACTCCTTCGGACACAAAATCGTTTGATAGTAGTTCGTTACTCGATGACCTAATGCAATATGTGTATTCTGGTCACGACTGTAAATTACTATTAATAGGAGATAAAGCACAGTTGCCTCCGGTGAAGTCCGATTTAAGTCCTGCTTTAGATGAAAACCGACTCAGTTTAAACTATAATAAAGATGTTGTAGGAATTGAGTTAGATGAAGTGGTGCGACAAGAACAAGGTTCTGGGATTTTAAGTAATGCAACCGAACTTAGAGCGGTTTTAGAATCTAATTTTTATGAGAGTTTTAAATTCAACCTTAATGGCTTTACAGATAGTGTACGCTTAATAGATGGCTACGAAATTATGGACGCTATTAATGATGCTTATAGTGCCGATGGTTACGAGGAAACAGCCATTATTGTTAGAAGTAATAAGCGTGCAAATGCTTACAATCAACAAATTCGTCAACGTATTCTATTTAATGAAACAGAACTTTCGGCAGGCGATTATTTAATGGTGGTAAAGAATAATTATTTTTGGTTAAAACCTAATACCGAAGCTGGTTTTATTGCTAATGGTGATATTATTGAAGTGCTAGAAATTTTTAGCATCAAAGAATTATACGGTTTTAGATTTGCAGAAGTTAAGTTACGAATGGTAGATTACCCTAATATGAAACCGTTTGAAACCGTATTACTTTTAGATACTATTGATGTAGAAAGCGCATCTTTAAGTTATGAAGAGTCCAACCGATTATACCAAGAAGTATCCAAAGATTATGAAGGCGAAACAAAATACAAACGCTTTTTAGGGGTTAAGAACAATAAGTATTTTAATGCCTTGCAAGTAAAGTTTTCTTATGCGATTACCTGTCATAAATCGCAAGGTGGCCAATGGAACACCATTTTTGTAGAGCAACCTTACTTACCTAATGGTATGGACAGAGATTATATTAGATGGTTGTATACGGCCATAACAAGGGCGAAAGAAAAACTGTATTTAATAGGTTTTAAAGATGAGATGTTTGTAGAAAAAGAGTCAAACTAAACTATAATGACAGAAACAATTTTAAGTATTTTTTTAGGGATTGGTCTTTCGGCTTCCGTAGGCTTTAGAGTTTTTTTACCATTGTTTGCTTTGAGTTTAGCAGCCTATTTTAATGTTTGGGAGCTTAATGAATCTTGGCAATGGATTGGAAGCACAGCAGCTGTAATTACATTGGGTATTGCTACTTTGGTCGAAATTGTAGCGTACTACATTCCTGTTGTAGATAACTTATTAGATAGTATTGCTATTCCGTTAGCGACCATTGCCGGAACAGCAGTTATGGTATCTACCGTAGCAGATTTAAGTCCGGTAATTACTTGGGCATTAGCAATTATAGCAGGAGGAGGTACTGCAGCAGCTGTTAAAAGTTCTGCAAGTGCAACACGTTTGGGGTCTACTGTATCTACTGCTGGTTTTGGAAATCCAATTGTATCAACTATAGAAACAGGGACTTCGATTGTAATGTCTATAATCTCTATCTTTTTACCCATTTTAGCTATAATTTTAGTAGTATTCATATTTTATTTGATATTTAAACTCTATAAAAAGTTACGATCAAATTGACCGAAATCAGCTTTTAAATCTTATTTTTGAAATTAAATACTATCATTATATATATCTTATTAAATGAAAATTATTTCCATGATTCCTGCACGTTATAGTGCGTCACGATTTCCAGGTAAATTGATGCAAAATTTAGCGGGGAAATCTGTAATTCTAAGAACTTATGAAGCCACGGTTGCCACGCAACTCTTTAGTGAAGTTTATGTGGTGACAGATAGTGATATTATTTTTAATGAGATTGTTAATAATGGAGGTAAAGCCATTATGAGTTTAAAAGAACACGAATCGGGAAGTGATAGAATTGCTGAAGCTGTAGCTAATATTGATTGTGATATTGTTATAAATGTACAAGGTGATGAACCGTTTACAGAGGGCGAAAGTTTAGCGAAAGTTATTGATGTGTTTAAGGATGATAAGGATAAAGAAATCGACTTAGCCTCTTTAATGGTAGAAATTGAGGATTTAGAAGAAATTAATAATCCCAATACCGTTAAAGTTATTGTAGATCAGCAAAATTTCGCTTTGTATTTTTCACGAAGTCCAATACCATTTCCAAGAGATAAAAATGTAGGTGCGCGTTACTTTAAGCACAAAGGTGTTTATGCCTTTAGAAAACAAGCGTTATTAGATTTTACGGTTTTACCAATGCAATTTTTAGAAGCTTCTGAAAAGATTGAATGTATCAGGTACCTAGAATATGGTAAGCGTATAAAAATGGTAGAAACTAAAATACAAGGAGTAGAAATTGATACACCTGAAGATTTAGAAAAAGCGAAACGTTTGTGGAAGTAAATTACAGTAACATAAAGGTAATTGGTTTTGATGCCGATGATACGCTTTGGGTGAATGAAACCTATTTTAGAGAAGCAGAAGAGAGAGTTGGTCTTTTATTGTCGCATTATGAAACACCAAACAAAATAGACCAAGAGCTTTTTAAGATGGAAATGAAAAATCTATCTATCTATGGTTATGGAGTTAAGGGCTTTATATTATCAATGATTGAATTGGCAGTAGAGTTGTCTAATGGTAAGGTGTCAAATACTATAATAGCCGAAATATTAGAGATAGGTAAGGATATGATTAACAAGCCTATTGAACTATTAGATGGAGTAGAAGATGTCCTTAAAACCTTATCTAAAGATTACAAGTTAATTGTTGCCACAAAAGGTGATTTATTAGACCAAGAACGAAAATTAGAGAAATCAGGATTGTTAAAGTATTTCCATCATATTGAAGTGTTAAGTGAAAAACAAGAGGTTAATTATAAGCAGTTATTAAAACGATTGGATATTGAGCCAGAAGCGTTTGTAATGGTTGGTAATTCATTAAAATCAGACATTTTACCTCTTGTAAAGATAGGTTCAAAAGCGATTCATGTGCCTTTTCATACCACATGGCAACATGAAAAAGTATCTAAACACGAATCTAATGGGGCAGAATATGAAACGGAGCATAGTTTAACCGAAATTTTAAAATATTTTAATTAAAAAATTGAAAATACTAGATAAGCATACATGGAATAGGCAAGCTCATTTTGAGTTCTTTAATACGTTTGTAGACCCTTATTTTGCGGTTACATTTAAAGTAGATGTCACAAATGCTTATGAGTTTTCACACGATAATGTAACATCTTTTTTTGTGACCTATTTACATGCCACAATGCAGGCCATAAATGATGTTGAAAATCTAAAATACAGAATAAATGAAGCTAACGAGGTTGTTATGTTTGATACCATTCATGCATCACCAACAATTTTAAGACCTAATAAAACATTTGGGTTCTCGTTTGTAAACTATGATAAAGATATTTTTAAATTTCAGAATAATTTTTTAAAAGAAAAAGAAAGAATATTTGGTTCTAATGATTTATTTCCACCTGTAAATTCAATGGATTGTGTGCATTGTTCATCTTTGCCATGGGTCAATTTTATAGGTCATAAAGAACCGTTTAAAGGAGATAAAGACTCTATACCAAAATTAGCGTTTAGCAGAATGGAACGTGTAGAGTCAAAAAAAGAAATGCAAGTCGCTATCAGTGTTAATCACGCCTTGGTAGATGGCTATCATATTGGACTATTTAATGAAAAATTACAATTTCATTTAAATAGTTATTAAATATAAACTAAGTTATTATTTTTGTTAAAGATATAAAGTAAATGATATTCAAAAATTATCCAATGGTGTCCAGAGTTGTTTTTGGACGAGGAAGTTTTAATCAACTCGATGAGATTCTCGCCCCAAAGCGCAAAGGAAGAAACGCACCATTTATATTTTATGTTGATGATGTCTTTAAAGGCAATCATTGGTTAACCTCTCGTATAACATTATCCTACAAGGATAAAATAATATATATACCTACCAAAGAGGAACCGAGAACAGATCAAATAGATCAGTTGGTAGAAGATATTATATTAGAATATAGTGAGCTGCCGTCAGGTATCATAGGTATTGGAGGAGGTACGGTTTTAGATATTGCAAAAGCAGTATCTTTAATGCTTACCAATAAAGGTGAATCTAAAGACTATCAAGGTTGGGATTTAATTAAACATCCTGCAATTTATCATGTAGGAATTCCAACAATCTCAGGAACAGGCGCAGAAGTGTCTAGGACTACAATTTTAACTGGTCCTGTTCGTAAACTTGGTATTAACAGTGATCATACCCCTTTTTACCAAGTGATATTAGATCCAGAATTAACTAAAGATGTTCCAAAAGATCAGTGGTTTTACACTGGTATGGATTGTTTTGTGCATTGTGTAGAGTCGCTTACAGGAACATATTTAAATGCATTTAGCCAAAGTTATGGCGAAAAAGCATATGAACTTTGTAAGGAAATATTTTTAGGAGACTCATTAAGTCCTGAAGAATCACAAGACAAATTAATGATGGCATCTTGGCATGGAGGTATGAGTATTGCCTATTCGCAAGTTGGTGTTGCACATGCTATGAGTTATGGTTTAGGTTACCTTTTAGGAGTAAAACATGGTATTGGAAATTGTATTGTATTTGATCATTTAGAAGAATATTATCCAGAAGGTGTTGCCATTTTTAAACAGATGAAAGCCAAACATAATATTAAATTACCACAAGGTATTTGTGCCGATTTAGAACAAGATCAGTTTGATATTATGATAGATGTTGCTTTGAGTTTAGAGCCACTATGGGAAAATGCCATTGGTAAGAACTGGAGAACGGTTATTACTAGAGAAAAGCTATTGGAGCTCTACAAAAAAATGTAATACCGATACGGCTTTAAGTGTATTCATTAAAATCATTTTAGTTTTTATTTAAAGTCAATTGTATCGGCATAACACTTTAAAAAATTATTAAATATTAATAAAATAATAGTGCTAGATGCGTTGGTTAGCTAAAATTATATATTTTAAAATCATGGGGTGGAAAGTGGTTGGTAATACCAACTTTTCTAAAGATACCATTAAGAAAGCTGTTATTATTGCTGCACCGCATACCAGTTGGGTCGATTTTTATTTGTCTCTGTTATTAAGGAGTGTAACACAAGTAAAAACTAATTTTGTTGGAAAAAAAGAGCTTTTTGTATGGCCATTTGGTTATTACTTTAGAGCAGTAGGTGGAAAAGCTTTAGATAGAACTTCTGGTCAAAATAAAGTAGAAACTATAGCTAAGTTATTTGAAGGAGAAGATGAGTTTAGGTTGGCATTATCACCAGAAGGGACTAGAAAAAAAGTAGAAAAATGGAAAACAGGATTTTACTATATCGCAAAAAAAGCCAATGTTCCAATTATAATGTACACTTTTGATTTTGAGAATAAACAGAATAAGGTGTCAGAACCATTTTATCCTACTGACAATATTGAGGCAGATTTTAAATATATGAAATCCTTTTTTAAAGGAGTTGTAGGAAAGGTAAAAGAATACAGCTAATAGACCGTACTTTAACGTTTTGGCATTAATTTTGAAGTGTTAAAAATAGCAATGAAACATAAAGTAAACTCCAAGTCCCTAAAAAGAAACATTGTCCCAAAAGCTATCTAATTCGTTAGATGGCTTTTTTATTTTTTATGTATTTATCTAAAGTATAATTGGTTTGGCTTTGAAGCTTGTTTTTAAAGAAGGTCATCCCTCCAAAGAAAAAACCTTTAATTCCCATAGCTTGTTTGGCCCATTTATGTAAATTGAATTTGTCTGTATGTTTAATTATCAAACCATCTTTAAATTCAAACTTAGCATCAATCTTATTATGTACTTTTCTTCCTGTTTTGCTAAAATTATAAATAGCTTCCCAGTGTGCAGAACCTGATTTGTCATTAGCTTTTATGGCTGAAAACTCAACGTTAAATCCTTTTCCGTTTTGCGATTCGCATAACATTAACCACATGGCTTTAGCACGTTCTCCTTTTAATGTTCCAAAGGCAGGATCTTCAAAAACGATGTCTTTATGATAACAAGATATCATGGTTGGGCCATCACAATTACTTAGAGCTGTATAAAATTTTTCAACGATGTGTTCCATAGGATTACAATTAGTTTAAAGAGGTGTAAAGCCATTCCCTACAAAAGTACGCAAGTAGAATGCTATTAACTCATATTCTTTCATCAGAGTGAATTTAATTGTTATGCTAAAGAAAGATTATCTATAATGAGTTGGCCTTTTTTATGGTTAAGTAATTTGTTATAGTCTGTAGATTATCTCATAATACTTCAAAAACTATAATCAGCTATAAATTTAATACGGTTCTACTTTTAGGTTTTAATTCTGAGTAGTTTTTAAGCCATGTTTTGTTTTTTTACAGAGGTGTTAATTTTAAATTGAAGGAGTGCAATCATCGCAATAAAAGTGACAATAATTATTAATATTAACATTTTAATTTCCGAAGCTATAGCCGAAACATCTCCATCGTAAAAAGCAATTGTTCTGAAACCACTTAAGAACTGTGTCACAGGAATAAATTGTGCTATGCTAGTAATAAAATCTGGTATAGCTATCGTTGGCCATGTAAATCCGCTTAGTATAAATGCTGGTGTAGAAATAACCATTAATAACTCTGTAGCTTTTAGCTGACTTGGTATGGCAATAGAAAAGAGCATACCAATTCCCATAGAAGCTAGTGTTAATAATAGGGTTAAAATTAGCATTGGGATATTAAAAATAGCTGCTGTAATATTAAAATACGGAAAGAGCATACTAACAAATAACCACATTATAGGAAGCATTATAAGAAATGGAGTGGCTTTTAACATAACATGATAAAATGAAGACTTGCTTTTTTTTGTTAAGGTAATAAAGTAGCCATCTTCAAAATCTCTAGAAAACACCAATGCCATTGCTAGGAAAATAACCTGTTGCATAATTGCAGCTAGTAAACCTGGTAGCATAAACGTAACATAGTTCCCTGTAGAATTGTAGAGCTTGTTAAAATTTATTTTAAAGCTTTCATAAGCTGCTTTTGCTTGTGTAGGATGCAGGCCTTGCTTTTTAAGTCCTTCGATTTCTATGCCTGCATTTAATGTCATTAAAACCGAACTTATATTTTTGCTTGCCGTGTTGGCATTTAAAATATTAGCCATATTAAGATCAATACGTACTTCAGGATGATTTTTCTGTAGAATATTTTTTTCAAAATCTGAAGGTAAGGTAATAACCGCAGCATATTGTTCTACAGGCATTTCGTTTATAATATTGACGTCAGAAGACCGTACATCTACAACAAGTAACACTTCATTATCTTCAAAAGCATCAATAATTTTATCTGTTGTTGGACTTTGATCTTGATCTACAATAACAATAGGTAAATCTACAACTTTTGCTTGTTGGTATACATAGCCAAATAAAATACCGTAGCCAATAGGTGCACCAAAAAAAATAGCAAGTAAAACACCATTTGAAAAAATGCGTTTAAACTCAATTTTAAGTAAGCTTATAAATGTTTTCATTACCTAATTTTTTATGAGCATGGTCGCATTACTGAAAAACTTTTGTTCAGAAACATCGGCTGTTGGTACAACTTTTAATTCGTATATAGACTCCGATAATTGGTACAGAGGTGCTGTACTTGTTATGTCTGCATACTGCGCCAATTGTTTTATCGCAACGATTTTAGCTGTGGTTTCTATTTTAGTGTATGGGTTAATTATGGTGAGGTGTTTTCCGACTTCAAAATCATAAATTTTTGATTCCGGAACTGTAAACCTGAAATACACACTTTCTGTTTTATAACCGTTGAATAAGGTAAATCCAGCCGTTAATAATTCGCCTTCTTCTAAGCTAATAGTTTCTATAGACATAGCTGCAGGCGCAATGACATATTGTTCATTTGAAGCCGAAAGTACCTCTTCTTTTGCTCCAAGTGCTCGCTCTAATTGTCCTTTAGCTTGTTCTATTTGTTCAGTTCGTGTTCCTTTTTTTACTTCATCGCGTTTGGCTTCTAAACTAGCAACTTGAGCTTTTGCCATTTTTAATTTCATTTTTACTTCGTCAAATTGCTGTTGGCTAACTAAAGAGTCTTGATACATGTTTTGTAGCCTTTGGTAAGATTCTTGTGCAAACTCTAATTGGGCTTTTCCGGCTTCTAATTGACCTTCAATCTGATTTAATTGTTCGGATGTGGCACCATTATGAGCCATGCTTAATTGGCCTTGTGCTGCTGTAATTGCACCATTAGCTTGTAGTAGTTTAGCATTCACTTCAGGAATATTAAGCAAAGCTAAAGTATCTCCTTTTTTTACCGTTTGTCCTTCTTCAACATATATGGCATTAATACGTCCAGGTATTTTACTACTAACAGCAATGGTTTCAAATTTTACTTTTCCCCTTAAAGGTGTAATTGGGTCGTGCTTACACGATTGAAGGAGTAACAGTGTAAAAAAACTGAAGATGAGAGTTTTATAAGTGTTCATTGTATAGCGTTATTGAATTAATATGTAAGTATACCTTTAGCATGAAGCAGTTCTGTAACAGCTCTTCGCTCATTATAGAATGATTCTTGCAGTTTAAAATTGGCTTTTTCTACATCGTTTAAAGCATCGAGAACCTCATTGATTGAAGCCAAATTATTTTTGTATTGTTGATTAACTAAATTATAAGTTTCTTGAGCTAATTCAATTTCTTTTTCAACCACCTTAGTGTTTTCAATGGCAGCTTCGTAAGTTAATTGTGCTTTGGTAATACTTAAGGCAATTTTTTCGTTGGCATCATCAATCTGTTCTTTTAGTTTTTCACTTTCTAGTCGTGTTTTTTTACTTTTTAATCGTGATGAGTTACCATCAAAAACATGCCATTTAATACCTGCGCCTATAAACCATTTGGGATCTAATAAGGATAGATTATCTTCAATAAACTCATAATGGCCTTTAAGTGCAACCTTAGGTATAAAATTACTTTTTTCCATTTTTGCCTTATAGTTGGTGGCTTTTTCAGCTTCTTCTAAGGCCTTAATTTCATTTCGTTTTTTTGTGTCTGAAGCGGCGTTAAATGCAAACAATTGTAATTCTGGACTAAGTAATCGCAAGTTGGCTTTGGGTTCTCCTGTTAATTGATGAAGCACTTCTATTAATAGAGTGGTTTTATGTTCATAATCGATTTGTTTAGCTTTTAATTGTTGTTGGGCGAGTTCAATTTTTTTTCTGCTAATTGGTGTCGCTAAACCATTTTTAATGGCTTTTTTGACATAAAAAGTTTGCTCATTTAAATAGTTTTCTGTGGTGGTTAAAACTTTTTTTGAGGCTTTTACAAGTGCTAATTTATCGTAAGTTTCAATAATTTGTAAAGCGATTTTATCGGCTTCGGCTAGACCTACATAATGTAAAGAAGATTCTTTATGTTTACTAGCCTTAAGTGCATGGCTAGCTTCAAAACCACTGAATAATACCCAATCTAAGTCCACAGAGGATTTTAGGATATTCTTGTCCTGCAAGTTGGCGGCTTCCTGTAATGGAATATCTTCAGGAAAAGGCGAATTAAAAGGCAGACCTATAGCATCTTTAATAATAAGTTTTTGAGTTTCTATTAATAACGCTTTGGTGTCATCGTCAAAAGTAATGTCGTCATTTAAACGCGTATAGCTTCCGCTAAAGGTGATTCTAGGTAAGAAAACAGATTTTGCCATTTGTTGATCTACTTTGGCTTGTTCTGATTCAATACGATTACTTTTTATAGTGTGATTTTTTTGAAGTCCTTTGTGGATTAAATCATTTAAAATTGGGTCTAACTCTTGTGCCGAAATGACCGTTGGAGATATGCCAATAAGTGTAATGATGATACTATTTAGTATGACTTTTTTTAGGTTCATTTTGCATAGCTTTTAATTACTATACAAAGATATTAATGTATTCGGAATTTATTTTTGACTTATATCAAAAAGTGAGTGTATATGAGGTTTTAATGGCTAGCATCGTGGTTTCTAATACGACTTAAGGTTTCCTGTGCCATGCCTAAATAAGATGCTATATGACCTAGTGAAACTTGGTAGGCAATATCAGGAAATTCAGCCAGCATATAATCGTAGCGTTCTCTTGCAGTTTGAAACTGAATGGCATTGAGTTTATGAACAACATTGCTTAACATTTCGGTAATGACGAGTCGGCCCAATTTTTCCATTTTGGGATATTTTGAAAATAAGATTTCTAAGTTGTCTTTAGAGATGAAATATAAAACAGAATCTTCAAGGACTTCTAAGTAATATAAGCTAGGTTTTTTTTGAAAAAAACTATCAGCACTAGACATAAATTTACCATTTGAAAAAAACCATTGCGTAATGTCTTTTTGATTTTCGTTAAGGTAATAACTCCGGCACATACCTTGTTCTATAAAGTATAAGTATTTGCATACCTCACCTTCATGAACTAGAATTTCATTTTTAGAGACAGCTTTCGTTTTAAAATGATTTAGGATATCATTTAATTCATCTTCTGAAAATGGTACTAAAGCGGTAATAGCGTCGGTAAAACCCATAAATAGTATTTGCTTGTAATTTAAGAAAAGCTAAGCTAATTGAAATTTAGGCTACAAACAAATGAAATGAAACGGAGTGCTTTTAGCTTATATTCTTTTATTCGAATGAGATTTAATTGCCATAAAAGAGAAAGGTCATCCATAATGAGATGAGCTTCTTTATTCGATGATAATTGTATTTCTAAAACCGATGTCAGTCTGTTTGTTAAACAAAAACGTGTAATAACCAGCATCACCTTCTTGTCCTTGTATTGTCGTTTTTGCTCTACCGATTTCCAATTCAGATTTGTTATAAGCTTTAGCGATAACTTCCTTGTTAAAATCTGTATCAAACATGATATATAAGGTGAGTTTATTTTTATTGCTGCTAGATTGACTATCAATAACGTAAGCACCAGTTTTTATGCCGTTTTTTTGTAAGTCATTTGAAAGTATAATTTTACATTCCAATGTTTTGTCAACTCCTTCAGAAACACCTTCAAAAACTCCGTGGCACTTTCTCCAACAACTTCACCACCTCTGTTTATTCCTTCTTTTGTTTTGTTGGCTATTCTGTCACAAGAGAAAAAGCTTAATAGAAGGATTAGAGTTGTTAATTGGTGAATTTTCATTTTGCTAACCATTTTTATAATTATAAAAATAAATAAACTAAAGGAATCTAACGTGTATATTTCTTAATTTTATCAATAATTTTCTGCAAATTAGAATAGACAAATTCATTAGTCTTAGCGTAATAAAACGAGATAAAACAAACTACAGAAAGAAATAGTTCGGCACCAATAACAGCTTGCCAAGGTTCTAAAGTTTTGCCAATAAGTTGATGCAGTCCAAGACCTGTAAAACTACCATAAATGATGATAAAATGAATAACATAAATAGATAGCGTTTTTTGACCAATTTTTAGAATTAATGGTTGTTTGATGTAGTTTTCTGCTAAATAGAATAAAGAGAACAGAATTAGTACATTGCCTAGGCGAGTAAACAAATAATTATAATAAGCAACCTCTTTTAAAATTGAAATGTCTAAAGCGTAATATAGTCTCATTAATACTTCAGAAGACCCAAAAATGAGTGCAATTCCAAAGACGAAAAAACCAGAGACAATAGCTGTTTTAAATTTTGGGCGTTCGACGTAACGATAAAATAATGTGGCTATAAAAGCACCAAAGGCTACATAACCAAACCAAGGTATTATGGTAAAAATAGAACCGTTAGCCTTAGATAAATAGTTTGATATTAATATAGGAACTTCTGGTAATTCTAAATAACGATACAAAGGTTCTGTTATAAAAATGGCCAAACCTAAAAGTAACATTACGATTGAAAATAACAACGTTTTTTTTAAGGTGAGCTTATAGATGCATACAATGAGTATAAGTGATAGGCCAATGCATTGCAGTACGTCAATAACTAAAAAATAATTAGAGAATTTACCCATTAGCCATTCAAAAATAGGTGCACGCAACAAATAACCAATACTAATTAGCATTAAGCCTCGTATTATACCTTTGTGCATACGTTTTTTTATTGTTCCGTTTTGTTTAGCTCGTATCAATAAATATGAAAAAATAAGTCCCGAAATTGTAAAAAAGGTAGGTGCGGTAATTCCTCTAAAGTATTCCCAAACTTTAAACGCAGTATAATTATGGCTTCTGTATGAAGTTTCTAGCAGTGTATCTATAAAGTGCCCTTGTAGCATCATTAAGATAGCGAATGCCCTTACGGCATCTATAAAATATAAACGGTTTGCGCTCAAGTTAAAATTGGTTGGTATGCAAATGTACTATTTTAGAGTTGGAATAAAATACTGTGATACTTTTTTGGACTTGTGTTTAGCATTAAGATATTGTTTTATTTTAAAGGGCTATAGCCACTGATAAGTAAAGTTGGTGTTTTACTATTTTAAAATCAGTAACTTACATTTCTGTTGTTAAATTAATTGTAAACATTATACCATAAATTCAAACCGTTTACTACATTTATCATCTATGGAATTTTTAAATCAACTACTCAGTGACTTTTCATCATTAGCTTGGGGTTTGCCTTTGCTTATTTTATTAATTGGTGGAGGTTTATATTTATTAATACGGTCTCACTTTTTACCTTTTCGGTATTTAGGTCACGCTTTGAATGTGCTTCGCGGAAAATATGATGATCCAAATGACCCTGGTGAAATTTCACATTTTCAGGCTTTAACAACAGCATTGTCGGCAACTGTTGGTATGGGAAATATTGCAGGTGTTGCTGTAGCCATATCTGTAGGCGGACCTGGTGCTGTGTTTTGGATGTGGATTAGCGCAGTGGTTGGTATGTCTACCAAATTTTTTACATCAACCTTAGCGATTATGTATAGAGGTAAGGATAGTGCTGGAGAAATTCAAGGTGGTCCAATGTATTTTATTATGGAAGGTTTAGGTAAATCTTGGAAACCTTTAGCTATATTTTTTAGTTTTTGTGGTCTTATAGGTGCTTTGCCTGTTTTTAATGTGAACCAATTGACGCAAGCCTTAAATGATATTTTATTAATTCCAAATGGAGTAGAAGTAGGGTTGAAATCGAACCTAATTATAGGTGCTGTTTTAATAAGTATTACATCTTTAGTTATTTTAGGTGGTATTAAGCGTATTGGAAACGTAGCGTCGCGTTTAGTGCCTAGTATGGTGGCTTTGTATTTTGTGTTGGTTATTGTTATTCTTGTGGCACATAGCGATGTGCTATTGTATTATTTAAAACTGATATTTACAGATGCTTTTGCCGCTAATTATTATCCAAAAGATGATACTTTTTTAGGAGGTGTTTTAGGCGCTTTAATTCTTCATGGTATTAAACGTGGAGCGTTCTCTAATGAAGCCGGAATTGGTACTGCGCCAATGGCACATGGAGCAGCAAAAACGGACGAGCCTATACGTGAAGGTTTGGTGGCAATGCTAGGACCTGCCATAGATACAATAATTGTATGTACACTAACGGCTTTGGCTATTTTGGTGACTGGAGTTTGGGAAACTACTTCTGATAATGGTGTTAGTCTTACGGCTTCTGCTTTTGCAGATGTAATGCCAAACTACGGTAAATACTTATTACTAATTTGTATTGCCGTTTTTAGTATGAGTTCATTATTCTCATATTCTTATTATGGAACTAAATGTATGTCCTTTCTTTTTGGAGCCGATAAAAAACATTATTATAATTACTTTTATATTTTAAGTATTCTTATTGGAGCGACTACAAGTTTAAGTATGATGATTAATCTCATTGATGGTGTGTTTGCTTTAATGGCAATTCCAACAATGGTTGCAACAATTCTTTTAGCACCAAGAGTAATTAAAGAATTGAAACGTTATATCAGTCAACTAAAACAAGATAAAAATTGAGTTAAAAAAAACAACCTCTTATAATTGGAGATAAATTATAAGAGGTCGTTTAAATTGTTTCTAAAAAATTACTTTTTCTTCAGTAATATTTTTTCATTAGTAAACTGATTTGCTTCGTCTAAAAATGCTATCATTTTGCTCCAATTAGTGTTAGGTTCAAAATTGTGCTTGTATTGTTTAGAAGTGCTAATAATAAGTTGATTTCCTTCAACTTTAGCGCTACTTATAAAAGCTCCAGTTTCATTATCAATAGTTTTATTTAATTTATCTAAACCATTAACAGTATAGCCTTCTGGAATGTTTAATGTAATGTTATAATTAAAACTTCTTGCATTAGTCGTATATATGTTTGAAGTACGTTGGCGTTCTTTTTCTTCAAGATCTATTTGACCTCCGATAAGTTTTCCTATTTCAAGAATATAGTTTGGACCTGCTTTTTTGATTAATGCATTTTTGATTTTAAAACTTTCGGTAAACTTTAGGTATGAATCTAAAGCGTAACGTCCTGTCTCATTAATCTCGTATGTGTAATCTTCAATGTCTTCAACTTGAAACTCTGCCTTGGCACTTTTTTCAAAGCGTTCCACTTGTTTTGCCTTAATTTTTTCGGCTACAGCATCTAACTCTTTTTTATATCTAATTTTATCTTTTTTACGTTTAATAAGCTCTATAAATGATGCGGTTTCGTATTTCGCGTAATCTTCGGTAACGTAATCCGTAAACATTAAACGCTCATATTGTTCGTCTTTTTTAGAATGCCCTTTGTAACTGTTTACAGATGTAAGGTTCATTCCTGAGAAATCATCATTTAAACTAACGGTGATATCTTTTTTTGTTTCATTATCTAAATGTCTTGATACAGGAAGCTTTCCTTTTTCAATGACATCAATTCTATTTCTAGTTGGAGAAAGTAGGTAAACATCAGTACCTTCTATTAAAGGTGAAAACTCATTAATATTAGTGTGTATACTAAATAGCTCAGCATAAAGAGGAGTAGCGGTTTTTACTTTAATAAGTACGTTGACATTTTTTTCAATTAATAAATCGTCAATACTACCATCATAGCGTTTTTTAGCAACGACAATTTCATATTTAATTTTTTCACGTTTTAAGAATTCTGTGAAATGGCGTACAAATTGTTTCTGATTTTGAATAAACACAGGATTACCATAGTTCATAAACGGATAGCTCATGATTTCTGCATCCTTTACAATCATAGCTTCCACAAAACGTGTTAAGTAATAATGACGCATAAAATAATAAGCTTCAGTTACTTTTTCGGCATCATTTGCAAAGGTTTTCTTTTTAAAGAAGCGCTTAACATCTCCAACATCTCCGTCTGGTTTAAAGCGGTTGTCATAAAGTTCTAAAACTTCGTCTTTTGAAACAGATGTTTTAATAATATCTTCTTTTTCTGGTAAAAAGGCTAAGGCTCTATCTTCAAACTTCCCAGATCTTGCAAAATAGACCTGAAATTTATAAGATGGTAATTCTAAAAGTGGATAAGACCAACGAGTAGATTGAATTTTTTCAATATCTGAGGCGACAAGTTCATAACGTCTTATACTGCGTTTTTCTGTTGGAATTTCAGTTAACTTTGGCGCTCCATTAAAAGAGTTGAAATTGATAAAAAAATCATTTTCAGTTTCAAAAAACAGCTTAAAATCTACGACAGGATATTCCTCACCTAAATAAGTTTCAACGGGATTAAATCCAAAAGCATAAGTTGTTTTAAAGGGTTCTAATCGGTAAAAATAGTAATCAATAATATCTCCTATTTCTAAATTAGCAATAGCAACTTTGGTTTCACCATCAACTTCAACAGATTCTTCTTCAACATCAATCTCTATTTCAGTACCATTTGGTTTTACAATTTTTACACCAATATAATTGTTCCCTTTTTCTTTCCATGAAAAACGACCTTTATCTGATCTAAAACGTTTTTTAAATGCAAATTCTGAAAACTCTTCTACGGCAGCTTTGTCTAATAATTTTATACGTTGTCTTATGGAGCTTGTGTAGGTTACGTTTTTTCCAAATTTATGGAAATCGTAATTTTCGTTTTTGTATAGTATTACAGCAGATTCGTTAGTCCATTTTTTTGGTACTTCTGTAACATTTTTATATGTGTCGTTTGTTCCCCAAAAAAAGTCTTTTGCTGCTAATTCTTCTTTAGTTTGTGAAAAAATAGAAATAGAAAAAAATAATAGGAAAGCGGTTAGTCCTTTAATTTTCATGTGTTTTAATTTATTTAATTTTTAATATTACATGCCGTTGGTGTAAACATGTGCTTTTGGTGTCCTTAATTTTTAGTAAGGATTATTTGTTCTTGGTAAAGGGTGTTGAGATCTTTTATAAATGTATTCCACTCTTCAAAATCCTTAGTTTCGATTTTTGCATTCTTAATTTGGAATAGCTTTTTGTATGTCAACGTATTGTTTTCATTTTTAAAGCTTACGGATAAGTCGTAATTATTACTTGACACCTCAATGTCATTTGGAAGGTGAGTAACGCTATAGCCATTTGGAATTTTTAATTCTGTTGTAGATTCCAAATATTTTTTTGAACTGAATATAAAGTCCACATCACGTTCCTTTAATTCGTAATTACTAAATTCCTTATCCAAATCGAGATCTATGTATATAGAGTTGTCAAAGGTTGAAACGGCATTTTTTACCGTAAGATCATGGGAAATAGTAACGTTAAGTTCTCTGTTAGTTAAATCTGATGTGGTAATGTTGCTCACTTTTCTGTTGCTGTCAGCGCTACTTAAATAAGCTTCTAAGAATTCATCTTTTTTATCTGTTTTTAACTGATCAAAGTAGTATAAGAGACTAGATCTGCTTTCTCCATTAAATTCCTTTTTTACTTTACCAGTTAGTGTTTCGTTATCTAAAGTGAGTTGATAATTGTAGAATTCTTTATTAAAAGCAACATCGCTTGTTGGTACGTGTTTCAAAATAAAGGCATCGTTGTCTTCAATTAAAACTTGCTTGCCTTGTATACGGTCGGCGTATTCGCCAAGAGCATTAAATTTTTCTGTTCCATCTAAAAATAGGATGTCATCATCTTTAAACAAAGTACAAATCATGTGATTATCTACTGATAAATTTGGGGTAGAATAATCATAAGCAATATGTTTGGTGCCAATCCAAGTTAGTCGAGCATCAAAGCCTGCTTCAATTAGCATTTGCTTGGTTAAATTTGCCATGCCTTTACAGTCACCATATCTTTTGTTGAACACATTAGCTGCTTCGTCTGGTTTAAATCCAGCGATACCATCTTCAAAGGCGATATACCTAATGTTGTCTTGTACCCAATAATAAATATTTTTTATTTTTTCTTCGTCGGTTTTAGCATCTTTGGTTAGTTCTGTAACTTTAGATTTTAGATCTGTATTGTCGTTTTCTAAACTGTTTACCAGAGATTTATACCAATTATAAAGGTCTTGAGTAGAGTTAAATATTGGTTGAGTTTCACCTTTTTTAGTGTACGATTTTGCTAAGATTAATAAATGAGGATATACATAAGTTGGTCCTGGAGCATTTGAAACTTTATGCATTGCAGGTACATCTTTAAAAGTGTAAGTGTAAATTTTAGATTTGTTTTTTGAGTTGGGTGTTATGGTTTTTTCAATAGTATAACCTTCAAAGTTTAATTCTTTTAATTCAAGGTTTAACCAATCGGGAATTTCAACAGAAATCACCTTTTTTTCAATCGGATAAGAATCATTAAAATAGAGTTTGGTAAAATATTTAATGTCTTTGTAAGTCTTTAAAATATGAGTGCCGTAACGGTATCCTTGCAACGGAAAATCTACATTTGTAAATTTTACTCTAGAATCTACATGAAATAAATCGCTACTTATAGAGGCTTCATCTTTAATATAAAAACCAGCACTTTTGTTATTTTTATATAAGATTTCGAATTCTTCTATTGTAGATTGGTCATTATAAAAAGAATACTTCTGAATATCAGCACGAGAAATCATGTTTATCATTTTTTCTTTTAAATCATGATTAACCGTTACTTTTTTGTTTCTGCTATCAAAATCAAAGGTGACATAATCAGTACTTTCTTCGAGTGCTATCTCGTCGTCTTTGTGGTCAAATTTTTCTTTAAGAGCTTTGGCTTTAGCAATATCGGAAGCGTCTGGTTCTATTTTTCGTTGGCTATGGGATATGGAAATAAACAAGAGGATAGAAGCGCAGGCAAGTAGTTTTTTGATCATGTAAAAGGGGTGTCTAGAATGCTAATATAATTAACCATGCTAGAAATAAAAAGATAATTGCCTTAATATGTGATAATGTTTGCTAAAATTAAAATAGATGATCTATTTACTTATAGATGCTTTAAACTGATGAGGTGTCATCATTTCCATTTTTTTAAATTGTCGGTTAAAGTAACTGGTGTTGTTAAATCCCGATTTAAATGCAATTTCAGACATTCTTAAATTCTGAGATGTTTTGATGAGTTTTTTAGAAAATTTAATTTTTTCTGAATTGATATAATCAATGGGAGAGATGCCTAAAGTATTTTTAAACTGTTTGTGAAAATGAGAGGTGCTCATATAAGCTTTCTCTGCTAATTGGTCTACTGAGATATCCTTATTGGTTAAATTTTCTTTAATGAATTTAATGACAGTCCCGATTCTAGTATCTGTAAAAATATGAGTGTCATTAGTAATTAGAGATTTGGCTTTGGTTTGAAGTAATCTTATAATTAATTCTTGAATCATTAAATCTAATAAGACATCTTTGGATTTATTAGTGTTTGTAAATGTGTAAGTTAGTCGTTCTATTAAATGGTTGACATCAACATTATTTATAAGGTGTGATGCAGATTCGTCTAAATCCCAATTATTGTTTTCATTTTCAATAGCCACATTGTGATTAAATTTTCCTACAACTTCTTCTATTTTAAAGGCATCAATTCCTAGAGCTAAGCATTGGGTTGGTTTGTTTTTAGTTGCGATAGGGAAATCAATGATCATTTCCTTATTAGTTGGCATTACAACAGATTCTCCAGGGAAAAAATCAAAAGCATCAAAACCTTCTAGGTGCATTACTTTTTTTCCGGTGAGCATACTTGCAATAATAGGGAAGTCAAATTTTAATGATACTTTTTCTGCTATAGCATGTGTTTCATAAATATTAAGCTCTGCATATTCAGCATTATAAGTCGTTCTATTCTCTACTAAAGTAGTTAGTTTTCTATGGCTTTTATGTTGAGATAATAAGTTGCTCATATTCAATATTACAAAAAAATAGTCTTAAAAATTGTTAATAATAGATATGTTCAAAAATATAATAAATATGTTCAAGTTATTTGGAATATGATAAAATAACTTTATCAAAATTATTAAATAGTCAGTTTTTTGGCTATTAAAATTATAAACTAATAAATAAACACGTTAAGGTATGAGTTATTCTAAACCACAATTTAAAGAAAAGTATTTCAATTTTATTAATGGAAAATTTGTGCCACCCGTAGGTGGAGAATATTTTGAAAACACCTCTCCTGTAGATGGCACATTAATTGCAAAATATCCTAGATCGCAAAAAGAAGATATAGAAAATGCTGTTGATGCAGCAAATGCAGCTAAAGAGGCTTGGGGAAATACCTCAGCAACAGAACGTGCTACGCTTTTAAATAAAGTAGCAGATATTATTGAAGCTAATTTAGAAGAATTCGCTGTTGTTGAAACTTGTGATAATGGTAAGCCAATTCGTGAAACCTTAAATGCCGATATCCCTTTGTCTGTAGATCATTGGCGTTATTTTGCAGCATGTATTAGGTCAGAAGAAGGCAGTGCTACAGAATTAGATCAGAACACCTTGTCTATGAATATTAAAGAGCCCTTAGGTGTGGTTGGTCAAATTATTCCATGGAACTTTCCTTTATTAATGTTATCGTGGAAATTACCTCCTGCTTTAGCAACTGGTAACTGTGTGGTTTTAAAACCTGCAGAACAAACTCCATCATCTGCAACATTGTTAATGGAGAAAATTGCAGATGTGTTTCCTCCAGGTGTATTAAATATTGTTCATGGTTTTGGACCAGAAGCCGGAAAGCCTTTAGCGTCGAGTTCTAAAGTGGATAAAGTGGCTTTTACAGGAGAAACTACAACTGGACAGTTAATTATGCAATATGCTTCTAAAAACTTAAATCCAGTGACCATGGAATTAGGTGGAAAGTCCCCAAATGTATTCTTTAATAGTGTAATGGATGAAGATGATGCCTTTTTAGATAAAGCTATTGAAGGAGCTGTTTTGTTTGCCTTTAATCAGGGTGAAGTTTGTACGTGTCCTTCTAGAATTTTAGTGCAAGAAGATATTTATGATGCGTTTATGGAGCGTGTTGTAGCAAGAACAGAGGCTATTGTGCAAACAAGTCCTTATGATGTGAATTCTATGGTTGGAGCACAAGCGTCTAATGATCAATATGAAAAAATACAATCTTATTTTGAAATTGGAAGAGAAGAAGGGGCTAAAGTTTTAACAGGTGGAGAAGCTAATAAATTAGAAGGTGATTTGGCTAACGGTTATTATATTAAGCCTACAATTTTAGAAGGTCACAATAAAATGCGTGTATTTCAAGAAGAAATTTTTGGTCCAGTGGTGTGTGTGACAAAGTTTAAAGATGAAGCTGAAGCTATAGAAATTGCAAATGATACGCTTTATGGCTTAGGAGCTGGAGTTTGGACACGTGATGCTCACCAATTATACCAAATACCAAGAGCGATTAAAGCAGGTCGTGTTTGGGTAAACTGTTATCATGCTTATCCTGCTCATGCACCATTTGGAGGCTATAAGAAATCTGGGTTTGGTAGAGAGAATCATTTAATGATGATGAGTCATTACAGACAAACCAAGAACATGTTAATTTCTTACGATAAGAACAAATTAGGCTTCTTTTAGAAGTTAATTAATAGCTGATTAAGGCTGGATTAATAGATGTAATTCAGCCTTTTTTTTATACCATAAATTATGAAACGAGTAGAAATAACAGATAAAGCTGCAGAGGTTGTAAGACAATTAAAAGCGAAACATGGTGAATTAATCTTTCATCAAAGTGGAGGTTGTTGTGATGGCTCTGCGCCAATGATTTTTGAAAAAGGAGACATGTATCTAGATGAAAGTGATATACGTTTAGGTGAAGTTGAAGGGGTTAGTTTTTATATGAATCAAGATCAGTTTGAATATTGGAAACATACCCACTTAACTGTAGACGTTACGGAAGGTAGAGGAGCGAGTTTTTCGTTAGAGATTCCTTTGGGACTCAGGTTTTTAATTCATTCGCGATTACTAACCGAAGAAGAGAACGCTTACTTTAATATGAAAGACGAATAACTTCAAGAATATATATCTAAAGAGTCCATATACTATGTATGTGGGCTTTTTGTGTTTTCATAATTTTATTTCAAATTACAGCTAATATGATAAGTTTTAGGGTTTATTTTTAATAAAAATGAAATATTTTAACTATTCCTAATTATTTTTATTGCTAATTTGATATATTTATGCTAAATAAATATATATGACTATAGATTTATGTCCAAATTGTAGTAGCGATCAGTACGTTAAAAGCGGGATTGTCAATAAAAGACAGCGGTATAGATGTAAAAAATGCAACTATTATTTTACGGTTAATAAAATAGGTAAGAAGATAGACGACTATTACGTTAATAAGTCATTGCAGCTTTACTTAGAAGGTCTTACTTATAGAGAAATTGAAAGGATTCTTGGGGTTTCGCATGTAAGTGTGATGAATTGGGTGAAAAAATACAATATTAAGCGCCCATATAATACAAACTATCATCCAACATATAAGATTTTAAATGCTAATGAACTTGGTAAGTATTTTTTAGAAACTGAAAATATAAAAGGTGCAGGTGTTGTTGTGACTGAGTTGGGAGATAAATTTATGCTCATTAAATGGGAGCGTTTTAAGGATTAATATATCAAATTAGCAAATAAGTATATAAATTATTAATTAAACAGATGTTTTTAAGAGCTTAGTAGGGCACACAGAATTAATTTAAGTACTAACTAATCTTTTTTAAACCATGAAGAAATCAACTTTTTTGTTGATAGGACTGTTTATAATGTTCTTTCAATTTATGATTGCCCAAGGTTCACCTGATTATTCGGGTGGCCTTAAATTTAAATTCAACGAAGATGGCTCAAAATATCTCCGATTAATTTCTTGGGCGCAAGTTCAAGCCAATTACAATACCGATAAAACTTTTGATGGTAATGGTAATGAAAACAGTAAGTTAAACTTCAATTTACGTCGCGCTAGGGTTTTAATGTTTGCTCAAATCAACAAAGACTTTTTAATTCTTACACATTTTGGATTAAACAGTTTAACGAGCACTACCTTAAGTCCAACCGGTGAAGGTGACGGATCTCAGCTTTTCTTTCACGATGTTTGGGCACAATACAGTTTAGGTGAAAATCATACTGTAGGTGGTGGTTTACATTATTTTAATGGAATTTCAAGACTAAACAATCAGAGTACGCTAAATATCATGACGCTAGATAACAATCGTCAGTCATGGGCAACTCTTGGTTTATCAGACCAATTTGCGAGACATTTAGGAGTCTTTATGAAAGGAAGTTTCAATAAGCTGCAATATCGAGTAGCTATTAATGATGCTTCTGTGGCTTCATTAGATACTCAAACAGCTGTTGTTGATGGTGCTGCGGTTTACAATGGACGTTCTAGTCTTGGATCTAAAGCAGCAGGAAAAACTTATGCTGGTTATTTTGATTACCATTTTTTAGATCAAGAGTCTAACTTTTTACCTTACAAAGTTGGAACTTATTTAGGTGAGAAAAAAGTATTCAATATTGGTGCTGGTTTCTTTCTACATCCTAAAGGTGCTGTGATAAATACAGGTACAGTTATTGTTGGAGAAGATGTATCCATATTTGCAGTAGATGCTTTTTACGATGCACCAATTGGTGAAAACGGAAGTGCTATTACAGCTTATGCGGTTTATCAGAATAACAACTACGGAAAAAATTATTTATACAAAGTTTACGGAACAGGAAGTATGCTCTATGGTCATGTTGGTTATGTTTTAAATGGAGACAAACTAAAGACAAGATTTCAACCTTACCTCAGTTACGGAACTCATAGTTATAATGCTATTGATGATGACAGGTCTACCTTAGGTGTAGGAATCAATGCGTATATGAGTGGGCACAATTCAAAATTAACATTAGAATACATGAATCAGAGTTTTGGTGAAATGGATGCAAATACGATTTCACTTCAAGCTATGATTTATCTATAAAACGAAAAAAACTATGAGTGATAAGCAGAAACACGCAACAGCGTACTGGAAAGAAAATGTGAAGTATTTATTTATACTTCTAACCATATGGTTTGTGGTGTCCTTTGGATGTGGCATTCTTTTAAGAGAAGAGTTAAACCAGTTTAAACTTGGAGGTTTCAAACTCGGGTTTTGGTTTGCTCAACAAGGCTCTATATATGTATTCGTGGTATTAATATTCGTATACGTAAGACTAATGAACAAACTAGATAAAAAATACGGTTTCGACGAGTAAGCCATAACAAACAACATTAAATAAAAATATTATGAGTGTACAAACATGGACATGGTTATTGGTCGGCATTACTTTTGCGCTGTATTTCGGAATCGCAATATGGGCAAGAGCAGGCTCAACAAAAGAATTTTATGTTGCAGGTGGAGGAGTATCTCCATTGGCAAATGGTATGGCAACTGCTGCAGATTGGATGAGTGCGGCCTCTTTTATAAGTATGGCGGGTATTATTTCATTCGCAGGTTATGATGGATCTGTTTATCTTATGGGATGGACAGGAGGTTATGTGTTGTTAGCATTGCTTTTGGCGCCTTACCTTCGAAAATTTGGAAAGTTTACTGTGCCTGATTTCATTGGAGATAGGTATTATTCTAACACGGCAAGGACTGTTGCCGTAATTTGTGCTTTAATTGTATCATTTACTTATGTAGCAGGTCAAATGCGTGGAGTTGGAATTGTATTTTCTCAATTTTTACAAGTAGATATTACCTTAGGTGTTCTTATTGGGATGACAGTCGTTTTGATATTCGCTTTATTGGGAGGTATGAAAGGTATTACATATACACAAGTAGCTCAATATTGCGTATTGATTTTTGCTTTTATGGTACCAGCATTCTTCATTTCATTTCAAATGACAGGAAATATTATTCCTCAAATAGGAATGGGAGGTAAAGTAGAAGGTGGCGCCTTTCTATTAGATAAACTAGATACATTACATACCGAATTAGGGTTTCATGAATATACAAGTGGCACTAAAAGTACATGGGATGTTTTTGCAATTACCTTAGCATTAATGGCTGGTACTGCAGGTTTACCACACGTTATTGTTCGCTTTTTCACAGTGCCTAAAGTAAAAGATGCTCGTAAATCTGCTGGATATGCTTTATTCTTAATTGCAATTCTTTATACCACAGCTCCTGCTGTAGCAGTTTTTTCAAGAACCAATTTAATTGAAACGGTGAGTAATAAGCGTTATGCAGATATTCCTGTATGGTTTAAAAACTGGGAAAATACAGGTTTAATTGCTTGGTCTGATAAAAACGGAGATGGTAAAATTCAATATGTTGCCGGAAATTCATTGTCGAGTAGTAAACCAGAATATGCAGAGGCAAGAGGTGAGCATGGTGAGCGTCTCGTTACCAATAATAGTGATGAAGTAAATGAGTTATATGTTGATAGAGATATTATGGTATTGGCAAATCCTGAAATAGCTAACTTACCAAACTGGGTTATTGGCTTGGTGGCAGCAGGTGGATTAGCGGCAGCATTATCAACTGCTGCAGGATTGTTATTAGTTATATCAACATCAGTTTCACACGATTTAATTAAAAAGCAATTACGACCAGATATTTCTGATAAAGGCGAATTAATGGCAGCAAGAATTTCAATTTTTGTAGCGATTTTAATTGCGGGTTACTTTGGGATTAATCCGCCAGGGTTTGTCGCCGCCGTCGTCGCGCTCGCCTTTGGGCTCGCAGCCGCTTCCTTTTTTCCCGCCATTATTTTAGGCATTTTTGATAAACGAATGAATAAAGAAGGAGCTATTGCAGGTATGGTTGTTGGTATTACATTGATGATGTATTACATGATGCGCTTTAAGCTCGATATGTTTGGTGGTGGAACCAGTGAAGATTGGTGGTTTGGTACATCGCCAGAAGGTTTCGGAACTATTGCCATGTGCGTTAATTTTGTAGTTTCTGTTGTGATTTCCAGAGTATCAGTAGCACCACCTCAAGAGGTTCAAGATATGGTTGAAAGTATTAGAATACCTTCTGGAGCTGGTGAAGCTCAAGACCATTAAAACAATAGTGTTTGTAAAATTTTTATAGATCATTATTTTAATTTTATTTAGTTAGAGAATCAGTATTGCAATTTTTGTAATACTGATTTCTTATATTAGTAGATATTTAGTTGTTTCTGCTTATAATTACGAATTCATGAAAAAACGTCACGAACAAAAATTAGTAGTTTTATCTATCGCTTTGTTTTTTGTGTTTAATATTCCTTTTGTCCTCATTTTTAATATTGAAGGCGCCATATTTGGGATTCCAATATTATACTTTTCCTTATTTACGTTTTGGGTAATATCTATTGTGGTTTCGTACATCGTTTTAAAACGTCACTATGAATAGTTACTCCTTAGTTTTTATTATTATCATTTATTTAGCGGTGTTGTTTTACATTGCTTTTCTTGCTGAAAAAAAACGACAAAGTAAGTGGGTAAATAACCCATACGTTTATACATTGTCTTTGGCTGTTTACTGCTCTGCTTGGACATACTACGGAAGTGTTGGTATTGCTGCAAATTCGGGAATTCATTTTTTGCCCATTTATATAGGTCCTGTAATTGCAGCACCTTTGTGGATTGTGTTGCTTCGGAAAATTATAAGAATTTCAAAACATCATAAAATTTCATCAATTGCTGATTTTATTTCTTTACGCTACGGAAATAATAGGTTTTTGGGTGCTTTGGTTACAGTAATTTGCTTGTTTGGAACCTTGCCGTATATATCTTTACAGTTAAAGGCTGTTTCAGAAACCTTTGAAATTATATCTGGAGATAATAGTTATATCTCAACGGTTGTTATTGATGACTCTACATTTTATGTGGCGTTATTACTGGCGATATTTGCAGCATTTTTTGGGACTCAAAATACAGATGCCTCTGAAAAACATAAAGGGATTGTCGCTACTGTGGCATTAGAATCTATATTGAAATTGATTTTCTTTCTAATCATCGGGACTTATATTACATTTTATTTGTTTGATGGCACTTCTGATATTTATGAAAAAATTTCTGTATCAGATAACTTTAAAGACTTAACGACACTCGGTAAGGTGGAAGATGGCTTTAATTGGTTTTTTATGATTGCCTTGTCGTTTATGGTTGTGTTTTTATTGCCAAGACAATTTCAGGTTGCTGTTTTGGAAAATAACAGGGAGAAGCATCTTAAGAAAGCGATTTGGTTGTTTCCATTGTATTTATTGTTGTTTAATAGCTTTGTCATCTTTATTGCTTGGGCAGGAAAGCTCTCTTTTGGTTCTACAGAAAATGCCGAATATTATACCTTGTTATTGCCTTTAGAACACGGCAATACCTTTTTGGCAACACTTGTGTTTTTAGGTGGCTTTTCAGCGGTGATTTCTATGGTAGTGGTGTCAACATTAGCCTTGTCTACCATGGTGAGTAATAATTTGGTGATTCCATATGGTTTTCTGGATAAATTTATTAAAAATCAACCTGAGCGTAATTCCAAATACATTAAGACCATTCGTCGTATTTCTATTTTTACCATCATTATTACAGCGTATTTCTTTTATGTCTTGTTTTCAAAAGCCTTATCGTTATATTCTATTGGTTTAATCTCATTTGTGATTATTTCTCAATTGGCACCATCGTTTTTTATTGGTTTATACTGGAATCGTGGATCTTCAAAAGGAGCAATTATTGGTATGATTGTCGGGTTTTGTATTGCTATATATACCTTGGTGTTACCGTTTACATTAGAAGTGTATTCTGGTACGGATGATTTTCGCCAATACGGATTGTTGGGAATTGAAGCATTAAAGCCTTATGCTTTATTTGGAATCGATTTTTTAAGTCCGCCATCACATGCTTTCTTCTGGAGTATGACTCTAAATTTATTTTGTTATTTAACGTTTTCGTTAATGTCTAAAGGAAATTATAGAGAGCGTAATTACGCGGAAATGTTTGTGGATAGTAAGAATTTTACAAATCTTCAAGATAGTGCCTTGGTATGGAAAGGTGAAGCTTATGTAACAGATATTAAAAATGTTTTAGCCCGATTTTTAGGAGAGCAAAGAGCGGCACGTGCGCTGAGAATCTTTTTTACAAAGTATGAATTATCACAAGATACACAGTTGGCAGATGCGCGTTTAATTAACTTTTCTGAAAAACTCTTAACAGGAAGCATTGGTTCGGCTTCAGCAAAAATATTAATTGCAAGTGTGGTAAAGGAGGAGCAGATTAGTTTGGTTGAGGTTTTAAAGATTTTGGAAGAATCCAAAGAAAATATTGTGAGTAATAAAGTACTTCTAGAAAAATCAAACGAGTTATCTCAGTTAACATCCCGATTAAAAGAAGCTAACGAGGAGTTAATTAGTAAAGACAGACAGAAAGATGAGTTTTTAGACACTGTGGCACATGAGCTAAAGACTCCAATAACAGGTATACGAGCAGCAACTGAAGTTATTATGGATGATGAAGATATGCCCAAAGAGATAAAAGCGCAGTTTTTAAAGAATATTTTGCAGGATTCTGACCGTTTAGGACGCTTAATTAATAATATTTTAGATTTTGAAAAGTTAGAAACAGGAGGCTTATTGCTAGACTTACAAGAACAAGATATTCAGAGAACAATTGCAAAAGCAATTTCTAGTATTTCTCAAATTGCAGCAAAAAAAGAAGTTCAAATTGTAAATAATAATGTGCATTCTTTTATGCTTAGTTATGATGAAGATCGTATTCTTCAAGTGTTAACTAATTTATTGTCTAATGCCATCAAGTTTTGTGAGGCTAAAACGGGCAAAATTATAGTCGATTATAAATTAGGAAATCAACTTATAGAAATTTCAGTTTCAGATAATGGTAAAGGAATTTTAGAAGAAGATTTTCTTTATATTTTCGATAAATTTTATCAATCACAAGACCAAAACACAAGAAAACCAGAAGGAAGTGGTTTGGGTTTGGCGATAACAAAGCAAATTGTAGAAAAGCACAACGGAAAAATTTGGGCAAAAAAAGATATAAAAAACGGCGCAACACTTGTTTTTACAATCCCTTTTAAGTAAATTGAAACCCTAAAGTATGACGAAGAAAATTTTAATTGTAGACGATGAGCCAAATATTGTCATGTCGTTAGAATACACTTTTAAAAAACAAGGATTTGAAGTGTTTATTGCAAGAGACGGAAGTGAGGCTTTAGAAATATTAAAACATCATATTCCTGATGTCATTTTGTTAGATATTATGATGCCTAATGTAGATGGTTATCAGACATTATCGTATATAAAAGAATCTGAAAGTTTAAAGCACATTAAAGTGGTGTTTTTAACAGCAAAAAATAAAGCTTCAGATATTGAAAAGGGTTTAAAACTTGGAGCAGATAAATATTTAACCAAACCTTTTTCAGTAAAAAAAATAGTTTCAGAAATATTGGAACTTGTGACTTAAGAAACAGTCTTTTAGGTCTTTTTTAAATTAGTTCTGTGTGCAAACAAACTAAGTTTAATTAAAATTTAAAGACATGAAATTTCACATTAATCCACTGGCGTCAGATATAATTATAAGTATCTATGTTGTAGCTACGCTTTTTATTAGGTTTAAATACGAAAATATTACGAATGTAACTCCTGTGCTTTCTATAGTTGTGGGCATTTGCTTTGTGGTTATTATTTGGGCCCTTATCAAGCTGAAGGTGCTTAATCCTAATTGGTTTGGCTTGCTTAATTCTAAAAAAGTAAAGTCATGAAATACCAAAATTTTTACAACGAAAGCATTAATAATCCGGAACAATTTTGGAAGAATCAAGCCAATGAAATTGATTGGTTTACATCTCCTCAGACGATTTTGTCTAAAGATGAATACGACTATAATCAATGGTTTGAAGATGGCGAACTTAATTTAAGTTATTTGTGTATTGATAAGCATATCAACGATGGTTTTGGAGAGCAAAACGCACTAATTTATGATTCTCCAGTTACCAATACAAAACAGCACATTACCTTTAATCAGTTGCACCACGAAGTTTCTAAGTTAGCAGGAGGCTTACAGAATTTAGGCCTTAAAAAAGGAGATACTTGTATTATTTATATGCCTATGATTCCGCAAGCTGCTTATGCAATGTTAGCTTGTGCAAGACTTGGTGTTATTCACTCTGTGGTATTTGGTGGTTTTGCACCGCATGAGTTAGCTATTCGTATTGATGATTGTAAACCTAAAGCAATTATTACAGCATCAAATGGAGTAGAAATTAAACGTATTATTCCTTATAAGCCATTTGTAGACGAAGCTATAGACAAATCTAAAAATAAGCCAGAACATGTTATTGTTTTTGATAGACAATTGGGTGTCGAAATACCTAAGAAAGCTTATGATGTAGATTATAAAACTTTAGTAGAAGATTCGCCATCTGTTGAAGCTGTTTCAGTAGCGTCCATACACCCTTCTTATGTATTGTATACTTCAGGAACAACAGGTACACCAAAAGGAATTATTAGAGATACGGGAGGTTATGCTACGGCGTTAAAATTTTCAATGAAATATATTTATGGAGTAGATGAAGGAGAAACGTTTTGGGCTGCTAGTGATGTCGGTTGGGTTGTTGGTCACAGTTTTATTGTTTATGGACCTTTATTAAATCGAAATACAAGTATCATTTTTGAGGGGAAGCCCATAAAAACACCTGACGCTTCAACGTTTTGGCGTGTTATTAGTGAACATAATGTAAAAGCTATGTTTACAGCACCAACAGCAATTAGAGCCATTAAAAAAGAAGATCCTGAGGGAGATATGCTTAGACAATATGACTTATCATGCTTAAAATACCAATTTTTGGCAGGTGAGCGATGTGATGTATCGACGTTAACTTGGGCAGAAAAACAATTAAATATTCCTGTAATAGATCATTGGTGGCAAACCGAAAGTGGCTGGCCAATGTTAGCGAATATGGTAGGCGTAGGTTTGCAGCCTATAAAACCAGGATCGGCAGGCCTACCTGTTTGTGGTTATGATATTAAAATTTTAAACGAAGATGGAGAGGAAGTTGAACCTACTGTCGAAGGTTATGTAGCAGTGAAATTGCCATTACCTCCAGGTACTTTAAGTAATCTTTGGGGAAATCCAGAGCGTTTCAAGTTTGGTTATTTACATCGTTTTCCTGGGTATTATTTTTCAGGAGATGGTGGTTATATAGATGAAGACGGTTACGTATTTATCACAGGTCGTGTAGATGATATTATTAATGTAGCTGGTCATCGTCTATCAACAGCAGAAATGGAAGAAATAGTAGCTTCTCACCAATCGGTTGCAGAATGTGCTGTGTTTGGTGTACATTGTGAAATTAAGGGGCAAAAACCTTTAGGTTTGGTCGTTTTAAAGTCTGATAAGGCTTATGTTGAAGATTTAGTTCAAAAAGAAATTATACAAGACGTAAGGCGCGAAATAGGTGCTGTGGCATCCTTTAGAGATGTGCTTGTTGTAGAGCGTTTGCCAAAAACAAGAAGTGGTAAGACGCTTCGGAAATTATTGCGAAATATTGCAGATGAACAACAATTCAATATACCATCAACAATTGATGATGTTGCTATAGTAGAAGAGATAAAATCAGTATATCAAAAACATAATATTGGAATTCATAATAAATAACATAAACTAATAAAAATTAGATTTTCATGCTAGTCTATTAGGTGTTTGAAATCTAATCAATACTATTAAATTAATAAAACATGAGTAATTATCACATCAAACAATTTGAAGAATATTTTCAGGTTTATAGAAAATCAGTAAGAAATCCAGAACAATTTTGGGAAGAAATAGCTGAAGAGCATTTTATATGGAAAAAGAAATGGTCTAACGTTTTAAGCTATGATTTTAGTAAAGCTGAATTTAAGTGGTTTGAAGATGCAAAACTTAACATTACAGAAAACTGTTTAGATAGACATTTACATACCAAAGGAGATAAAACAGCGCTTTTATTTGAACCTAATAATCCAGAAGAAGAAGCAGAGCATATTACATATAGGCAATTACATGAGCGGGTTTGTAAGTTTGCCAACGTATTAAAAGATAAAGGAATTAAAAAAGGAGATGTTGTTTGTATTTATTTACCAATGATTCCGGAATTAGCAATTTCAGTTTTAGCCTGTGCAAGAATAGGTGCTATACATTCTGTTATTTTTGCAGGTTTCTCATCTACAGCTGTTTCGTCACGAATTAATGATTGTAATGCTAAAATGGTTATAACTTCAGATGGATCTTATCGTGGTTCTAAAACTATTGACTTAAAAGGTATTGTAGATGAAGCATTAAAGGATACTCCAGGTATAGAGTCTGTTTTAGTTGCTAAACGTATTCATTCAGAAATTAATATGGAAGAAGGTCGTGATTTTTGGTTGGAACCACTTTTAGAAGAAGCTTATGCTGATTGTGCGGCAGAAGTCATGGATGCTGAAGACCCTTTATTTATTCTATATACATCTGGTTCAACAGGAAAACCAAAAGGTATGGTTCATACTATTGGTGGTTATATGGTTTATACAGCTTACACCTTTAAAAATGTGTTCCAATATAGAGATAACGATGTGTATTGGTGTACTGCAGATATTGGTTGGATTACAGGACATAGCTATATTGTTTATGGACCATTAGCAAATGGAGCCACTTCTGTAATGTTTGAAGGAGTGCCAAGTTACCCAGATTACGGACGCTTTTGGGATATTGTTGAAAAGCATAAGATAACACAGTTTTATACCGCTCCAACGGCAATTAGAGCCTTAGCAAAACAAGGGGCTGAATTTGTAGAAAAATACGATTTATCGTCATTAAAAGTATTAGGTTCTGTTGGAGAGCCTATAAATGAAGAGGCTTGGCACTGGTATGATGAAAATGTTGGAAAAAAGAAAAGTCCAATTGTAGATACATGGTGGCAAACTGAAACAGGAGGTATTATGATTACACCAATTCCGTTTTCTACACCAACAAAACCAACTTATGCAACCTTACCATTTATAGGTATTCAACCAGCGTTAATGGACGAAAATGGTGAAGAAATAAAAGGCAACCAAGTCGAAGGTCGTTTGTGTATTAAATTTCCATGGCCTGCAATGGCAAGAACGATATGGGGAAATCATCAACGCTATAAGGATACGTATTTTTCTGCCTACGATAATAAATATTTTACAGGTGATGGTGCGCTAAGAGATGAGGTTGGTTATTACAGAATTACTGGTCGTGTAGATGATGTAATTATCGTTTCTGGACATAATTTAGGAACTGCTCCAATAGAAGATGCCATTAATGAGCACCCAGCAGTTTCCGAATCTGCAATTGTAGGATTCCCACATGATATTAAAGGTAATGCTTTATATGGTTATGTTACGTTGAAAGATGTTGGAGAAAGCAGAAACCATGATAACTTAAGAATGGAAATTAATCAACTGATTACAGATCGAATTGGACCAATTGCTAAACTCGATAAAGTTCAGTTTACAGAAGGCTTACCTAAAACAAGGTCTGGTAAAATTATGCGTAGAATTTTAAGAAAAATTGCAGCAAATGAAATTGATCAGTTGGGAGATACAAGTACACTTTTAAATCCTGAGGTTGTTCAACATATTATTGATAATGTGAAATAAGTATAGTTAAATTTCAAAATCAAATCTAATATGTGGAATGGTTGAGCTAAAGCTATTTAGCGTGTTGAAGTTTTTTTTTTTTTTTAGAATATAAAAAAGATCACTCGGTACTCTTAGTTGTTTTTGCAAGTGCAACTATCGCTTTTAAACGCGCTTTTCGTTCCTCTGATTTAGATTTGATTTTGTTCTTTTTTTGAGCAATAAGTTTGCTGTGCTTGGCTTTGTTATTGGTGTTTTTTTCTTTTCCTTTTTTCGCCATAATTGAAATACTATAAGATTGTAAAACTAAGCATTTTTTAAATTGAAATAATCAAACAGTAATTTTAGTTCATTATAAAGCTTTGGGTTTTGTCGGTTTTATTTAAAAAAATGGTGTTGCTTATTGGGGTTTAAGAGTTGGTTTTAAAAAATACTTTTCTAATTTAGCGGAAAACAAGAAAACCTATGCTTAAAGCTGTTTTATTTGATATGGATGGTGTTATTGTAGACACAGAGCCTTTACATCGCAAAGCTTACTATCAAATGTTTAAAGATGTAAATGTTGAAGTCGATGATACGCTTTACGAGTCTTTTACAGGACAATCTACCATTAATATATGTAACCGTTTAGTCGATCATTTTAATTTAGATAAACAGCCAGAACATTTAGTAAATATCAAACGAAAACATTTTAAGTATTTATTCGAAAATGATTCAGATTTAACCTTAATAGAAGGGGTTTTAGAATGTATAAAAGATTATCATGCCAATGGTGTAAAGCTAGTTGTTGCATCGTCTGCTTCTATGCCAAATATAGAACGTATTTTTAATCGTTTTAATTTGAATCCGTTTTTTATAGGGAAATTCAGTGGAGCCGATTTAGAAAAATCAAAACCACATCCCGAAATTTTTATAAAAGCAGCAGCGCATACAGGTTTTGATAAGTCAGAATGTATGGTTATTGAAGATTCAACAAATGGCATAAAAGCGGCTTATGCTGCAGGTATTTTTTGTGCAGGCTTTAAAAGTAAACACTCTTCTGGTCAAGACTATACTTTAGCAAATGTTGTTGTTTCTAGTTTTGATGCATTAGCATTTTCAAAACAACACTCCTTTTTTTCTGAGCTAACATAATCTGGAACTTATATTTTAGTTTACGCTCTAATCTTTGTGTAGTTAAAGCATGTATTTTTTGTTTTATTAGCTATAAAAACGAAGTAAATCCTCTGTAAATTAGAGTTCTGAGGTTTTTAAAACTATTAGAAAGATATTCCTTATCTTGTGTGTCATCAAATTTATACTAATAAATAATTAATCATTATGAATATCAAAAAACGAAATGTTTTAAGACTCTTGTCTCTAGCATTTGTTGTGTTTGCTTTTATGGCACCTCAAAATCTAGAAGCCCAGCGTAAAAAGAAAAACAAAAAAAGTAAAACCGAAGTTCCTGCTGCAAAGCCTAAATCAAAAGAAAAGTCAATAAAAGACCTTACTAAGTCAAGTAAAAAAATAGAAGGCCTTTTTACAATGTATAGGGATACTATTACGGGTGCTTTGCAAATGGTAATTAGTGACGAACATCTGGATAAAGATTATATTCATTTTAATCAAGTTTCCAATGGTGTTGTTGATGCAGGAAGGTTTAGAGGAGCTTATGGAGGTTCAAAAGTTTTTAAAGTAAAAAAGTTTTATGATAAAATTGAATTTGTATCTCAAAATACGTCCTTCTATTTCGATCCAGAAAATGCTATTTCTAAATCTAAAGATGCTAACACAAGTGAAGGCATTATGGCAACTGTAAAGATAGAAGCCTATGATAAAAAAGAAGGGTTATACTTAATAAAAGCAGATGGTTTGTTTTTAAGAGAAACTTTTGCTCAAATAAAGCCGCCTCGTTTCCCAGGTTCAAGTCCTATGGCTTTTACACTTGGTAATCTTGATAAGACAAAAACAAAAATTAATAGTATTAAAAACTATGATGATAATACAAATCTTGAAGTAGAATATGTTTATTCAAACCCTTCAGTATTAAATGGAGGATCTCAAGCGGTTACTGATGGTAGAAATGTAAGCATTAAGGTATTTCATAGTTTAATTGCTATGCCAGATAATGATTATACTCCTCGTTTTGATGATCCTAGAGTTGGTTATTTTACCACTGAGGTTAATGACCAAACAGCGACTAACTCTGCTCCATATAAAGATTTGGTACACCGATGGAATTTAGTTAAAAAAGATCCAAATGCTGCGATTTCAGAACCGGTAAAACCAATTACTTGGTGGATGGAAAACTCTACACCTATAGAGTGGAGAGAGACAATTAAACAAGGTGTTTTAGAATGGAATAAAGCGTTTGAAAAAGCGGGATTTAAAAATGCTATGGTTGTGAAATTACAGCCAGATGATGCAGATTGGGATGCTGGAGATATTAATTATAATGTATTGCGTTGGACATCTTCACCAAATCCACCATTTGGAGGTTATGGACCAAGTTTTGTAAACCCAAAAACTGGAGAAATAATTGGTGCAGATATTATGTTAGAATATGTGCATTTTACAAATAGAGTATTTTATGATCAGTTATTTGATTTGGCAAAAGCTGACGCAGAATTTAATGCATCAGATTATTTAAAAAAGAATAAAGTATTATGTTCTTTTGGTCATGTAATGCACGAAAACACCATGTTTGGACAAGCTGTAGTTGAAGCTTCAGGAGGTTCAGATTTAGAAATGGCTCGTATGAAAAAGGAAGCTATGTTAGCTTTAATTATGCATGAGGTTGGGCATACCTTAGGGCTTAACCACAACATGAAAGCCAGTCAGTTGTTTTCACCAGAAGAATTAGCTGATAAGGAATTTATTGAAGGTAAATGTTTAACAGGTTCTGTGATGGATTATGCAGGTATTAATCTTACAAATAATAGAGCTAAACAAGGTCAATATTACGATACATCTGTTGGTCCTTATGATGTTTGGGCAATTCAATTTGGATACACACCTTTTCAGTCTGAAGCAGAAAAAATAGCTTTACTTAATAGATCTACAGAGCCAGAATTAATATTTGGTAATGATGCTGATGATATGCGCGCACCAGGAAAAGCAATCGATCCTAGAGTAATGATTGGAGATTTGTCTAACGATCAAATTGGGTATTCTATAGATAGAATTAAGTTGGTGGATAGTATGATGAATCATGTTAAAACTAAATTTTCTAAAACGGGTGAGTCTTATCAAGAATTAAGACGTGCTTATTATTTATTAAGTGGTCAACGTGGAGTAGCGGCAAATGTAATTTCTAGGTTTATTGGTGGTGTATATGTCGATAGAGCAATGGTGGGACAAAAAGGAGCTGCGCAACCTTATACACCAGTTAGTTTAGAAGATCAAAAAAGAGCAATGACAGCTTTATCTAAATATGCGTTTGCACCAGATGCCTTTAGTGCGCCAAATGATTTGTATAGTTATTTAGCAATGCAGCGTCGAGGTTATAATTTTTTTAGAGGACCAGAAGATCCAAAAATTCACCAGCAAGTATTAACATACCAACAGAATGTATTAAGTCATATTTTACATCCTAATACCTTGCAGAGAATTACAGATAGTGAATTGTATGGTAATAAGTACACCTTGTCTAAATATATGTCAGATCTAAATAGTGCTATTTTTAAAGCAGATATTTACGGTAACGTAAATTCGTTTAGACAAAATTTACAAATATCTTATACTAATAGGCTTATAGATATGCTTACAGGTAAGCAAAGTAGTCGTTTTACAAATAATGCTAAGTCAATGGCATTATACAACTTAAAGCAAATTAGAACTATGGCTGCACCAAGTGGTAATGTATCTAGTAAAGCTCATAAGCAGCATTTACGTACATTAATTGATAATGCACTTAAAGAGATAAAATAGTTAACGAGTCTTTGACTTGTGGGGAAAAGCACAAATTGCAATTAATCATGCAGTTTGTGCTTTTTTGTTTAATAAGCTTCTATAATGTGCTAAACTTTTCTTGTAATTCATTTACAACATGTGCAATTTTCTCATCTTTCAGTTTTGATAAAACAACTATTGGTTCTACTTGTCTTACTTCACAGTTACTTATAGTACAACGTTCGCAAGTAACACCAACTTCTGCTGAAGGTATAGATTTGCTTTTGGAAAAAGCAATTCTTTTTTTGTACTGATTGTTAATTTGAATGCCAATTGTAACACTTCTGTAGCTGTCTGAAATAAAAGGGTCTGCTGTAGCAGAAGATAGGACTAAATAACTTTTTCCTTCATTCGGATAATTAGAAATTTGGATGTCAAATTCGTGAGTGTTATTGGTTTTGCTTATGTCTTTTAATACTTTTAGAGAAACCCATCGTCTGCAATAATGTTCGTTGGTCTCATTGGCATGAGGAGATTGCTGTTTAGAGAGGTGTAGCTCTTTATTTAATATGTAATTATCGCTATTTTTTTTGTAAGAAAATCTTAAAAAGAACAAGCTTTTAAGGTTAAAATCTTTAGGTAAAATATTGGTTAATCTTTGGTATATTGATTCTGGAGAGGCATTGTAGTTGTTTAAAATGCGCTCAAAATCTCTGTTCTTAAAGGATTTTTTAGAAAATAATAATTTTAAATCGGCAACTAATCGTGTTCTTGGAATAATTAAAGCACCAGCAAAATATGAGGCGTAGAAATTATTAAGCACCTGGTCAAAATTTTCAAATTTAATCCAAGAAAACGTATAAAGTCGCTCGCTAATTTTTAAATAGTTATAGGCGATTTCTTTAGCGTAAATAAATGTTTTTTGAGCATCATCTATGTGTTTAGCTAATAATAATGTTTTGGTTTTAGGAATAAATATAGAACGTAAATTGTCTAGTGCTGTATGCGACTCTAATTCAGATTTGTTAATTGTATAACCGTATTCTTCGATTAAAATTTCTTCGAGTTCTTTAGAATTGAGAGGTTGTGTTAAATCAACTTGATAGGTTTTTGAGAATGAAATAACGGCCTGCTCTAAATGGTCAAAATAGTTATTGTTGGCTTCCTGAAAAGACCTAACAGAAGCTAAATAGAAACTTTCTTTACTAAAGCTGTAATTTTTAGCAATTTCAATGATAGTACTTATAAATGCTGTAACCTTTGAAGGTGCATTAGAAATAATATCAATCATAGTACTTTCTTGAATTCCGAATAGCTCTAAGGGAATTTCTTTTAGTAATTTAGATTGTAAAATCTCACCAATAGGAGCTAAGTTTTTATCAAGCTTTAAAGATACCATTTCATCATATGGTACATCTAAATGTTCTGATAAAGCGGCAATTTTATCTGGCTTAGGATATTTTTTTCCTTTTTCAATCTCGTTTAAATACGATTTTGAAAGTCCCGATAATTTAGATAATCCAAATAGCGATAGCTCTTTGTCTGTACGGATTTGCTTCAGTTTTAAGCCAAAAATTAATTTAATGTACTCTTGTTCCATAGTGACAAATATACTACTATTTGCGAATATAATTTTTTAGCGAATAAAAATATTTAGCGAACGTTCGCTTGTTTTTTAGAAAAATAGATTGTAACATTGTTTCATCAAAATATATCAGTATGGAAATAACAACACAACAAACAATGAAATTTGTACCAGAGGTAACTCATTTCTATCCAGAACTTTTAACTGAAGAAGCTTTGAGTTTTCTTTCAGCATTACAAGAAAAATTTAACACACCGCGTTTAGAATTGTTAAAGCGGAGAGAAAAAGAGCAAACTCTGTTTGATAAAGGTGGGTTTCCTTCTTTTCCTGTAGAAACAAAAGCGATTAGAGAAGGCGATTGGTTAGCGTCAGACATTCCGAAAGATTTATTAGATCGTAGAGTAGAGATAACAGGACCTGTGGATCGAAAAATGGTTATTAATGCATTAAATTCCGGTGCAAAAACCTTTATGGCAGATTTTGAAGATAGCAATGCTCCAAGTTGGAAAAATACTTTAGAGGGACAGCAAAATTTAAAAGATGCTAACAATCGAACTATTGAGTTAATTGACGAAGCGCGAGGAAAACACTATAAGCTTAATGATAAAACGGCGGTGCTAATAGTAAGACCTAGAGGATTACATTTAAACGAACGCCATCTATTAGTTAATGGCCAAGAAATGTCTGGGAGTTTATTTGATTTTGGATTGTATGTATTTCACAATACCAAAGTATTGATGGCTAATAATTCTGCTCCATATTTCTATTTACCAAAATTAGAACACTATTTGGAAGCCCGTTGGTGGAATGCTGTTTTTGAGTTCGCTCAAGATTATTTAGATGTTCCAAACGGAACATTTAAAGCTACTTTACTTGTAGAAACGATAACAGCAAGTTTTCAATTAGATGAATTTATTTTTGAGTTGAAAGAACACATTGTAGGTTTAAACTGCGGACGATGGGATTATATCTTTTCATACATTAAGAAATTCAGAAATCACGATGGATTTATAGTGCCAAACCGTGATCAGGTTACAATGGCAACACCGTTTATGGCAGCTTATTCTAACTTAGTGATTCAACGTTGTCATAAGCGAGGTATTCATGCTATGGGAGGTATGGCGGCTCAAATTCCAATTAAAAATAATCCAGAAGCCAATAAAGCTGCGCTCGAAAAAGTAAGAATAGATAAAGAACGTGAAGCAAAAAATGGACACGATGGTACTTGGGTGGCACACCCTGCATTAGTAGAAGTTGCTATGAAAGAATTTGATAGATATATGCCAACACCAAATCAAATTTTTAATAAACGCGAAGATGTTGTGGTTACTGAGGCGGATTTAGTAGAACTACCACAAGGTACGATTACGGAAACTGGTATTAGAAAAAACATTAATGTCGGTATTCTATATCTCGAAGCTTGGTTAAGAGGTTATGGTGCCGTGGCGCTTTATAATTTAATGGAAGATGCTGCAACAGCAGAAATATCTAGAACTCAAGTTTGGCAATGGTTGAAAAACGAAGTGTTCTTAGAAGATGGAAGAACTTTTAATAAAGAATTGTTTGACACTTTGTTTGATGATGAAGTTGAAAAATTAATCACAGAAGTAGGCGAGGACCATATTAAAAGTACCAAGTTTTCAGAAGCTATTGCACTTTTTAAACGTTTAGTGACTCAAGAAGAATTTGAAGAGTTTTTAACACTTTCAGCATATCAATATATTTAAAAAAAATGTCTCGCAACTACTGGAATAGTTAACGAGACCTAATTATCAAAATTTGGAATAAACATTAATAATCAAAACAAAATTATGAAAAATTTAGCACAAACTAACTATCGTTCAGCATTACAAACGGTAAGAGATCTTAAAGAAAAGTACGGGCAAACTTGGGATGCCATTAATCCGGAAAGTGCAGCTAGAATGGTTGCTCAAAATCAATTTAGAACAGGGTTAGATATTGCAAAATACACAGCAGCGATTATGCGAAAAGATATGGCTGAGTACGATGCAGATACATCAAAATACACACAATCTTTAGGGTGCTGGCATGGATTTGTGGCGCAGCAAAAAATGATTGCAGTAAAAAAGCATCACAAAACAACACAAAAGCGCTATTTGTACCTTTCAGGTTGGATGGTTGCTGCATTGCGTTCAGAATTTGGACCTTTACCAGATCAGTCTATGCATGAGAAAACTGCTGTTTCAGGACTTATTGAAGAGATTTATGATTTCTTACGCCAAGCAGATGCTATTGAATTAAATGATTTGTTTAGAAGGAAAGAGAGCGGAGAAGATGTGCAAGATCAAATAGATAATTTTGAAACACATATTGTTCCAATTATTGCAGACATTGATGCAGGTTTTGGAAATGAAGAAGCGACGTATTTGCTAGCAAAAAAGATGATTCAGGCTGGAGCTTGTGCTATTCAAATTGAAAACCAAGTATCTGATGCGAAGCAATGTGGGCATCAAGATGGGAAAGTTACTGTGCCTCATGAAGATTTTATTGCCAAATTAAATGCGGTGAGATATGCTTTTTTAGAGTTAGGTGTAGAAGATGGTATTATAGTGGCAAGAACAGATTCTGAAGGAGCAGGATTAACTCAAAAACTACCAGTAAGCCAAGAACCAGGAGATTTAGCTTCGCAATATTTAGCGTTTGTTGATGCAGAAGAAGTGGAGATAGAAAACGCTAAAGAAGACGATGTTTTATTGAAGCGTGATGGTAAATTAGTACGTCCAATTAGACTAGCAAATGGTTTGTATAAGTTTAAAGAGGGCTCTAATATTGATCGTGTTGTTTTAGATTGTGTAACAAGTCTTCAAAATGGTGCAGATTTATTGTGGATTGAAACTCCAACACCAAATGTAAAGCAGATTGCACACATGGTAAACCGAATTAAAGAAGTGGTGCCAAATGCTAAATTGGTTTATAATAATTCACCATCGTTTAACTGGACTTTAAACTTCCGTAATCAGGTCTTTGATGAAATGCTTGCAGAAGGTGAAAATATGACGGTTTACGATAGAAATAATTTAATGGATGCAGAATACGATCATTCAGAATTATGTCATAGAGCGGATGAGAAAATTAAAACGTTTCAAATAGATGGAGCTAGAGAAGCTGGTATTTTTCATCACTTAATTACCTTACCAACGTATCATACTACAGCACTTCATATGAATGATTTAACTGAAGGATATTTTGGAGAAGAAGGTATGTTAGCTTATGTTAAAGGTGTACAGCGACAAGAGATTCGTAAAAGCGTGTCTTGTGTAAAACATCAAAGAATGGCAGGTTCTGATCTTGGTGATGATCATAAAACATTTTTTGCAGGTGAAAAAGCTTTAAAAGCGAGTGGAGTAAATAATACCTCAAACCAATTTGAAGTAAAATCTAAGAATGATAAAACCAATCAAAAATTAAGCGAGGTAGCATAAGTAGGTAATACTATCATATAACTATTTTGATTTTAATTAAAAAAGGCACATTTAGTTTTTTGAATGTGCCTTTTGTTATTTGTAAATGTATTTATGATATCAGTTTAATGACTAAGTTTTAGCCTTCAAACTCCATATCATCTCCGCCATTTCCTCGTTGTCCAGAACGGTCTTTATTGTTTAATCTTTGGTTAAATCTGTAAATGAAAGATACATTAATTTGACGTTGTCTCCATTGAAATTCGCTGTAACGATCATAGAAATCAGTGGTAGTTAAAGATTCGTATTTTCTAGAGTTGAGTAAATCTCTAACGTTAACAGATATTGTTGCCTTTTTGTTTAATATTTCTTTACTAAAAGCAAGGTCTAAAGAGAAAATACCTTCGGTGTCAGATTGAGCATCTTGTCTTGCACCTCTGTAAAATGCACTTGTTTGCCAATCTATAGCTAAAGGTAAAGTGACTTTAGAACTAAAGCGAGCGAACCAACTTGTGTTTTTTGCTCCGTAATCTACACCGTTAAATTCTCCATCGGTTTCAAACTGAAAGAAATTAATGCTAGAGTTTAATCGTAACCATTTTTCAGGATTGTACATTAAACCAAGTTCGGCACCTGTACGTTTGTTTGTTGAAAGATTAATTGGTATGGTTCTAATAATATCAATACCATCTGTAGTTTGCTGTCCTGTATTTTCTTGTACACGTTCAAATGAATCAGTTTCGTGTTGGTAATAAATAGAAGATGTTAGTGTAAACTTTTCCCAACGTTTTAAATAGCCTAAATCAAATGTGCTAGAGAATGCAGGATCTAAATTTGGATTTCCTTGAAAGATATTAGTTCTACTAGATCGTGATGGGAATGGGTTTATGTACCAACCACGTGGACGGTTAATTCTTCTGTTGTATCCTAGTGTTATGCTTTCTTCAACATCAGAATCTGCAGATGAAAGATTATAGATAAGGTTTACCGTAGGGAATAAACCTAAATAATTATTGTCAAAATCTGTGTCAATAGGGAAGCCAAAAGCTACGTTTAATTCTTCATCTGTTAAGCGTGAATCAATTTTTCCTTTTAATTGAGTGTTTTCTAATCTTAATCCTAATAAGAAAGAGAATTTTCCAAGTTTAGAACCGTATTGCGTGTAAAATGCATTTACATTTTCTGTATAATCAAAAATGTTTGAAACTTCTTCATTGATTGCAATAATTCCAGTATCTGTGTCTTCTTGATCGAGTTGGTAATCTGTATTGCTATTTTTAAAATTTCCTCGGTATCCAGCTTCAAAACGAGAATCTTCACCTAAAGGTAGCACATAATCAGCTTGAAATAAGTATTCTTTTTGTTTTTCGTAAGTGAATTCTTGTTCTATTTGGAAAGGGTCTGGCTCAGTTTGATTAGTGAAAATATAATCTTCATTTAAATAGGTAAGTCCATCTTCACTGTCCTTTTCAAATTGAAAGTCGGCAGTTAATTTATGGTCGCGATCGTCACCAAAGCGTTTTTCATAATTAAGTGCAATTTGATATCTGTGATCTTTTTCTGTTTCTTTTTCTCTTCTAAGTGTTTCTTCAACAATACTACCAGCATTAAAACGCTCACTATAATTTATAGATGTATCTGCATCATTTCCAAAATTATAAAATAAACTACCTGTTAGAGAAGAGGATTCATTTAAAAAATACTCCATGCCTATGTTGGCATTATAGTTTCTGTTTAAGCGTTCAACTTTTTTTGTTTCAATAATTCTTCTGTATGTAGGTTCTAAAAGTTGACCATTTTCATCTGTGGTATCAAAGTAGTTAACATCGGTGTATGTATTACGTGGTGCATCATTGTAACGCCATCCAAAATTAGAAAATAGGTTGTATTTTTCTTTACGGTAATTTAATGCAGCTGAAACTCCAAGGTTATCTGGATTACCAGCGGTTAAGGTTACAGAGCCATTAAACCCAAGGGTTTCTTTTTGTCTTAAAATAATGTTTAATATTCCTGCTGTACCTTCGGCATCGTATCTAGCAGAAGGTGAGGTAATCACTTCTACACGTTCAATAGCTTCTGCAGGTAATTGACTTAATACATTGCTATCTCCAAAACCAGCCATTGCAGATGGCTTACCATTAATTAAAATACGTACATTTTCATTTCCTCGAAGACTAATGGCGCCTTCTACATCTACTGTTACAGAAGGGACGTTGTTAAGAGCGTCACTGACAGTTCCACCAGCTGTGGTTAAATCTTTACCAATGTTATAAACTTTTTTATCTAGTTTAATCTCTACGGTAGTTCGTTCTGCTACAACCATAACTTCATTTAGAGTAGCAACATCTAAGGCAAGATTAATCGTACCTAAATTAGTGTTTTCTAAAATGGTCTGTTCTGGAAAAGTCTTTGTTTTATATGAAATGTATTCTACAGATATAATGTATGTGCCAGCAGGAACTTCAACTTTAAATTTCCCTTTAGTGTCTGTAATACCTCCTGTTATAATTTTATTATCTGCTTTTGTTTTAACAACAACTGTTGCGTATTCTAAAGGAATATTAGTGTCTTCTTCAAGAACAGTACCTTCTATTTTAACATCTTTTTGAGCGAAAGAAAAAGAGAGGGAGAATATTAATAAAAGAGTCGTAAAAAGATGTGATTTCATTACAAAAGTTTAAAAGGTTAGTGCTTATTAGACGTGCAAAAATACCTTTAGTTTAACCGAAATTGGTTAATCTTTTGTTAAAGACATCTGTTAAAAATGTGTGAATTTTTTCCTAAAAAAGAATTAGTCTTTGTTCTTTTTTCGCTTCTTTTTTTTGCGTTTTTCTTTCTTCTTTTTTACAACTTCCTTTTCATTAAATTCGCCCTTAATCATTTCTGTGATCTTGGTCATGTCACTTTCTGATATAAGTTCTTTTAGTTCAGTGAAATGTGTTTTTTCTAAGTGCTCTATTGCTGCTTTACGATCAAGATAATGCTCATATTTTATTTTAAGTATAGCAAGTTTAGCATCAAAAAAACTAACTATTGTTTGTTTGGTAATGTGTTTTTGAAATTCGTCTCCTTCTAAAGTAGATATGAAGTTATTAATATATTCTTCTTTACGTTCCTCCATTTCACGCTCTCGTTTTTCGATCTCTGAGTCGGTAGGTTCTCTATTTGTTTGTGGAATGTTATTCGTTCTACCGCGTTGACTTTGTGCATGGATGTTTAAGCCAAGTAAAAGAGCAAAAAGTACTAATGTTATTTTTTTCATTGTCTTATTTATTTAGATAATGTTTAATATGTTCTCAGGTGGTCTGCCAATAGTTGCTTTGTCTTCGTTAATTACAATTGGCCGCTCTATTAATTTAGGATGTTTAAGCATAGCCTCAATAATTTCCTGATCAGACAGTGTTTTACCTTTGTATTCAGATTTCCAAATGGCTTCATTTTTTCTGATTAAGTCCATTGGTTTTATACCCAATTTAGAAATAATTGACAGGAGTTCTTTAGATGTTAATTCCTTTTCAAGATATTTTATAATTTCAAATTCTTTTCCGGATGCTTCTAATATAGAAAGACCTTGTCTAGATTTTGAACATCGTGGATTGTGGTATATTTTAATCATTTCTTTTAGTTTATTGCAATTATAATGCCGAATCTTCTTTTTGTCCCATCATCATTAAATACGCTTTTAAGAAGGGTTCTATATCTCCATCCATAACAGCATCAACATTTCCTGTTTCGTAAGCAGAACGGACGTCTTTTACTAACTTATAAGGATGCATTACGTAGTTTCTAATTTGACTTCCCCATTCAATTTTCATTTTTCCAGCCTCAATATCGTCACGCTGTGCCATTTGTTTTTGTAGCTCAATTTCATATAATTGCGACTTTAACATTTGCATGGCTCTTGTTCTGTTATCGTGTTGAGAACGTGTTTCTGAACATTGAATTTGTATGCCTGATGGTTTATGTAATAATTGAACTTTTGTTTCTACTTTGTTTACATTTTGTCCGCCAGCACCACTCGAACGTGCTGTTGTAATTTCAATATCTGCCGGATTAATGTCAATCTCAATTGTATCATCAACTAAGGGGTAGACGTAAACGGAAGCAAAACTCGTATGGCGTTTTGCGTTGCTGTCAAATGGAGAAATACGTACTAAACGATGCACGCCGTTTTCTCCTTTAAGCCAACCAAAAGCAAAATCACCTTCAATTTCTAAGGTTACCGTTTTTATACCTGCAACATCACCATCTTGAAGGTTAAGTTCTTTTACTTTATAACCATTTTTTTCGGCATACATTAAATACATACGCATTAGCATACTTGCCCAATCACAAGATTCAGTTCCTCCTGCGCCAGCTGTAATTTGTAAAACAGCACTTAAACTGTCACCTTCTTCCGAAAGCATATTTTTAAACTCTAGCTTTTCAATGGCATTGATTGCAGTAGCATAACGCGCTTCCACATTTTCCATAGGCGCTTCATCTTCTTTATAGAATTCGTATATGACTTCTAAATCTTCAAAAAGCGATTTGGCGTTGTTATAATCGTTAACCCAACTTTTTTTCTCTCGAATAGATTTCATAACCAATTCGGCGGCTTTAGAATCATTCCAGAAATTTGGATCAAAAGTTTGTTCTTCTTCGTTAGCGATTTCTATGAGCTTAGCATCTAAGTCAAAGATATTGTCTAAGTACGTCTAGACGGGAATTAAGATCTTTTATTTGATCTGATGTTATCATAGTGTAAGATAATTTTATACAAATATAAGCAGCGTTAATAAAGTGCCATAATTTTGAATCGGTTTTTTAGAAATTCCGTAGTTTTATAATTCAATAGTTGTGTTATGAAAAAATTAGCTTTCTTATTTTGTTTTGTATGTATTACTTTTCAATTTCAAGCTCAAATACTTGATAAAAAAGATTTGAAAACGCATGAAGGCTATTTTGACTTTTATTATGAAGAAAGTACTGATAAAATCTATCTTCAAGTTGAAAAACTGAATGAAGCATTTTTATATGTAAATTCTTTAGCGACAGGTATAGGAAGTAACGACATAGGTTTAGATAGAGGGCAGCTAGGAAATGAACGGCTGGTTTATTTTAAAAAAGCAGGAAACAAACTATTGCTTGTTCAACCTAATTTAAAATATAGAGCAAATACCGATAATAAATTAGAGCAAAAAAGTATTGAACAAGCTTTTGCAAAATCAGTATTATTTGGTTTTAAGATATTGTCTGAAAAAGAAGGGGTGTATATCATTGATTTTACTCCGTTTTTAATGGAAGATACTTATGGTGTTGCTAATAACTTAAAAAGAAATAAAGAAGGATCTTATAAATTAGATGCTTCAAAAAGTGCTTTAGCTTTAGAACGTACAAAAGCGTTTTCTGAGAATGTTGAATTTGAAGCCTTACTAACCTTTAAAGGAGAACCAACAGGAAGGAATTTACGGAGTGTTACTCCAACGCCTTCTTTGGTAAGTGTGGTTCAGCATCACTCGTTTATCAAATTACCTGATAATAATTATAAGCCTAGAGTCTTTGATACACGTAGTGGCGCAATTTCGATGTCGTATATGGATTATGCAACTCCAATTCAAGACGCTATTACAAAGCGGTTTATTATTCGCCATCGCTTAGAAAAGAAAAATCCAAATGCAGAGTTAAGTGAAGCAAAAGATCCAATTATCTATTATTTAGATCCAGGGACTCCAGAACCTGTTCGTTCTGCTTTGCTAGATGGTGCACGATGGTGGAATGAAGCTTACGAAGCAATTGGGTTTAAAGATGCTTTTCAGGTAAAGCTAATGCCAGAAGATGCAGATCCTATGGATTGTAGATATAATGTGATTCAGTGGGTACACAGAAGTACAAGAGGTTGGAGTTATGGTGCAAGTGTGGTTGACCCACGAACTGGAGAGATTATCAAAGGGCATGTGAGTTTAGGTAGTTTACGTATTCGTCAAGATTTTATGATTGCGCAAGCTTTAATGAATAAGCCATTTGAGGAGCGCGACAATAACTATCAGCCTATGTTAGATATGGCATTAGCTAGAATTAGACAATTAAGTGCGCACGAAATAGGTCATACGATTGGTTTTGCTCATAATTTTGCAGCAAGTACTAATAATAGAGCATCGGTAATGGATTATCCACATCCTCAGGTTACTTTAAAAGATGGGGATATTGATTTTAGTAATGCTTATGCAACAGGAATAGGAGAGTGGAATAAAGTTACTGTTGCCTATAGTTATTCTGAATTTGAAAAAAACATAAACGAAAAAGACGCTTTAAATGAAATTTTGAAAAAAGCTCAAGATAAAGGCTTGCGTTTTATTACTGATGCCGATGCTAGAGCTGCAGGCGGAGCGCATGCTTTAGCGCATTTATGGGATAATGGAAAAACACCTGCAGAAGAATTAGAGGCTGTTTTAGAATTACGTCAGCATGCTATTTCGAACTTTTCTGTAGATAACATCAAAGCTTACGAACCTTATTCTACTTTAGAAGATGTATTTGTGCCTTTGTATTTTTATCATCGTTATCAGGTAGAGGCTGCTACTAAAGTTATTGGTGGTTTAGATTATAATTACGCTGTAAAAGGTGATGGGCAATTAACTTCAAAACCCGTTAACGTTGCTATGCAGGAAAAAGCTTTAGATGCGATTCTTACAACATTAAATGTAGAAACTTTAGCAATACCTAAAGACAAATTAAGTCTGTTTCCGCCAAGAGCTTATGGGTATAATCGTACTCGTGAGTCCTTTAAAGGTAAAACGGGAGTTGCTTTTGATCCTTTTAGTGCTGCAAATACGGCGAGTGATATGACTTTGAAGTATTTGTTGCATCCACAACGTACCAATCGTTTAGTCTTGCAGAAAAGTTTAGATAAAAATCAATTGGGTTTAGAAGATCTAATGGGACAGCTCTTAAAAGATTCATTCGGGAAGAATTATAAAGATGCATATCTAAATGAAATACAACAACAAATTAATGTGAACGTTCTAAAATATCTCATGAATTTAGGAGTTAGTAATCAATCCTATTTTCAAGTTAAAGCTGAGGCTAATAAAGCTATAAATGATATTGAAAAGATGTATTTAGCAAAGAGAAAGATTTCAGAGGCTTATGTTGATCAGTTTCAATATATGCTTTTTGAATATAGATTACATCCTGAAAAATTTAAATTAGAAAGTTCACCCAAAATACCAGACGGTTCGCCAATAGGAAGTACTGTTTGTAATTACAATTCAAATTAAAATATGATTATAGATTTAAGAAGCGATACAGTTACCAAACCAACTAAAGAAATGCTTAATACTATGCTAACTGCAGAGGTTGGTGACGATGTCTATAAAGAAGATCCTTCTGTAAATGCTTTAGAAAGACGTTTAGCTGATATGTTTGGCATGGATGAAGCCTTATATTTTCCAACAGGAAGTATGGCAAATCAAGCCGCTTTAAAATTACATACCAATCCTGGCGAACAAGTAATTTGCGATAAATATGCGCATATTTATAATTATGAAGGAGGAGGGGCATCGTTTAATAGTGGAATTTCATGTAAATTAATTGATGGCAATCGAGGTATGTTTACGGCTGCACAAGTAGAAGATTCTATAAATCCGCCAGATTTTTATCACAGTCCATTAACGGCTTTGATCGCTGTAGAAAATACGACAAATAAAGGAGGTGGAGCTTGTTGGGATTTTGAAGAGCTTAAAAAAATTAGAAATGTTGCTAATAACCATAAGTTAGGTTATCACTTAGATGGAGCGCGTCTTTGGAACGCACTAATCTATAAAAATGAAGAACCAAAACAATACGGTGAATTGTTTGATACAATTTCTGTTTGTTTAAGTAAAGGCTTAGGGTGTCCAATGGGTTCGGTTCTTATTGGAAATAGTGACTTAATGAAAGGCGCCTTAAGAGTGCGTAAAATTTTTGGAGGTGGCATGCGACAAGTTGGTTTTGCCGCTGCTGCTGGGTTATTCGCATTAGATAATAATATTGAACGATTAGCAGAAGATCATAAAAAAGCTAAAGAAATAGGTGAAGAGTTATCTAAACTATCAATAATTAAAAAAGTAGAACCTATTGAAACCAATATTGTCATTTTTGAATTAAATGACGGTGTGGATGAAGCACAATTCTTAAATAACTTAAAAGAAAAGCATATTCATATTATAGGAATGGGAAGCAATAAATTACGCATGGTCACGCATTTGGATTATACAGACCAAATGCATGACAAGCTTTTAACAGAATTAAATTCTATTTAAACATATCCATGCCAGGAATACTTGGCATGCCTTCTTTAGCAACAGCAGCAACTTCTGTTTCATGTACGTTGGTTGCTTTTTCTATTGCTTTGTTTAATGTTAAGATTAAATAATCTTCTAACATGTCTTTGTCTTCAAGCAACTCATCAGCAATGTCAATAGACTTTATTGTTCTGTTAGCTGTGATGGTTACTTTAAGTTTGTTGTCGTTACTTGTTTCATCAATTAAAACGGTATGTAGACGTTCTTTAGTTGCTTCAACTTTTTTTTGAGCTTCTTTTAATTTGCCCATCATACCCATCATATCTCCAAACATAATCTTGTGTTTTAAATTTTTACGATGCAAAATTACTAAATTGCGCCTTTTTTTAGACTAAATATTCATAACAAATGATAAAAAATCCAGATATAAAACCTCCAATAGCCAAGAAGATTCCACATCAGTTAGAAAAACATGGTGATATTCGTATTGATAATTATTTTTGGATGAAAGACAGAGAACATCCTGAAGTTATAGATTATCTCAATGCCGAAAACGAATATTGTAATTCTGAAATGGCTCATACAAAAGATTTTCAGACCGATTTGTTTGAAGAAATGAAAGCTAGAATTAAGGAAGATGATTCTTCTGTACCTTATAAATATAATGGCTATTGGTATATCACGAAATTTGAAAAAGGAAAAGATTATCCTATATATACACGTAAAAAAGAGCGTTTAGATAATCCTGAAGAGCTATTGTTCGACTGTAATAAAATGGCAGAAGGGGAAAGCTATTTTAAATTAGCAGGTATTAGTATTAGTCCAGATAATAAATTAGTTTCCTATGGTATTGATACCACAGGAAGACGAAATTATACGATTCATATTAAGAATTTAGAAACGCATGAAGTAGCTTCAGATAGAGTCAAAAACACAACAGGATCTTCAAGTTGGGCCAATGATAATGAAACTCTATTTTACACTAAAAAAGACGAGGTTACGCTTAGAGCGTTTCAAATATATAAACATCGTTTAGGGGATAATTCTGAAGATGAACTTGTTTTTGAAGAAGGAGATGATACGTTTGGAGTTGCTGTTTATAAGTCAAAATCTAGAAAATATATCATTATTGCATGTTATAGTACATTGACAAATGAATATCATATTCTTGATGCTAATAATCCAGAAGGGAAATTTAAGGTTTTTCAACCACGAATAAGAGGATTGGAGTATAGCATATCACATTATGATAACCATTTTTATATGCTGACGAATAAGGATAAGGCGACCAACTTTAAGCTAATGAAAACGTTAGAAACTGATACTAAAGTTGAAAACTGGACAGAAGTCATAGCTCATAGAGAAGATGTGTTACTAGAAGGTATCGATATTTTTAAAGACTATTTAGTTATTAGTGAGCGCAAAAATGGCTTAAATGAAATACGAATAAAGCGTTGGGATGGAAGTGAAGATTATTACCTGCCATTTGATAATGAAACGTATACAGCTTATACAGGTACCAATGTAGATTTTGATACCGAAGTGTTACGCTATGGTTATAATGCCATGACGACTCCATCTTCGGTTATTGAGTTTAATATGCGTACTAAAACTAAAACGGTATTAAAGGAGCAAGAGGTTTTAGATAAGAATTTTAACAAGGACAATTATATTTCTGAACGTATTTGGGCCACAGCAGAAGATGGTACTAAAATTCCAATGTCTGTTGTTTATAAAAAAGGGATTAAAAAAGATGGCTCAAACCCATTGTTACAATACGCATACGGAAGTTATGGCTCTACAGTAGATCCTTATTTTTCAACAGTACGATTGAGTTTGTTAGACCGTGGATTTATCTATGTAATTACACACATTAGAGGTGGTGAATATTTAGGACGTGATTGGTACGAAGATGGAAAGTTACTGAATAAGAAAAATACATTTTCAGATTTTATTGCCTGCTCTATTCATTTAATAAAAGAACGTTATACATCTTCTGAACACTTATATGCTATGGGAGGTAGTGCCGGCGGTTTGCTAATGGGAGCTATAATTAATGAAGCACCAGAATTGTACAACGGTATTATTGCAGCAGTCCCTTTTGTAGATGTTATTACTACAATGTTAGACGATTCTATACCATTAACGACAGGTGAGTATGATGAATGGGGAAATCCAAACGATAAACTTTATTATGATTATATAAAATCGTATTCGCCATATGACAATGTTGAGGCAAAAGCTTACCCAAATATGTTAATTACAACAGGACTTCACGATTCACAAGTGCAATATTGGGAACCTGCAAAATGGGTAGCTAAACTTAGAGAGATGAAAACAGATTCTAATAAATTATATTTAAAAACAAACATGGATGCTGGTCATGGTGGTGCTTCTGGGCGTTTTGAAAGTTTAAAAGAGGATGCTGAAGAGTTTGCATTTCTACTTGATTTAGAAGGAATTTCAAGTTAATTCAAAAAAAAACGTTACTTTTGTGAGGTTTTAGGTGTCTAATAAATAATGACTACTGAAAATTTTCATTTATGAACAATAATAAAAATGTATTTGATAACGTGTTACAATTGATAGGTAACACGCCCTTAATCAAATTAAATAGAATGACAGCTGACTTTGATGGTGACTTTTACGCGAAAGTCGAAGCATTTAATCCAGGTCATTCTTCAAAAGATAGAATTGCATTACATATTATAGAAGAAGCAGAGCGCCAAGGTATCTTGACTCCTGGTGATACTATTATAGAAACGACATCTGGTAACACAGGTTTTAGTATTGCTATGGTAAGTATTATTAAGGGATACGAGTGTATTTTGGCTGTAAGTTCTAAATCTTCTGCAGATAAAATAGACATGTTAAAGTCTATGGGAGCAAAGGTTTATGTTTGCCCTGCACATGTAAAAGCAGATGATCCTCGTTCTTATTACCAAGTCGCAAAACGCTTACACGAAGAGAATAAAGGTTCTATTTATATCAATCAATATTTTAATCAATTAAATATTGATGCACATTACAACTCTACTGGTCCAGAAATTTGGGATCAGACTGGAGGTGAAATTACTCACTTAATTGCTTGTAGTGGAACAGGAGGAACAATTTCTGGAATCTCTAAGTATTTAAAAGAGCAAAACCCTAATGTAAAAGTTATAGGAGTTGATGCTTATGGTTCTGTACTACAAAAATATCATGAAACACGTGAGTTTGATGATAAAGAAATTTATCCATACAGAATTGAAGGTTTAGGTAAAAATTTAATTCCTTCTGCAACAGATTTTGATGCGATTGATAGATTTGTAAAAGTTACAGATGAAGAAAGTGCTCATACTGCAAGAGAAATTTCAAATACCGAAGGTCTTTTTGTAGGTTATACAAGTGGTGCTGCAATGCAAGCGATTAAACAATTACAAGAAGAAGGTGAGTTTAAACCTACAGATAAAATTGTAGTTGTTTTTCCAGATCATGGATCACGTTATATGAGTAAAGTCTATAATGATAAATGGATGGAAGATCAAGGCTTTTTTGATACTAAAAGTGCTGTTCAAGCAACTATAGAATACGTAAAATAAATTATACTTAGCATCTAAATAATAGGACCTATCATATTAAATTATGATAGGTTTTTTTTTGCTGTTTCTAAAAGAGACCATTGAAAAGGACAAAGCAAAATGGAATTACTATAATTAAAAACAGTGGGAGTATAGTCATGGTTTTGTTGTGTTCTAAGGCTAGTATTAATTCTATTTTTTAACTTCTTTTGTTATAGAAATACAAGGTATTAAGCAAATATGTAGTCATATTAAGTGTTTCGTAGGAGCTTAACAATCATTTTTTAAGTAACAGGTTTATTCTGACTTGGTAAAACGATGAACATGAGTATTATAAGTAGATTCTTCATTTTGGTTGTGGTTTTTATTTTTTCAAATAGGTATTAGTTCATTAAATAACATCTATTACCTTTTCCAATATGTAATGTGTTGCTGTGACAAAAATGGCTATAACTATAATTATTAGTAAACGAATACCTGTAGCTTTTGTATTGCTTTTTAGTTTGGTATTGAAATAAAACAGATCGCTTAAAATGTATAGTAATGCGATAATACTGCCTAAGGTGAGACTCGCATAAACAAATGCTAAATCATAAATTGTATTAAATAATTTTGCCATCCAATCTGTGTTTTTTGATTTAGAACCGAGTATAATTCGCATATAAGCAAATGCACACAAAAAGGATATTAGTGTTGTTATAGTATAATTTAAAATCCGTTTTAAAACCTTCATAGGTAAATTTTGAATGGTGTCGCTTTTCTTAAATTTATCATTTTAAATCGTTGAGGTACTTCAGTAAAAAACAAACTTCTATATGTTGCATACTATAAGATTGATTTTATAAGTGCGTCTTTAATGTTTATGTGGATATAAATTATGTGCTGCTTGATCGTTTATCATCCTTATTACAATTTAGACAATCTTATTTAGGTACATAATTTAGTAATTAAAAACCAGATTGAATCAGGAATGCGTTCTAACATTCAAATGGGATTAATGCTAAGATGTATAGCTTGTTTGTTGTGTTTTTATGTGTTAGATACTCTATTACTGAATAGGATAAGCCTCTAATTGTTTTTTATAAACGACAAAAAAATTAAAGAAATTGCATTTTAACGATAGAATATAGCCAATCTAGATTAGTAGTGTTTAACCCCTTAAGTGATGTGTTTGAGACCATAAGCGCTTAGTGGTGAATTTTATATAGCTGTTTTTATTTTCTTCTAATGTTGTCTATACTTTTTTTGTTTAAAACTTAGTTAATACTTAAATTAAATAAATTATGCAGTCATAATATTATTAATTAATTTTGCGAGCACTAACAAGATTAAATTAACTAAATAATTATTGATTGATTATGCAGTGTGTATTGCGTAAAACAATTGATTAACAGCAAACTTAGCGCATGAAGGATTTATTTGAAAAGATTTATAGAGACAAAGGACCGCTTGGTAAATGGGCCGCGCAAGCAGAAGGATATTTTGTATTTCCAAAGCTTGAAGGTGAGATTTCTAATAGAATGAAGTTTCAAGGTAAAGATGTTATTACTTGGAGTATCAATGATTACTTAGGTTTAGCAAATCACCCAGAAGTTAGAAAAGTAGATGGTGAAGCAGGTGTTAAATACGGTTCTGCCTATCCGATGGGAGCACGTATGATGTCAGGTCATACAGAGTTACACGAGCAATTACAAAACGAATTAGCTGCGTTTGTTAATAAGCAAGCAGCATACCTATTAAATTTTGGATATCAAGGTATGGTTTCAACCATTGATGCTTTGGTGGCCAAAGATGATATTATTGTTTATGATGTAGATTCTCATGCTTGTATTATTGATGGTGTGCGTTTACATATGGGTAAACGTTTTACTTATAAGCATAATGATATGGACAGCCTTGAAAAAAACCTTGAGCGTGCTACTAAAATGGCAGAGCAAACAGGTGGAGGGATCCTAGTTATTTCTGAAGGAGTCTTTGGAATGCGAGGAGAGCAAGGACGTTTAAAAGAAATTGTTGCCCTTAAGAAAAAATTTAATTTTAGGTTTTTTGTAGATGATGCACACGGATTTGGAACACTAGGAGCAACTGGTGCTGGAACAGGTGAGGAGCAAGGTGTACAAGATGAAATTGATGTTTATTTTGCAACATTTGCCAAATCTATGGCAAGTACAGGTGCTTTTATTGCAGCCGATCAAGAAATTATAGATTATTTAAAATATAACTTGCGTTCGCAAATGTTCGCTAAATCTTTACAAATGCAGCTCGTAGTTGGAGCATTAAAGCGTTTGAATATGTTGCGCACAATGCCAGAATTAAAACAAAATCTTTGGACTATTGTTAACGCATTACAGTCAGGTTTAAAAGATAGAGGTTTCGATATTGGAACAACTCAAAGTTGTGTGACTCCTGTATATTTAAAAGGAAGTATTCCTGAAGCTATGGCTTTAGTAAGAGATTTACGTGAGAACTACGGAATATTCTGTTCTATAGTTGTTTATCCAGTTATACCTAAAGGATTAATTTTGCTTAGAATGATTCCTACAGCAACACATACCTTAGAAGATGTAAGAGAAACTTTAGATGCTTTTGACGCTATTAGAAGTCGTTTAGAAAACGGAACTTACAAAAGAATGTCTGCAGCTTTAATTGCAGCAATGGGAGAATAATTAGAAACTATTAAGTATATAAAAAACGGTTATCGCTAGAAATAGTGATAACCGTTTTTTTTGTTTGTGTAGCTCATTTATTCTAAAAATGAAGCATTTTATATTGGTTCTAATTTAAGTCCTTTTTAAATGTTTTACGCCTTGCATAAACTTTTGGATCAAAATGTTTCCATATTTGTTTTATGGCGTAATTATCTTCAAGTTCTGGAGTTCTATAACAGGTTTTTATGTTTTTTTCCTTAAAAGTCTCATAGTATTCATTAAAGATAACAGCATGTACACCTTTATTTTGATACTCAGGAAGAATTCCTATTAAATAGAAAATAACTTCTTTGCTATTTCGTTTTGCTTTGAGAATATGCGTAAAACCAAAAGGAAACAACTTACCATTTGCTTTTTGTAGGGCTGTTGCAAACCTAGGCATAACTATGGCAAACCCTATAAGTCTATCATTTTCATCTACTACAAATTTGATATATTCAGGGTTGATAAAACTGATAAATTTCTTTTTAAAATACTCTTTTTGAATGTCTGTGATTTCTACAAAAGAAGAAAGGGAGGCATAACTTTCGTTAAACAAATCGAACATACGATCTACATAAGGCATGACTTCTTCTGTCTTAGTAAATTTTAATGCTCTTAGTTTATAACGACGCTTAATGAGTTCTTGAGCTTTCTTAAAAAATATAGGCTTTACATTTTCAAAAGGGAAGCTACTTTCTGCATATTCTTTTTCAATAGTATAACCATGAGCCTTATAATGATTAACGTAATAAGGGTGGTTATACCAAGTAATCATCGTTGCTAAATGATCAAAACCTTCAGTCATCACGCCAACTTTGTCTAAATTAGAAAATCCAACAGGACCTTCGCTATAACTCAGTTGGTGCGTTCTACCAATGTGTTCAACAGTTTCAATTAATGCTTTACTAACTTCTAAATCATCAATAAAGTCAAACCAACCAAAACGCATTTTTTTAATGTTTTGTTTATCAACTTCTAGCCAATTTACAATAGCGGCAATCCTACCAACAACTTCACCTGATTTATAAGCTAAGAAAAAACGTGCTTCAGCATCATTAAAAATAGGATTTTTGTCCTTATTAAAAGTTTCTAGTTCTTGTTTTATAATTGGTGGTACCCAATATTTTGAGTCTTTATAAAGTTTAAAAGGAAACTTTACAAATGTTTTCAAATCCTTTTTGGATGTGGCTTCTTTTATTGTAATCATGTAGTAGGGAAAGCTATATTAAGAGTCAAAGTCATCTTCTTTTTTCTTCTTGTTCTTCTTTTTTCGTTTTTTACGCTTGCCTTCATCTTTTGCAGAAGTACCATTATCTATCTTTTTATCTTCATGAAAATCTAATCGGTAAGAAGCTCCAAATGCAATATTAAAAACCGAAGGTGTATCTTTAGTATTAAATGCAATATTGGCATCTAATTGAAAATCTTTAGTCCAAAGATAAGCTCCTCCAAATCTAAAAATGTTATCAGCATAAAAATCACTTTGAATACCTTGTGTTTCTCCAAATACAACCCATTGCGGAGTAAAAGAGTGTGTTAAAGTAAGTATATATTGAAAATCGGATTGATCAGTGCCAATTCTGTCCATTATTAAATTCATTACAAAAACCCATCCATTATTGAAATTGTTTTGAGTTGCGACCATCACCTTTGGACTAAAACCTTCAATGCCTTCTGCGGTGTACGGATTCTCTTTAGTGTCTAAATTAGCACCAGCATAAACTGAAACGGCAGGTATTAATGATTTCCAATTAAATTTTCTATTGGCGTGGTAACTGTAAATATTAGGTTTAGCTTCTTCTGCATTTTTATAAGGGTCATAAACCAAATATTTAGCACCTAATGTAAAGTTTTTGAAATTAGAACGGTTGTTTTCTGCAGGAATAGCACCATTTAAATTAAGCGTTTGCGTATCGTTTTGATAAACACCATCTAGCGATAATTCTAGCTCTTCAAATAATAAGCCATATCTCAAAGCAAAATCAAGGCCAAACCCCGAAACTTTGTAATTGGCAAGAGCATGTTCTTCTTTAACGGTAAAGGCGCCAGTTTCGAGTTGAACGACGCCAGTGCCAACAGAGAAAGCACTCTTAGATACGCCAGGACGATTAGAGTTAATTACTTCTGTATATTGAGCATAGGCAGAATTAAAACTGATAATAAGAATTAATATAAGTATTGATTTGAGTATTCGCATTATTTAAGGATTTAAAACCATTCGGTCTATTGAAGATTTAAGTCAAATATAGATATTTTATAGTTTTTTTAAGGAATTATATCGGATTATAAATGAGTATAATTGTATTTTTGATAATTATATTATGTTTATCATGGGATTACTGAGAACTATTTTAATTATTTTACTGGTTTACTTCGGCTTTAAGATTTTAGCTAGACTTTTTGCTCCTTTATTGGTGAAATTTGTAGCAAAAAAAGCAGAACAAAAATTTGGCGAACAATTTGGCGGATTCCAAAACCCGAATCAACAAAGACAGGCGCAAAAGCAAAAGGAAGGTGAAACAGTAATTGATAAAATGCCTAATAAAAATGGTTCTTCTAACCCAAAAGTAGGAGAGTATATCGATTACGAAGAAATTGATTAATCTATTTTTTTGCACATAGAGGAAACTCTAATGATGTTTCAAAAAAAATAACTACTTTTCAGAATCATTCAATTTAAAGCATTCTCATGTCATTTTCTATAAAACGTTTCTTGCCACATATCTTAATTTTAGTAGGATTTGTAGCGTTGTCATTAGCTTATTTTAGTCCTGTCTTACAAGGCAAAAAAATCAATCAAAGTGATATTATGCACTACATTGGTATGGCAGAACAACAAAAAGAGTTTGCCAAAACCACAGGAGAAGAAACGTATTGGACCAATAGTGCCTTTGGTGGAATGCCAACCTATCAATTAGGGGCAAAATATCCGCACAATTATATTAAAAAACTCGATTTAACCTTACGATTTTTACCAAGGCCAGCAGATTATCTCTTCCTATATTTTATAGGGTTTTATATTCTACTCTTGTCTTTAAAAGTTGATTTTAAACTTGCCGCTTTAGGAGCAATAGCCTTTGGGTTTTCAACGTATCTCATTATTATACTTGGTGTTGGTCATAATTCTAAAGCTCATGCTATTGCTTATATGCCTTTAGTATTGGCAGGTATTGTACTCACGTTTAGAAAGAAATATATACTCGGATTTATATTAACAGCTATAGCTTTAGGTTTAGAGCTTGTTGCTAATCATTTCCAAATGACTTATTACCTTTTATTATTGGTATTAGTTCTGGGCTTAGCTTATTTGATTGATTCTTATCGGAAAAAGGTATTACCGCACTTCTTTAAATCTGTGGGGTTACTATCTATTGCTGCCATTTTAGCTATTGGTTTAAATGCGACCAATATAATGGCAACGCAAGAATACGTTAAAGAAAGTGCGCGTGGTCAAAGTGATTTAACCATAAACCCAGATGGTTCACCAAAGGAAGTGACAACGGGTTTAGACAAAGATTATATTACAGAATACAGTTATGGCATTTTAGAAACGTTTAACCTTTATATCCCTAAATTTATGGGAGGTGGTAATTACGAAGATGTTGGTAAAGATTCAGAAACTTACGAAGCCTATATTAATTTAGGAGCTTCTCCAATGGAAGCATTAGATGCTGCTAGAAATGCACCAATGTATTGGGGCGATCAACCTATTGTAGAAGCGCCGGCTTATGTTGGAGCGGTAATTATCTTTTTGTTTGTTTTAGGTTTATTTTTAGTGAAAGGACGATTAAAATGGTGGCTCGTTGGAGGAACCTTGTTATCACTTTTATTGTCTTATGGAAAAAACCTTGGATTTTTAACTGATTTCTTTATCGATTATGTGCCTTTTTATAACAAATTTAGAGCGGTAAGTTCAATTCAAGTAATTTTAGAATTGTGTATTCCTGTTTTAGGCATTTTTGCTTTATCACGTTTGTTTGATAGCTTTCAGAAAGATGAAGAAAAACTAAAAGCTTTGCTCTATTCCGTTGGCATCACAGCAGGTTTAGCTATCATCTTTTTACTATTTAAATCCACATTATTTGACTTTGAAGGTTTACGAGACGATCAATATATAGGTGCTTATGGGCAAGCATTTATGGATGCTGTTATTGAAGACCGAAAATCCTTAATGACCACAGACACCTTAAGAACCTTAATCTTGGTTTTACTTTCGGCAGGAACGATTTACTTATTCTTAAAGAAGAAATTATCAGAAAATTTAGTGGTTGTTGTATTTGCTGTTTTAATCCTTTTTGATTTGGTTACTGTTGATAAACAATATGTAAACAACGATGATTTTATCTCAGCTATTAAAGTAGATAAACCCTATCAACCTAATCAAGCTGATAAAGAAATCTTAAAAGACAAAGGACATTTTAGAGTAATGGATATGTCTTCTGAAGGCCAGCGTATGCCAGCAAAAGCGGCTTATTATCACAATTCATTAATGGGCTATAGTGCTGCCAAATTAGGGCGTGTAGAAGAGTTATTAGAGTTTCATGTGTATAAAAACAATATGAATGTCCTAAACATGCTTAATACAAAATATATTATTGCAGAAGATCAAGGGCAAATTTTCCCATATACAAACACAGAAGCTAATGGCAATGCTTGGTTTGTTTCAGAACTTAAGTTTGTTGCAAATGCTAATGAAGAAATCGTAGCTTTAGATAGTTTAAATACAAAAACAACAGCTGTCTTAGACCATGAGTTTCAAGCAGCACATAATTTAAAAACCACGTATCAAGTTGATTCTACAGCTTCAATTCAATTAAAAGAGTTTAAGCCCAATTATTTAAAATACGAATCTAATAACTCTAACGAAGGTTTAGCTGTATTCTCTGAAATCTATTACGCTCAAGGTTGGAATGCTTATATAAATGGTGCTTTAACACCACACTTTAGAGTAAACTACGTATTAAGAGCATTAGAATTACCTAAAGGTAAACACACCATAGAATTTAAGTTTGAGCCACAAGTTGTAGCAACAGGAAGTAAAGTGGCTTTAGCGAGTTCAGTTATTTTAGGACTTTTGCTTTTGGTTGGTGTGTTTTTTAAAATTAAAGGACGAAAGGATAAAGCTTAGTTATGAGCTGTAAGACACTGATTATAACCTATTATTGGCCACCAGCAGGAGGGCCAGGTGTACAACGTTGGTTAAAATTTGTGAAGTATTTACCAGAATTTGGTATTGAGCCTATTGTGTATTGTCCTGAAAATCCAAATTATCCCATATTGGATCAGAGTTTGGTAAATGAGATTCCAAAGAATATTACTATTTTAAAACAACCTATCAATGAACCTTATGGGTTGGCAAGTGTGTTTTCAAAAGGAAAATCTAAAAAAATTAGTTCAGGTGTTATTCCTAAAGCCAAAAAGCAGTCGTTAACAGAAAAAGCCATGCTTTATGTGAGAGGGAATTTCTTTATTCCTGATGCTCGGAAAAATTGGATAAAACCTTCGGTTGAGTTTCTTTCAAACTATATAAAAGAGCATCAAATTGAAACGGTAATTACGACAGGACCACCTCATAGTTTACACTTAATAGGCTTGCAATTAAAAGCAAGAATAGGAGTAAAGTGGTTAGCCGATTTTAGAGACCCATGGACCACGATTGGTTATCATAAAGATTTAAAACTAACAGCGGCTTCAAAAGCAAAACATATTGATTTAGAACAAAAGGTTTTAAATGCTGCCGATGAAATTATAGTGACTAGTAATCATACCAAAAACGAATTTCAAACCAAAACCAAACAACCAATTTCGGTAATTACAAATGGTTACGATGCACATTCAGTTAGGATAGAAGCTAAGGATGAAAAATTTACTTTATCTCATATTGGTTCGTTGTTGTCTGAACGTAACCCTTTGGTTTTATGGGAAACCCTTTCGGAATTAATTAAAGAAAATAGTGCTTTTTCTGAAGCATTTAGCTTGCAATTAATAGGTGTGGTTAGTGATGATGTTATTGAGTCTATTCATCAAAAGGGATTAAAGAATCATGTTAATATTGTGGGGTATGTGAGCCATGATGAAGCCTTAAGGTTTCAAATGAAATCTCAATTATTACTACTCATAGAAATCGATTCAGAAGATACCAAAGCTATTATAGCAGGTAAAGTTTTTGAATATTTAATTTCGGAAACACCAATATTAGCTATAGGACCAAAAGATGCCGATGTAGCACAAATAATAACATCTACAAATACAGGATCGTATTTTAATTACCAACAGAAAGCCGAATTAAAAGTTCAGCTTTTAAACTATTTTGATGCTTATCAGAATAATACTTTAAAAGTAAATGCTATAGGTTTGCAGCCTTACAGTCGCAAAGCCCTAACTCAAAAATTAAGTGCAATAATTTTGAAGGGGTAATTTCTAAAATTTGTTTTAGAATTTAAAACCTTATAATTGTAATTTGCTAGACTATGGGAATTGTATTAAATCAATCGTTTAAAAACACAATCACTACGTATTTGGGTTTTGGCATTGGTGCTATTAACACACTATTTCTTTATACTAACTTTTTATCGGACGAGTACTATGGTTTGGTTGCGTTTTTGCTTTCTGCAGCCAATATTATGATGCCATTTATGGCGTTTGGTGTACACAATGCGATTGTGAAATTTTATTCGACATTCAAATCAAAAAACAGTATCAATAGTTTTTTAACATTGATGTTATTTTTGCCTTTATTGTTTATAATTCCAACAGCGTTTATAGGTTATTTTGCTTATGATACTTTAGTATATTGGCTTTCTAGAGAAAACCCCATTGTAGAAAATTATGTCTGGCATATTTTTATTTTGGCTGTTGCTATGGCTTATTTCGAAATCTTTTTTGCGTGGACTAAAGTGCAGATGCAAACCGTTTTTGGGAATTTAATGAAAGAAATTTTTCACCGCGTTTGTATTATGCTATTACTTATTGCAGTTTTCTTCGATTGGTTAACGGTAGATAATTTTATAGTTGCGTTGGTTGGCGTTTATGTTTTACGAATGGTTATAATGAAACTGTATGCTTACTCGGTAAGATTTCCGAAGTTGAAATTTCAGAAAGTTGAAAATAGATTTTCAATACTAAAATATTCAGGACTTATGATTATTGCAGGTTCTGTTGCGATGCTTATTCTAGATATTGACAAGTTTATGATTGGTGTAATGCTACCAGATATTGAGCAAGTGGCTTATTACAGTGTAGCTATTTTTATAGCTACTGTTATTGCCGTTCCGCAACGTGCAATGCATCAAATTATGTTGCCATTAACCGCTAAATATCTTAATGAAAGAGATAAAATCGCTTTAGAAGATTTGTACAAACGGAGCTCTATAACATTGTTGGTGGTAAGTGGTTTTATTTTTCTGCTTATAATTTTAAACATTAATCAATTGTATCAAATTCTTCCAGAAAAATTTACGGGAGGTCTTTTTGTGGTGCTCATTGTGAGTCTTGCTAAATTATATGATAACAGTTTAGGAAATAATAATGCCATATTATTTAATAGTGATTATTATAGAATGGTTTTGTTTTTTGGAGTGTTACTCGCGTTGATGGCAATTGTATTAAATGCCGTATTTATTCCTGTATATGGTATTGAAGGTTCTGCTTTTGCAACATTCTTGGCTGTTTTTATTTATAATACAATCAAAATTATATTTGTAAAACGAAAATTTAATATGTTGCCTTTTACTATAGGTTCTGCTAAGGTTATATTGGCATTAATAGTATTATCATTAGCATTTTATTTTTGGGATTTTCCATTTCACCCTGTAATGAATATTATTTTGAAATCTGGATTAATAGGTCTCATTTACTTTGTGTTAATTTATAAATTGAATGTGTCTGAGGATATTTCAGAACAAATAAAAAAGTATTTAAAATTTTAAAAACGTTTAAAAAAAAGAAATTCCCGTAAGTTGCTTTGAGGCACACTTCATACGGGAATTCCTAACCAACCAAAAAAAACGTTTATCCTCTTGTTCGTCTTGAGCTAGATCTTGTAGAACTTTGGTTGCTTGTTCTTGCTGTAGATCTACTGTTTACAGACGATGATTTACTTTTATTCTGAACGGTACTTCGTTGTCTTGTATTTTGCGAGCTCGTCTTGTTGTATGTACGAGAAGAAGTCGCAATTGGTTTTCTTGCCGAAGTTGTTCTTGTGCGATTATTAGACACACTTGAATTACTTCTGGTCACATTATTATTGGTGTTTCTTGTAGATACTGTATTACTACGAGTGGTTCTTGTTGGAGTTGTAGCTCTTGTATTAGAACGTGTCGTTGTTATTCCATTAGAAACCCGATTTGCACTCGTTCTGGTAGCTGTATTTGCATTACGTGTTGTTCTTGTTGTAGCTGTATTAGCTGCTCTTAAACGTGCTGTTCTTGTACTTGTAATTGTAGCATTGTTTCGTGTTGCATTAGTTCTAATAGCTCTTTCTCTACTATTTCTTGGTGTTTGAGCATAACTAACTCTATTTCTTGTTGTAGTAGATCTTCTTACGGCATGTCCATTATCACGTCTTCCAATATTATAATATCTGACATTGTTTATATATGGTCTATAATAAATATGTCTTACAGGTGTATAAAACTGTCTGTATGGATTAATATGAACAATAGAGAAGTTAACATGTGGTGTCGCATAAAATCGGTGCCAAGGTCTGTAAACATAAGATCTGTTGTATATATTAATAAAGCCATCATATCTGTAAAATACATTGTTTCTGTAGTACACATTTAGACCGCCAATACGACTAATTCTACCAAAATTGTTATAGTTAATAAAGATGTTTCCAATTTGGTTTACACGTCCGTAATAGTCGTAATAAATAGGTGTGTTTTCAATTTGAATAATAGCACCAAAGCTATCATACTGTACATAAGGATTATAGTCATAACCTGTATTAAAGCTCAAACTAAAACCAGGAGTATTAATTCCAACGCTTACGTCTGGTCCGTAATTTGGTAAATAAAAATCAAACTGACCATCGGCGAAAACGGAAAACTCAATTCCAGCTTCATTAAATATGAAAGAATTACCATAACCTCTCACATAGTTATTAATTGAAGCCTCTGCTTCTGATGTGGTTGTGTTGGTCGCGAATGCAGTAGTGCTTATAGCGACTAAAGCTGCAAATAAATATACAATTCGTTTCATAATAATTGGGTTTTAAATTAAACTCGTTTAGTACAAAACAAACAACGTGCCAAAAAAATATAACGCTATAATTCAGTATGTTATGTTTATTTGATAATTAAAATAAGAAATAGTATTAGATGCAATCATCTTAAAGATATTGAAGGTGTCATATATTTTATTACTTTTAAACCAGACTAATTGCTACATCATGAGTGCCAACCAAGTGAATTGTAAGAATTGCGAACAACCTTATGATGAGGGTTTTCAGTTTTGCCCACATTGCGGACAAAAAACAAATGACGAACTTACGATAGGTGTATTATTTTATAATACTATTAGTAATTACTTTTCATTTGATGCACGTTTTTTTGTGAGTTTTATCCCTTTACTATTTAAACCTGGTTATTTAGCTAAAGAATTTATAAAAGGAAAGCGTTTACTGTATTTGCATCCTGCACAGATGTATTTGTTTATTTCTGTAGTATTCTTTTTTATTTTTTCGTTTACGGCAAGAGATCAGGTTAATACTCTAAACAATGATTTTCAAGAAATTTTTGACAAAGACAGTACAGTCGTTTTAGATTCAATTCAAACTAGAAAAAGAGACTCTATAAAACAAGTTAAAGATTCTGAGGCTCGAAAAGAAATTGAAACGGCACTTAGGAAGAATAAGTTCATTACAGGAATGAGCGATAAAGAAATTGATTCTATAATTAAATTAGATACCTTACCTAAGAAGAATGGCATATCATTTGGTTTTGATGAGTCAGAAATAGATTCTTTACTTAGTGTTAACGCATCTGATGAGGTTATATACAAATCCATGGGATTAGAGGAAGATGATGGTTGGTTTATGCGAAAACTATATGCTCAGGTACTTAAGTTTTACAAATCAAAGGATGCAGGTAATATTGTAGGTACATTTTATGATACGGTGCCTATTGCCTTGTTTTTTGTTCTACCAATTTTTGCTTTAATTCTTAAACTGTTCTATTTTAAAAGAGGAACTTATGCGCATCACTTGGTATTTAGTTTTTACTATTTTTCATTTATTTTTACTGTTTTGAGTATCATTTTTGGTTTTAATTTAATTTATGAAATACCAGATTGGATAGATTTCTTAATTGCGTTATCTTGTTTTATTTATCTTTTCATAGCCATAAAACGCTTTTATAATCAAGGATGGTTTTTAAGTTTTGTTAAGACATCTCTATCTACTATGGTGTTCTTTCCTTTTGTATTAATAGCAGTAATATTTATAGGACTTTTTGCTTTTATGTACTATTAGCCGTTAATAGAGCCAGCATGCCAAATAGGTATGCTTAAAAAAGCACTCAACATCTCAGCATCTTTAATAATAGATTTTAAATTACCATGATCAACGACGTTTCTTCTAGAAGCATCATCTAAAACTAAGTTGAGTTCAAAACTTTTGTAGGAACCGTCATCACTTTGAACGTACTCTCCAATAATTTGAATGGCCACAATTGATTTCAAAGATAAATAGTCTTTAGATTGTTGCCTTCTCGATTTATGTAGTTTGAATTGGTAAGTCGTGTAATATAACCCTTGTTGCTTGTCGAATACTCTTGGTTTGTAAAATATATAAAACATAAAACCACCAGCTCCAGCAAATATTAACCCAAAAAGGATGAGAAACCAATTGATGGAAATGGATTCTGAATTTCCTTTAAATAATGGAACGAGATTAAAAAATAAAACACCTAAACCAACAGCTAAAAATATAAAACTGAAGATGGCGGCTCCAATAGAAGGTTTGTAAATTAATTTTGAAGGAGATGCCTGAATTAAAACATGCGTTTTAAAACTGGCTCCACCAGGTTTCAAAGGAGACGTTGAAACTTTAGATTCTGTACCATGAGTATTACTAAGCGCATTTTCTCTAGCTTCAATAACTTCGTTATGAAAACCTTCGGGTAAATCCATCTTATAATTTTTCTTTTAGATATTTTCCTGTAACCGAATTCTTATTTTTCACAATGTCTTCAGGAGTGCCTGCCGCAACGAGTTGTCCGCCATGTTTTCCTCCTTCAGGACCTAGATCTATAATATAATCGGCACACTTTATTAAATCAATATTATGCTCAATCACTATAATAGAATGACCTTTAGCAATTAAAGCTTGAAATGATTTGAGTAACTTTTTTATATCATGAAAATGAAGCCCAGTTGTAGGTTCATCAAAGATGAAAAGCGCATTATCGCTTTTACTTCCTTTGCCTAAAAACGTCGCCAGTTTTATACGCTGCGCTTCTCCACCAGAAAGGGTAGAAGAGGATTGTCCTAAAGTAACATAGCCTAAACCAACGTCTTGAAGCGGTTGTAACTTGCCTTTAATCTTAGTTTCTTTATGAGTCTCAAAGAAATCGATAGCATCATCTATTGTAAGATTTAAAATGTCATCGATAGATTTGCCTTCAAACTTAACTTCTAAAACTTCTTTTTTAAAGCGTTTACCACCACAGGTATCACAGGTTAAATGCACATCGGCCATAAACTGCATTTCAATAGTAACTTCTCCTTCTCCTTTACAGGTTTCACAACGACCACCATCGACATTAAAGCTAAAATGCTTGGCAGCGTAGTTTCTAATTTTACTTAATTTTTGAGAGGCAAATAATGCACGAATATCATCATAAGCCTTAATGTAAGTCACTGGGTTGGATCGCGATGAACGCCCAATGGGATTCTGATCTACAAATTCTACATGTTGAATATTGCTATGATTGCCTTTTATTTCTGAAACCTGACCAATTTTATCACTAAATCCTGTGAGTTTCTTTTGAATGGCAGGAAATAGAATCTTTTTAACTAAAGTACTTTTCCCACTTCCAGAAACACCTGTAATAACCGTTAGCATTTCTAATGGAAAATTAACCGTTACATTTTTTAAGTTGTTTTCGCGTGCACCAACAATTTCAATATTATATTTTGAAGTTCTTCGTTTTTTAGGTACTTCTATTTCTAAGTCACCATTTAAGTATTTAGCGGTGAGTGTATCTGCAGATAGAATGTCCTCAAAATTACCAACAGCAACGACTTCACCACCTAAAGTTCCGGCTTCTGGACCAATATCAATAATGGCATCTGCTGCTTTCATAATGTCTTCATCATGTTCTACAACGATAACTGTATTACCTAGATCTCGTAAGGATTTTAAAACGTCTATTAAACGCTCGGTATCTTTTGGATGCAAGCCAATACTTGGTTCATCTAAAATATACATAGAACCTACTAAGCTACTTCCTAAAGAAGTGGCTAGGTTTATACGTTGACTTTCACCGCCAGATAAGGTATTCGATTTTCGATTCAGGGTTAAATAACTTAAACCTACATTAGATAAAAACTCTAATCGTGTATTGATTTCTGTTAGAAGGCGTTTTGCGATTTTAGCATCACTTTCGCTTAGCTTTAAGTTTTTAAAAAAGACTGTGAGTTCGTCTATAGGTAAATCTACTAAATCAGTGATAGTTGCATGATTGATTTTTACATAACTGGCTTCTACGCGTAGGCGCTTACCTTTACAAACATTACATTTTGTTTTACCACGATAGCGCGATAACATCACACGATTTTGAATTTTATAGGCTTTCGATTCTAATTCTGCAAAGAAATCATCTAAACCTTCAAAGTATTTATTCCCTTTCCATATAAGTGCTTTGTGAGCATCACTTAATTGAAAGTAAGGCTTGTGAATAGGGAAATCGAAATGGTGAGAGTTGTTTACCAACTGATCTCTGTACCAACTCATACTTTCTCCTCTCCATGGAAAAATAGCGTTTTCAAAAACAGATAAAGCCGTGTTGGGAATCACTAAATCATCATCAATACCAATAACATCACCATAACCTTCACATTTAGGGCAGGCTCCATAAGGATTGTTAAAGCTGAATAAATGTGCATTTGGTTCCAAAAAAGACATGCCATCAAGTTCAAACTTATTGTTGAATATGGTTTGTTTTTTGTCTGAAAGAGATTCTATTATGCAAGTGCCAACACCTTCGTAGAAAGCCGTTCCTACAGCATCTGCTAATCGGTTTAAAAAGTCTTCATCGTTTTTAAAGACAATTCTATCTACAACTAGGAATAAATCATCAGCTGAAGAAATATTTTGTTTTAAGGCATCATCAATTCTAACAACATCATCTTTTACTTTTATACGTGCATAACCTTGTTGTTGTAAGGTTTGAAGTTTGTTTTCTAAAGTTCGGCCTTCTTCTAAGATAATAGGAGCTAAGAGTAATAATTTGGTGCGCTCTTCAAACTGAGAAATAAAGTTTATAACATCAGAAACTGTATGTTTTTTTACTTCCTCACCAGAAATAGGAGAGTAGGTCTTTCCTATTCTAGCAAATAATAATTTAAGATAATCGTAGATTTCAGTTGTGGTACCAACCGTTGATCGTGGATTTGTAGAATTTACTTTTTGCTCAATAGCAATAGCAGGAGCAATACCTTTTATGTAATCTACTTTGGGTTTGTTAAGTCGACCTAAGAACTGACGTGCATAACTACTTAAACTTTCTACATAACGTCTTTGACCTTCTGCATAAAGTGTATCGAATGCTAAACTAGATTTTCCTGAACCAGATAAACCTGTTATAACGACCAATTTATTCCGAGGAATAACCACATCAATATTTTTAAGATTGTGCAGTTTTGCGCCTTTTATAATAATATTTTCCTTTGGGCTAACGTCTAAAACAGTAGTATTCATAGGTTACTTTCGGTGTGTAAGTTTGCAAAGATACTACAATAGCAAGTAAAGATTAAAATATGTGATATAATTCGCTAAGGATGCTATAATCCTAAATAATAACATTCAATTATTACTGATTTAACAGTTATTTTATCCATTAAAGGAACTTTTTATTCGATAAAATGTTAAATTTTAGTGCTATTTTTTGTTTATTCGGAATGATTGTTGTTATATTTGAAACTTATTCATTTAAAAAAAAATCGCGTATAGCATAATATTACTTTAAAAAAAACAGCTTTTTAACCCCAAACTTTAGTAGGCAACTGCTAAGTTTTAAAGTAATTATTATGAAAACAGAACTTATCCAAGACGCGGAATTAGTAACCAACTACATTAATGGTAACGAAAGTGCACTTTCAGTATTAATAGAAAGGCATAAGCAGAAAATTTACAGCTTTATTTATTCTAAGGTGTATGATAGAGATGTTACTGAAGATGTTTTTCAAGACACATTTATTAAAGTAATAAAAACGCTAAAGCGTGGAAAATATAACGAAGAAGGTAAATTTTTACCTTGGGTAATGCGTATTGCTCATAATTTGGTTATAGATCATTTTAGAAAGAATAAGCGTATGCCTAAGTTTCATAACACTGGTGAATTTAGTATTTTTTCTGTGTTAAGCGATTCTACATTAAATGCAGAAAAAGTGCTTATAAAAGATCAGGTAGAAACTGATGTAAGACGTATTATTGAAGAGTTACCAGAAGATCAAAAACAAGTGCTTTTGATGCGTATGTATCAAGATATGAGCTTTAAGGAAATTTCAGAACGAACAGGTGTGAGTATTAATACAGCTTTAGGAAGAATGCGTTATGCACTTATTAATATGCGTAAAGTAATTGAGCAAAATAATATTGTTTTAACTAATTGATACAATATAGTATATAAAGTTGCGTTTTTGCTATATATAAACTCATAAAACAAAAAAATGGCAAAAATTTACTCTAACGCTTCCCCAAAACAACATAACCTAAATCCAAAAGATGAAACTATAAGTTTCCTTTTGAATTATTCTAAGGCTTTAAGTGTTATAAATTATAATAAATTGAAGTTTGAAGCACTTCTTAATTAAATTGGAAAGAAAATCTTGATCTTAAAACGTCAGGATTTTTTTGTAAAAAGTAACTCTTCATAGTTTTGAGTGGTTAGATATTCGTGTTTTAAATCTTTTAAATATTGAATGGTCTTTTCCTTTAAAGGATGCTTATCTCTTAAGCAGTTTGTTATGTTTTCATCATAAATAGTTATGATAAGATACCAATGACCGGTTCTACTGGAATAATGCCCCTCAAACAAGCGAGAATTTCCGTTACTTTCTCTTTTAGCATCGATTAAAGCGAGAGGAAGGTTTACACTTTCGTCTGTGCGTTCTGCTTCATAATACGACAAATAAAGGCTTTGATTATTGAGTTGAAAAGGTACATTAATACCAACATCAATATCATTTAGGTTGTACTTTTTATTAATATAGTTATAGAATTCACCTGCGTCTTTAGGGTCTTTAAATATAAAAGATGTTTCTCTGGGCATTTTGCGCTGAAACTTCTTTGCTTGCATTATTTTGTAATCTTCATTTTTGAATCTTGGTGCAATTTTTACCGGAATACAAGATAGTGTAGCAAAAGCCAAAAGTAACATGGTGAGTTTTTTCATGGATTGATGAATTTAAATTCATACATCAATAACTATTCCATAGCATTCTATTTTTTCTTTTTATAATAGTCATCTAACACCGATTTTCTACCAATAGTCTTGGTGATAATATCTTTATCTAAATCCCAACCACGAGCAGGCGAATATTCTCTACCATACCAAATAATTTGAAGATGTAAATCGTTCCAAAGTTCTTCTGGAAATATACGTTTAGCATCTTTCTCGGTTTGGACAACGTTTTTGCCATTAGTTAAGTTCCAACGGTACATTAAACGATGAATATGTGTGTCTACAGGGAAGGCCGGAATACCAAAAGCTTGTGATAAAACTACAGCTGCCGTTTTATGTCCAACAGCTGGTAATGCTTCAAGTTCCTCGTAAGTTTGAGGCACTTTTCCGTTATGTTTATCAATTAATATATGCGATAGGCCGTGAATACCTTTGCTTTTCATTGGAGATAGACCAACAGGTTTTATGATATCTCGTATTTCTTCAACACTAAGTTTAATCATATCATAAGGATTGTCTGCTTTTTCAAAGAGTAAAGGAGTGATTTTATTGACACGAACATCTGTGCTTTGTGCAGACATTAAAACGGCAATTAGTAATGTGTATGGATCTTTATGATCTAATGGAATTGGAATTTCTGGATAGAGCTGATTTAACGTATTTATAACAAAATCTACCTTTTCTTGCTTAGTCATTCATTGTATTTTTACAGAAATACAAATTTACATAATATGACACACTTAAAGGCAGGAGATAAAGCTCCAGATTTTGCAGCTTTAGATCAAGATGGAAATACAATCACACTTAATGATTATAAAGGAAAGAAGTTAGTTTTGTTTTTTTACCCAAAGGCAAGTACTCCAGGTTGTACAGCAGAAGCTTGTAACTTAAATGATAATTACGAGCGTTTTACAGCAAACGGTTATGAGATTTTAGGAGTTAGTGCAGATAGTGCCAAAAGGCAGTCTAATTTTAAAAATAAATATACATTTCAGTATCCTTTATTAGCAGATGAAGATAAAGCTGTTATTGAAGCTTTTGGAGTTTGGGGACCAAAGAAATTTATGGGGAAAGTGTATGATGGTATTCACCGTACGACATTTGTTATAGATGAAAACGGTATTATTGAAGATGTTATTTCAAAAGTAAAAACAAAGGCTCATTCTGAGCAGATATTAGGAGAATAATACAGAATTAGAATAAAAAAAAAGCGACCATTACACTATGTTTAGTAGGTAAATGGTCGCTTTTTTACTTTATATATAATATCAATTTTTATGCAGTACTTCTTCAGATTCGCATCCAAATAAGCTCTTTTCTTTTATCAATTTAGAAACCCCTTCAGGTAACATTGTTTCCCAACCGTTTTCATTATTTGAAATCATTTTAAGAACAGTTCTAGAGAAAACAGACAAGTTAGAGCTGTCGTAATCTGATATATCTACAACTTTGCCATTGTATTTAAAGAATTTATAGAGTTCTTTCATACGTGGATGTACTTTAAGATTTTCGCTGTTGGTTATGCTACCATCTTTGTTTTCCATAGGATATAGATAAACACGTAAATCCTTGTAAAATAGTTTTCCAAAGGCCTCTAAAATACCACCACTTAAATGGCGGTAATATTTCTCGTCAAAAATGTCTACAAGGTTATTTACTCCCATGGCTAAGCCCATTCTTGCTCTAGAATATTGAGAGAAATATTCAACTAACTTGTAATATTCTTGGAAGTTAGAAATTAATACCGTTTGTCCTAAAGAACATAGTAATTTAGCACGATCCATAAAATCTTGCTCATCAATTTTACCTTCAGCTCTTAAGTTAGATAATGTGATTTCGAAAATAACTTGTGTTTTTTCTTTATCTACTTTATTTTCTTTAATGAACATTTCGTAAGATTTCTCAAACATGTCCATATTTACTTTAGTAACAGGTCTAAAGCTTCCTCTAAGGGTTAGTATATTTTTTTTGTATAACACACGAGCAGGTAATACATTATTACCATCTGGTGCAAACATTACGGCATCTGTCATTCCGTTTTTAACCAGTTGTAAACTCATTAAACGGTTATCTACATCTTCAAATACAGGACCAGAGAAATTAATAGTATCAATTTCTAATTGATCTTTATCTAAATGGTCATATAAATAACGTAATAATTTTCGGGGTTGATTGTATTTATAGAAAGCACCATAAATTAAATTTGTACCTAATTTACCTAAAGTTTCTTGTTGTAAACGTGCATCTGTTTCCTTAAAACGGATATGAAGTACAATCTCATTGTAATCTTCTCCTGGGCCAACTTGATATTTTATACCAACCCAACCATGGCCTTTGTATTTTTTAGCAAAATCTATGGTTGCAACAGTATTAGCGTAAGAGAAAAATATTTTATTTGGATGTTTATCTCTTGTGATACGCTTTTCCATTAAACCAACTTCGTGATTTAACATTTTACGAAGCCTAGCTTCTGTAACATAGCGTTTATCATCTTCAATACCATAAATAGCATCACTAAAATCTTTATCGTAAGCAGACATAGCTTTAGCAATGGTACCAGAAGCACCTCCAGCTCTAAAAAACTGACGCACAGTTTCTTGTCCTGCTCCAATTTCAGAAAAGGTACCATAAATATCTGCATTAAGGTTAATCCGTAAGGCTTTGTCTTTTAGAGACGGAATATTTTCAAAATCCGAGTCGCCTGTATACGTTATGTCCTTCATAGAATTGGGTTTATATCGTTAAAGCAAAGGTACAGTTTTACTATTGTAAACAAAAAAATAAGTTTATTTTTGTTGGACGATATTCGAATTGAAAATACAGTAATTATATTGGGTATTTTTTTTCATTATTCTATTTATAGAAAGTGAAAAAAACGGTTTTTTACGATTATAATAATTTCAATCATATTACTAATATAATAGTTTTGAAAATCACATTTTTAGGTACAGGTACATCGCAAGGAATTCCTATAATAGGAAGTGATCATCCTGTATGTTTGAGCAATAACCCAAAGGACAAAAGACTTCGTGTTTCAGTTTTAGTAGAATGGGAGAAGTATACTTTTGTTATAGATTGTGGTCCAGATTTTAGGCAACAAATGCTCAATGCTAAAGTTTCTAGAATAGATGGTATAATTTTTACACATGAGCATGCAGATCATACCATGGGCTTAGATGATATTCGACCGTTTTTTTTTAGACAAGGTGATATTCCATTGTATGCACATCAACGCGTTTTTAAAGCTTTAGAAAAACGTTTTGATTATATTTTTACAACCGAAAATAAATATCCAGGAGTTCCAAGTGTAACTAAAATTGAAGTTAAGAATGAACCTTTTTTAGCAGGAAACCTTAATGTTACTCCTATTGAGGGCTTACATTATAGGCTTCAGGTTTTTGGATATCGATTTCATAATTTCGCATATTTAACAGATATGAAAACGGTTGAAGATTCCGAAATTGAAAAACTTCAAAATTTAGATGTCTTAGTGGTAAATGCATTACGAATAAAGCCACATATGTCGCATTTTAATTTAGAAGAAGCACTCGAATTTATTAAAAAAGTAAAACCAAAGCGTACTTATCTAACACATATTAGTCATCTGTTAGGTTTTCATGATGACGTGCAACAAAAATTACCAGAAAACGTTTTTTTAGCTTACGATAACTTACAAATTACCATTTAGATATGAAGAACAAAATTTTAATGTACTTATTTATTTTTTCAGTATTGTTACTTATTTTTCAGTATGTAAATTCTAAAAACATCATTGACAAATACGAAAAAGATATTGTTACAATGAAGTCTAAGCTTTCAAAAAGTGAAAAAAAGATAGAAGCTTTAGAAGAACAAAATTTTGAACTCAATTATTTCAATATTGATAAAAATGAAGATGCTTTAACTTATTTTGAAGCTCAAGGTTACGATACAGAACAGTTAATACCTGCAATTTTGGATGGTCTTTATGATATGAACATATATGAAGGCGAAGAACACCCTATTGTACCTTATGTGTCTATGACAGATTCTAAATTATTAATTAATAAAGCTAGAATTTTAAATCATAAATGGATTATAGCCAACTTTACAGATGGCGAATTTTGGGGTGAAATTATTGTGTCTTACACTATTGATGAGAAGCACAATCTTAAATATGAATTGGTAGAGTATTTAATGTACCCTTCAATTAATTAATGTGTTTAGACAGCCAGTCTTTTAGATCATAGAAGTTTTGTGGCGCAACACCATGTCCTACAGGATATTCTGAATACTCACAATTAATATTTAAAGCTTTTAAAAACACTGGTGCTTTTTGAGCCCAATCTACAGGAATCACTTGGTCAACAGTACCGTGAGAACAGAAAAAGTTTAGATGTGAAACATCACTTTCGTTTATAGATTCTGGTAAAATATCTTCATTGATATAACCACTTAAGGCTATAATATTTTTAACTTTCTCAGGATAAGTTAATGCCACAGCATAGCTTAATATAGTACCTTGACTAAAACCTAATAAGGTTACATTTTTAGAATCAACAGCGTATGTGTTACAAGCATAATCAATAAATTCTGCTATTAAATTTACCGATTGTTTTGCCTGTTCATTATCACTCCATTTACCTTTGTCTGCATCAAAATTTATAGCATACCACGCATTTCCATAAGGTTGCATAGCGTAAGGTGCTCGTAAAGAAATAATCATTAATTCTTCTGGCAATTCTGAAGCAAAGGAAAATAAATCATTTTCGTCACTTCCATAGCCATGGCACATTATTAAAAGTGGTGCGTTTTCTTTAAGAGAAGAAGGTCTTGTGATGTAGTGTAATTTCGACATAATTATTGTCCAATGGTATTAAAAATTTTTTGAAAAAAATCACCTAGTAGAGGTATCTTATTTAGCTTGCCTGTTATTGCGCCATATATGGCATAGAGGTATAACACAGAAAAGAAAATCCAAAAGGACATGCTAATCATCATACTGTCTAAACTACTGATAACAAATGCAATTAGAATGTAAGTAAAGCCTAATCCTAAACCTTGTCTAATATGGAAAGCCGTAAATGGATTTCGCTTGTCTTGGTTCATGAAAAAGGCAATTAAAGTACCAAACAACGTTAAATAGGCTACTAAACCTAAAGTTTTTCCTTCGTTTATAGTATTCTGATCCATTATTTTAAAACAATTTTGTTATTGGCAATAATCCCATAGGTTTCGCCTTTAAGTTTTAAGCCTAAAAACATACTATTTTTAGATCGTGACAAAATATGAGTAGTGTTAAATTTGTAAGTTGTATCTGGATTGAACAATGTTAAATCTGCCAATTCTCCTTCGTTTATAGACGTTTCAGAAACGCTAAATCTAGATTTACCTTGTGTTAAAAGACTAACGGCTTTTTTTGTGGTAAAGATGTTTTGTAAAGCTCCAAATGCAGATTCTAAGCCAATAGTTCCGTATTTAGCGTAATCGAATTCAATTTTTTTATGCTCAATGTCAATAGGATTGTGGTCTGTAGTCACCATATCAATTGTACCGTCTTTTAAGCCTTCAATTAAAGCATTGCAATCGGATTGTGTTCTTAGTGGTGGGAGCACTTTATAATTGGTGTCAAACTCTTGTAAAACATCGTCTGTAAATACTAAATTATGAATAGCAACACTACAAGTTACATTTAGTTTCTTTGCTTTAGCTGCTCTAATCAATTCTACCGATTTAGCAGTTGAAATTGTCGGAATATGAAGTTTACCTTCTGTATATTCTAATAAGAATAAATCTCTAGCCACTTGTAGTTCTTCCGCTAAAGCCGGATTTCCTTTTAAGCCTAACTTAGTACTATTAATATGTTCGTTTACGACACCAAGTCCAGAAATTTTGGATTCTTGAGGAAATGAACATACTAAACCATCAAAATTACTTGCGTATTGCAATGCAATTTTCATCAAATTTGGATTAGAAATTGGCTTTTGATAATCATAAAATCCAACAGCTCCAGCATTCGTCATATCAAACAACTCTGCTAAATCTTCACCTTTACTCATTTGCGTTAATGCTCCAATAGGATAGAGGCTAACGGCGTGGTCATTGGCTTTTGATTTTACTAATGTAATATCAGCATAACTATCTATTACAGGATTAGAATTGGCATTTAAAGCCACAGAAGTAAAGCCAGAATTTGCAGCCGTCTTTAAACCGTTGGCAATGGTTTCGCGTTCTTCGTAACCAGGTTCGCCAAAAGAGACACTACTGTCAAACCAACCTTGCGATATATGCAAGTTGTCTCGTTTTATTTCTTTGTAATTGTTGGAGTTGGCGATGTGTTTAGAGATCTTAGAAATACGACCTTTTTCAATTAAAATATCAACCGTTTCATTGTGAAAATCACTTTTAGAATCAACGATGGTTGCAGATTTTATGAGTGCGTTCATTTAAGATATTTTAGAAGTAACATTTCAATTATTAAAAATGCTAGTGCAAAAATAACAAACCATTTCCATAGCGCATTAACATTTGTGCTACTTTTTATATTGTTAATTGTGTTTGCTAAACTGGATTCAATATTTGCGTTAGTTAAAGTATTTAAATCGTAATAACTGAGATTGCTTTCTGATCTGTTATAGTTGAAACTTAAATTTTGAAGTGTATTTTCTTTATTTTTTACACTTAAAATTCCAGCCGTATTCGGGAAGTCTTCCGTTTCTAAAACCACAGACTTACTGTAAGTTTTTTGAAGAGGGATTACAGAAGTATCTTCAGAATCTAAGGTTAAAATATCGTCTTGCCCAATGGTCGTTTGAATAGCAATTGAATTAGACTGACCAATAGTGTAGTATAATTTTGAAAATTTCAAACTCTGCAATCCCATATTATACAATACGGGAATTATTAATTGTGAATTATTAAAGTTTGAATTATCCGAATTTAAGGCAGAAGAAAAGGCATAAGTATTGGTGTTGCCAACTAAAAAAGGACTGCCATCTTCATAGGATAAAACATGATTTGAATTTGAAGAAAAGCGATACGATGTTTCAACTTTAGGATATTGAAAATTTGTAACTTTAGAGTAAAATGCATTTGCTAAAAGGGGATGGTTATAGTTAATGCTTGTAATACGCTTTTCATTTGTATTTTGATTAGAAAAAGAATTAATATTTAAATCTTTAAATGCTTGGTTGTAAGTGTTTATGTCGATTTCGTTTGAAGGAATAATTACTAGTTTTCCACCATCGTTTTTAAAAGCGACTAAAGCTGTTTTTAAGGCATTTGAAATGGTGTTTAACTCATTAAGTATAATAAGGTTTTGATTAGGAATTAAATTAAAATTGAGTGCATTTAGTTTAAAGCTTTTATAGTCAAATTCATCATCTGTATAAATCCGATTTAAGAACGAATCATCGGCAGATTCATTAATGGCTAAAACTTTAATTTTTGGTTTAGAATTAATGTTAAAATAGAATGTGTTGTCATATTGTAAACCAGCATCATCAATCATTAATTTTCCATTAAGCACTTTATTATTAGGAATGGTAAATGTAGCTTCAGCTTCTTTGTCTATATCAATAGCACTTTTAGTTAGTAAAACATCATCATTAAATAAAGAAATAGTAACATTATCAATGGGTTTTGATTCGTTAGATAGTTTTACAATAAGATCTAAAGTTTCGGCTGTTGTATTAGAAACAAAAATACTATCGATGCTAATATTAGACACTAAAGTAGATTTTGGTTGCACCAATTTAAGTTGAATGGTAGAGTCTGTTTCAAAATTTAAAAGATTTTCTTTTTGTTGAAAATCGGAAACCAAAACTAAATTTTTAGTGGCACCACCTTGATTTGAAAATAATTGCTTTCCTTTTAAATAAGCAGCATCATAATTAAGCTGTGTAGGAGAATGTGTTAGCTGGATTAAATCATTTTTTAAGGCTTTAACCGTAGTGTTTCTATAGGTTTTATTATTTGTAAATAAACTTATGGTTTCGTCTTCTGGTAACGTATTTATAACGTCTTGAATTGCTTCATTTAGTAAAGTTCCGTTACTGCCTTTAGCTTCCATGCTAAAAGAGTTGTCTAAATAGATAACGGTTTCTTGGGTTTCGTTAAAATCTTCTGTATTAGGGATAAAAGGTTGTGCGAATGCAAAAATTACACAAGCCAACAAGAGCATCCTCGTTAGCAAAGTTATCCACTTTTTAAGTTGCGAGCTTTTACGAGTTTGAAGTTTAACAGATTTTAAAAACTTAACATTGGTAAACTCAACTTTTTGAAAACGACGAAGTTGAAATAAATGTATAAGGATAGGAATAACCAGCAAAAATAAGGCGTAAAGTAATTCGGGATTTTTAAACTGCATTCTTTATTTTTTACAGACCTGTCAGGTTTTTAAAACCTGGCAGGTCTTTATGCTTCAAATATAGAAAATGCAAAACGATAAAGAGATTTTGATTTTGAGAATTTTAACAGAAAAAGAAATAATCAATCATAGATTGCATGTTTTGTTTTTTAAAATAACGGGTTATCTCTTCTTGAGCTTTAGTATTAGCAACGGTCACAATACTTTGAGGTTGCTTAAGTTTTGATAAATAATCAAAATTATAAAGTTCTTGGTCGTAAATATGTTTGCCTATTTTTTTAGGGTTATCGCAAATCCAATAAAATGGAATATTTTCCTTTAAAAGAATTTTGGCAAGTGTTTTTCCCTTGTGTCCTGCTCCCCAAATTGTTAAAGGACGAGAAGCATCATAATTTAACTCTAAAAAATAGTGTACTTTAAGGTCTAAGAACGAATTTTCGGCATAATGCTCGTGCGTTCTAGATGTTCGTGTACTGTAATCTCGCCAATGGAGTAGGACATCATTACAAGGAATACAAGTATAACCCGCTTTATAAAACCGGAATGCCAAGTCGTAATCTTCTGGATAAATATTCAAATTAAATCCTCCACAAGCATCTAAATCATTACGATGAAGCATCCAACAAGGAGAAGGAATAACACATTCTTTATAAATTTCAGAATAATTATTGCCTGTAACGGTCAATTTATTCAGCCATTGCTCGTAACGTGAAAACCCATCGCTTAATCCATCTGCTCTAAAGTATTTTACTTGTCCAACAGCTAAATGTTTTTTGCCATGCTTTTCAAGATTACTAACCATAACTTCAAGTCGGTTTGGCGTCATTATATCGTCGCTATCCATTCTTGTAATATAATTTCCAGAGCTGTGTTTGTAAGCTGTTCTTAAAGCTTCTATAATGCCGTTACCCTCACTTTTATAAAGTTGTATTCTCGTGTTTTTTTTGGTATAATTTTTAACAATGTTATAAGAGTTATCATTAGAGTTGTCATCAACAAAAATAGCTTCCCAGTTGGAATAGGATTGCTTCAGAATTGTGTCTAAACATTCAGAGATAAATACTTCTGTGTTTTTAAAAGGAACTAAAATGCTAACTAATGGTTTCAACATATTGCGAATTTAACAAAACCTTTAGGTTTTTAACAGTAACAGATAGTAGATTTGTGCGTCTAAAAAAATAAAAGTATAAACATGAAGAATTATTTAGCCATTCTTGGCTTGAGTGTCGTTTTAGTAGGCTGTGGATCTGCAAAACCAACAGTAGATGATTTGGCAATAAGCAATCCTATTGAAACTGTTCTAGATTTAACAGCTGTAAATAATGATAGAGTCCCAGTGACCATTAATCCCGGTCGCTTTACCACTGAAACTGTAACATACAGATTGCCAAGAGTAGTGCAAGGAACCTATTCTGTAAGTGATTTTGGTAAATATGTAGACGATTTTAAAGCTTTAGATTACGACGGAAATGAGTTAACAGTAACTAAAGTTGATGATAACACATGGACAATTGCAGAGGCAACTAAATTAGATAAACTTCAATACTATGTTAACGATACATTTGATATTGAAACCAATGGTGGAATAGGTGGAGAGCAGCCGTTTTCTCCTGCAGGAACAAATATAGAAGAAGATAATTATGTTTTAAATCTTCATGGATTTATAGGTTATTTCGATTCTTTAAAGAACAGTCAATATGCTTTGGATGTTACAGCACCTGCAACTTTTAAAAGAACATCTGCTTTAGAAAATAAAGGGATGAAATCTAGTGCAGATGGTACAGCTATAACGAGTAGTTATTTTGCACAACGTTATTTTGATATTACAGATAACCCAATGATGTATGGTAATTTGGATGTTGAAGAATTTATGGTTGGAGATATTAAAATTGTTTTAAGTCTTTATTCTCCTACAGGTAAACACACTGCGGCTAGTTTAAAAGAGACGGTTTATAAAATGATGGAAGCTCAAAAAAACTATTTAGGAGATGTAAATACGACTCCGCGTTATGATATTTATGTGTATTTATCTAAAGGGGACGAAACATCTCCAAAAGGTTTTGGTGCCTTAGAACATCACACCTCTACAGTTGCTGTTTTTAGTGAAAATAGTTCTTTAGAAGGACTTAAAGCCTCAATCATTGATGTTGTTGCTCACGAGTTCTTTCATATTGTAACACCATTATCTGTACATTCTGAAGATATACATTATTTTGATTATAATAAACCAACATTCTCTAAGCATTTGTGGATGTACGAAGGTGTAACAGAATATTTTGCACAACATTTTCAAGTGTATGAAGGTTTGTCAGATGAAGCTACTTTTTATAATACTATGATGTCAAAAATAGCGACATCTACACAGCATTTAGATGATGCCATGAGTTTTACCATTATGAGTGAAAATGTTTTAGACGAACCTTATGCGTCTCAATATTATAATGTATATATGAAAGGTGCGTTAATAGGAATGTGTATTGATATTTTAATGAGAAAGGAAAGTGATGGAAATAGAAGTATGTTATCTTTAATGAAAGAATTATCTGCAAAATATGGTAAAGAAAAACCTTTTGTAGATGATAACCTTATTGCTGAAATTACTGCAATGACTTATCCAAGCGTTGGTGAATTCTTAAAAACACATGTAGAAGGTGATGTGCCAATTAACTACAATGAATTTTTTGAGATGGTTGGTTTAACAAAAGGTGAAACTCAAGTTGAAACTAATTATATTTTTGCTGGTGGACAGAATATTATTTTTGATGGAGACCAGGAGAAAGGCACTATTTTCTTTTCACCGATGGCATTAAAGAACTCGTTTTGGAAATCGCAAGGAGTTCAGGCAGGCGACGTGATTAAAAAAGTTAATGGAACAGATTTAACTTTAGCTAATGCGCAACAAATTATTGGTGGTATGTTTGGATGGAAAGAAGGTCAGGAAATTACAATGAATTTAGAACGTGATGGTAAGCCTGTTGAAATTAAAACAACCTTGACTAAAGCATATGCTGCAGACGAATCTATTGTTGAAGATGAAAATGCAACAGAGGCTCAAAAAGCATTAAGAGCAGCTTGGTTAAAAGGCTAACTTAGTATAATTAAGATAACAAAAAAGGCTTCCATATTAGGAAGCCTTTTTTTTTGTTTTTTAACTTATTCCGTTTAATACCTTAAACGATTTAATATTTAGCCGATTTGCCTTTAGAAAGTGAATGCTCAATAAACTCACGTAAATCGTCATTAGCTTTAATTAAATCCTCATTTCGCAAATACATCATGTGTCCACTTCTGTAGCCTTTAAATGAAAACCGATCTTTCATTTTTCCACTAGGATCAATTTGCCATTGAGAATATTTAGCGGCAAAATAGGTTGTAGCTCCATCGTAATATCCAGATTGGGTCAACACTTTTAAATAAGGGTTTTGTGCCATAGCTTGACGTAAATCATCTCTAGTGTTATCATTAGAATCATCCCAACGCCCTGTATTGCCAAAAACGTTATATTTTACGTCTGTTTTAAAGCCTAATTCATTCTGAATATAATAATTTATAGCAGGTGTAAAAGAATGTAACCAAGAAGTGAGTTCAGCATTGTAATCAGGACTGGTGCCTGTTTCTACCTTATCTATTCCAATATATCTAGAATCTAGTCGTCCTATGGTTTCTCCGGTTTTATCACGAAGTAGTTCTTTCCAGAAAAAACGTGTTGGGACATCTAAATTTTGTTGTAAGATTACTTTTTCAGATAAACCAGAATACTTACTCATTTGTTTAGCGATGGCTTGTTTTTCTGCATCTAAAATAAAGCCACCTTTTGCAATAGCAGGCATTAAATCATTAATTGCAAAATGTTCTACTTCGGGTAATATTTCTAACAAATCTTTACGCTGAAGCTCAGGGCTAAGCATTTTATGGTACCAAGCAGCTGCTGTGTAATACGGTAAATTTAAACTAGAAGATAATGGTCCTCCAACTCTTAAAACTTTATAGTCTGCAGGAGATACCATGATGACACCATTTAAATACATCCATTGTCTATTTTGAAGTTCTAAGGATAAGCCCATAACACGAGTGCCTCCATAACTTTCACCAATAATATATTTAGGGGATTGCCATCTGTTTTGCCTTGTTGTAAAAGTATTCATCCAACTTGCTAAATATTTTATATCTGCATTAATACCAAAAAACAATTTGTTATCAGGCATTTTACCATCTTTATCTGCTACTTTTCTAGAATAACCTGTATTTACAGGGTTTATAAATACAATATCTGCAACGTCTAAAATAGAATTAGGGTTGTCTTTTACTCCATAAGGTTGTATTGGGTAGCCCTCATCATCAATATTAAGAACTTTTGGTCCCGTATAAGCAATGTGCATCCAAAGTGAAGCAGATCCTGGACCTCCATTAAACGAATAAATGATAGGTCTGTCATTTCCTTTTGGATCATTGGTACGTTTGTAATAGGTGTAGTAAAGTGATGCAATTATTTTACCATTGTTATCCCAAACAGGTTGAAACCCTGTTTCAGCTTTGTAATTAATTTGTTTTCCTTTAATCGTAACAGAATGGTTGGTAACGTATGCAGTATCTGTTGGGATTTTTAAGTCTTGAGAAAAGCTAATGGTAAAACTAAGACACAAAAGGATAATAAGACGGTTTTTCATATGGATTGGAATTTAGTTGAAAAGTTTAAAGATACTAAAATGAACCTTGAATTTGGAATGCTTTTAATATGCCTAAACTAAAAGTGTATCTATGGTATATGTAAAAACAGTTTAACCATTGTAAACCTGGTTTTCTTGCTCAGCAACACGAATAAACGTTGTACGTTTGGTTAACTCTTTTAAACGTTCTGCGCCAACATAGGTGCAAGTACTACGTAAGCCTCCTAAAATATCTTGTAAAGTAGCTTTAACGTCACCTTTGTAAGGAACTTCTACGGTTTTGCCTTCACTAGCTCTGTATTCTGCAACACCTCCAACATATTTATCCATAGCAGTAGAAGAACTCATGCCGTAAAATTGTTTGAATTGCTCACCGTTTCGTGATATAAGTTCACCTCCACTTTCGGTATGGCCAGCAAACATACCTCCAAGCATTACAAAATCGGCTCCAGCTCCAAATGCTTTAGCAACATCACCAGGTGTGGCACAGCCACCATCGCTAATAATTTGTCCGCCTAAGCCATGAGCTGCGTCGGCACATTCAATAATTGCAGATAACTGAGGATAACCAACTCCTGTCTTAACACGTGTGGTGCACACGCTACCAGGACCAATACCAACCTTTACAATATCTGCACCAGAGAGCAGTAATTGTTCTACCATTTCGCCAGTAACAACATTGCCTGCTATAATTACTTTATCAGGATATTGTTCTCGTGTTTGTTGTAAAAATTCCACAAAATGCTCAGAGTAACCATTAGCAACATCTATACATATAAATTTTAACTCTGGGTGATTTTCAAATACTGTTTTCAGTTTTTTAGAATCCTCTTTTCCCGTTCCTGTACTTATAGCGATATAGTTGACAATATCTTTGGGAGCTGTATTTAAAAAAGTATGCCATTGTTGGGTAGAGTAGTGTTTGTGTATTGCTGTGAATAGTTTTTGTTGAGATAAAACTAGAGCCATTTCAAAAGTGCCCACAGTATCCATATTTGCAGCCATTATAGGTATACCAGCCCAAGTTGATTTGCTATTTAAAAAAGTAAAATTGCGCTCTAACGTGACTTGAGATCTGCTTTTTAATGTAGAACGTTTTGGACGAATCATGACATCTTTAAAGCCTAATTTTATATCGTGTTCTATATGCATCTTCGAGGAATATTTGGTTATATCCAAAAATACAAGTTCTTTGAAAAAGGAAGTTTAGAATTGTGTTTGTCTTACAATGTTTTATTAACAATTGTTTATAGTAAGGTCTTGATGTAGAGCACCTGTCAAATGATTTTATAGACGTAATGTTGTATTCTACAGTTGTTTTTTTGAATAGTTTCTAGGTTTAAAAGCCTTCAAAAACCCCTAGACCAAATAAGGCAAAATCATATTTTACAGGATCTTTAGGGTCTAATTTTCGTAAGGCTTTATCCAATTGGGCTAAAGCTTTACCATCATTTTGTTTACGATTAAGAAGTTTTAATTTACGAGCCACGTTACCAGAATGTACGTCTAAAGGACAGCTTAACTGTGAAGGAGATAAGGATTTCCAAATTCCAAAATCTACTCCAGCATTATCGTTTCTTATCATCCAGCGTAAAAACATGTTAATACGTTTTGCGGCTGAGTTTCTAAGAGGATCACTAACATGTTTTTGTGTGCGTTCTAAATGCGGAACTTCGAAGAATACTTTTTTGAACTGATGAATACTGTTTTGAAGCGAATCTTTTTCAGCATACTTCAAAAACAGGGCTTCTAAGCCATTATGGTTTTTGTATATGTGTTGTAAGCTTTCAACAAACTGCATAAAATCATTCCCATTAAATGTACGGTGAACAAAAGGCTTTAAACGCTCTAAATCGGTGTCTTGGTGTTGAGTGATGAACTCAAAAGGGGAGTGATCTAGCAAATCCATCATCTTATTTGCATTTTTAATGATGCTTTTTCTATTTCCCCAAGCAATAGTTGCTGTTAAAAATGCTGCAATTTCAATATCTTCTTTTTTAGAAAATTGATGTGGAATCTGAATAGGGTCGCTATCAATAAATTTAGGATTGTTGTAGAGGACTACCTTTTCATCAAGGAATTCTTTTAGTTCTGATTTTTTAAGCTTCAAGGAGGTGAGTAATTTTAAAATTAAAAATAAAGTAATTAATTTTATATACGTAAAACTACGTATTGTTTTTTTATGTTAGCTTAATTACTTTTGATGACATTTTAAGACTTAATGTTTTCTCGTGACTTTTCGTCTTAATGGTAATTATGTGATTCTATTGTTATTATGTTAAATAAAAAATCGAAGTCTCGAATAGAGTGGGTAGATACAGCTAAAGCCATTGGAATGTTTTTGGTTTTTTATGGACATTTTGTTAAAAACCTATATTCTGAAACTAATGATATTGCTTTTCTGCAGCACAAGTATATTTATGCATTTCATATGCCTTTGTTCTTCTTTATCTCGGGATTTTATTTTAAACCAGTTACGAGTTTTAGTTTAAAATTTAAACAGCTTTTTCTTAGACGATTACTACCAGTATTTGCTTTTGCATTATTGTCATTGCCACTATGGTTGATTTATAATTTTATTAGTTATGATAGTCTAAAGTTAGGAACTATTGTAAAACAAATATTGAGTTACGGTAGAGGTAATCCACAATTAAATATTATTACATGGTTTTTAGTGTGCTTATTTGTTGCAGAGGTTATAATCGCTGCAATTACGACGATATTTAAAAAACCATTTGCTCTATTTATTATTGGGCTTGTGTTTCTTGTGAGTGGTGTTATAATTAGTAATAGAATAGAACAATTTTCGGCTTTAACAGGTGTTGATAAAAATGTGTGGTTTATTCATACTGCAATAATTGCAATTGGTTTTTATCTATTAGGATATGTGGTATACCCATATATAAATAAGCTTGTGAATACGGTTAAATGGGCATTTATACCATTAATATTCGTAGGTTTTGTAGGGTTGTTTTTTACTTATAATATTAATAGTCCTTTTGAGGGGTTTAATGTTAATATGATTTATGCTCAGTATGGAAGTTTATTGTGGTTTTTAGTTTCATCGTTTTTAGGGATACTTGGTATTATTAGTTTATCTATAATATTGAAATCTAATAAAGTATTTGATTTTATTGGAAAAAACACACTTATTTTAATTGGTCTAAATGGTATTTTTTATGCGTTTCTTAATAAATTCTTAGGTAGTTTATATCCAGATAATGGCATATGGTGGCAAATTACAGGTTATGCATTAGTTATTTCAATACTATCTTTATTGGTGTGTTATCCAATAATAAATGCGTTAAATAAGTATGTTCCGCAATTATTTGGAAGACCAAGGCAAGAAGGACCATTACTTCCAAATTTAGAAGCTATAAATTGGAGAGCGTTTTTTAGAAAAAAACTAAGACAATAAGCGCCTCAACAGATACTATCAATTAAAGGAGATTAAATATTATTTAACAGCAATCATGCTAATCTCAACATTAACAAACTTTGGTAAATTAGCTACTTCAACAGTTTCTCTTGCAGGAGCAGTTGCTTCTTCAAAATATTCACCGTAAACCTCATTTATTTGTTTAAAGTTATTCATGTCACTAATAAATATTGATGACTTAATTACGTTTTTAAACGTCATGTCTGCAGCTTCTAAAACGGCTTTCATGTTTTCCATAACTTGTCTGGTTTCGGTTTTAATATCATCTAAAACCAATTCCATAGTATCAGGATCTAAGGCTATTTGACCAGAGGTATATAATGTGTTCCCTGTTAATACGGCTTGATTATATGGTCCTATTGGTGCAGGTGCTTTGGTAGTGTTTATTATTTTTTTCATTTTATACTAAACTTATTTCAATATTTTTTTAGAAACTGAAATCTTATTAAAGGTTGAACAATAATTCAAATTTAATGTTTTTTATAAGAATAAAATTGCTGCGGTTATAAAAAAAAATAAGCTATACAATGGTTAAAAAAATGTAAGAAGCATTTTAATTAAAATGGGTATTATACCTTTTTTTTGTAGCTTAAAATGAGTTGTTTAAGTGTTTAAAGTTGTTGGTCAGGCCTTTTACGTTGGTCGTATTTTAAATCTTTAAGTAGACTAGATTTAATACCTATAAAGAAATTCCATGAGCTACGATCACTAAAAGGGATCCAAGAAAAATTCATACGCCAACTTAATAAGTCACGTTCAAAACGCAATTGAGTATATGTAAATCCTTTGTTTAAGAAATCATAACCAGAAGAGGCTCCAACACTCCAGCGTGGAGATAAATCTACATCGCCAGAAAACATTAACGAATGTGAAGATATTTTGTCTTCACGTCTTGTATTAGTATAGTTGGCAGAGTAGGCTAATCTAAGACTCCATGGCATCTTATAGTTGTAGAATTCATTATCTTCTTCCTTATCGTCTTTGTTTTTATCTCTATCTGAAAGGCGTTGATCTGCAAAATCTTGAGATTTTCCAAATAAATCATCTGTTCGTCCTCCAGAACGAGCAGACTCTTGGGCAGAGGCTTTGTCACTGTCAGACTCAGTACCAGAAAAACTATCATTAGATAAGGTGTAGCTCATGTTTACATTAGCAGAGGTTAGTCTAAATAAACTTCCGCCATTGTCAATATTAAATGTGTTAATAACATTGTTGTTACTGTCTAAAGCATAGGGGTTAAGTGTCATCCCAAAGTTAATACTCATTTTTTTGTTTAAAATTTGAGTACCACCACTTACACGAACCGGACTCCATTTTAGTGAGTCTGCGGCAATGTCATAATCTGTTGAAAAGTTAAGATTATTTAATATAAATATTTTTTCAGGTTCTGTTTTTGTAGAATCCTTAGCACGTATCTTAGCTTCAAGATTATTGCCTAAAGAAAGACCAACACGACTAGAGTAAGTGTTTCCTGGCCTCCCATATAAGGAGTTTTCAAATCTTGTATATTCTACTTGGTCTGTTGTTGTTCCGTCTGCATCTATGACGTCGTAAGTCTCGTAATATTGGTTAAAAGCCGGACTAATAGAGTAGCTTATAGAAGGTCGCATGACATGACGGATTGCTTTTAGCTTTTTATCCTCACCTTCTTCTTCAAAATTATACATACCATAAATCGTAGTTCCAACACTAGCACCAACATTATATGTTAAAAAACGGTCAAAACCATTTTGGTCTATAGATACAGCCTTTTCTAAAGATTGATCGTAGATTTTTTTTACGGTTTTAAGGGTCCAATTTTCTTCGAAATTAGCATTAGCACTAACACTAAAATGATTAAATACTTTAAAATTTGTAGTGACAGGTATGCTATGTTTTATTCCTGTTATGGCATCATCAAACATTTCGCTTTTACCAAATATAGTATCGTTGGTTTTAATACTGTATTCTCCTCTAGTGTTTAATTGAAAGTTAATGTTGTGAATAGCTCCTTTTTTTGTTCCAGTTTTGGGTGCGAAAGGATAAATTCTACCCATAGAAACCTGCATGGTTGGCAATGTTAAATCAATGTCTCCTGTATTAGTGTTTTGTCTATGCGTAGCTGTTAGACTAACGTTTACTTGAGGGTCACCTTGTAGTGTTTTAGAATAAGATACAGAAGAAGCAAGTGTGTTATTTAAAAAACTAGATTGGTTTAATTGATTTATAGATTCTTGGAAATAAGAGCTACTTCCTAAGTTAACAGATGCAGAAAAACGCGAATTCGGGTTTGCTTTTGTGTCTTGACTATGCGACCATCTAATATTGTAAACCGTACTTTTACTAAAGTCTGGGAATCCACGTTCGCTACTTAATAAGTTTTCGTATCTAAAACTTACATTACCTCTGTATTTGTAACGCATTGCATAGTTGTTTTCCACACGCAAACCATAACTACCATTAGTGTAGTAATCTCCAAGAACAGCTAAATCTAAATAATCGCTAATAGCAAAATAATAACCACCATTTTGTAGGTTGTAACCTCTATTATTGTCTTCGCCAAAAGAAGGAAATATAATACCAGAGGTTTGTTTTTTTGTCATCGGAAAAAAGGCAAAAGGCAAGGCTATAGGTGTTGGTACACCATAAATTTCCATGTAAGTAGGACCAACAATTACTTTTTTGTTAGGTACCATTTTCATTTTAGAAGTTACAAACTGGTATTCAGGATCCTCCTCATCTTCGGCTGTTGTAAAGCGTGCATTAGCCATAAAATAAGTAGAGTCATTTTCCTTTTTTGTTTTTGGGGAATAGACTTTAAAACCTTGTTGTTCAGTTCTAGAGTTAAAAACTAGAGCTTTTTTAGATTCGGTATTAAAAACAATGGAGTCTGGTTCAATAATATTTTCTCCTTGCTTAAATACAGGACGTTGTGAATAGCCGGTTGAGTCCTTTATACGACCAGCATACACCAAATTTTTACTATAATCAATTACTATAACGCCAGACTTAATTTCCATGTCTTGGTACAACACTTCGGCTTCATTATATAGATATATTTTTTTTTGCTTTTGATTTAAAGAGACATAGTCCTTAGCTTTATACTTTACCGCATCAGTTAAAAAGCTTTCCTTTTTTGTAGAATCTTTTTTAGTAGAGTCAATCTCTCTTATATTTATAAGTGGCTTAACAATAGAATCTATGACTATTGTTGTAGAGTCCTTGCGTTGCTCAGCAGGAATTGAGCCGTTCTTTTTAGGTAATTCCTGGGCGAAGCTAAAAGTGTTGATAAACACTGTAAAACTCAAGGTAAAAAGTATGTAAAAGCTATTTGTACGCAATCCTTTTAAATGTATTTTTGTAAAAGTATGGCTCGGTTTTTGAAACGCCAAAAGTACAGTTATTTTTTTGTGATTAAATTATTAAAATCATAAAGTTGAAAAATACTCGGTAACAAATAGTAATGTATAATAAACCGAGAAAATAAAACGTTAAAATTAAATATGCAAACGAAGCAAAATCCCCTAATAGTATTTTTAGGCCTTTTATTTATAACTACTTTAACATCTTTCACGGCTTTAAATGCGCAAGATAATAAGTTTGTAGTGGTTTTAGATGCAGGTCATGGAGGGCATGACTCTGGTAATGTTGGAAATGGACATAGTGAAAAAAATATTGCACTAAAAGTAACTTTAGAAGTAGGAAAAGAGTTAGAGAAAAATCCAGATATAAAAGTCATCTATACACGTAAAACTGATGTTTTTGTTGAGTTACACGAACGTGCTAACATCGCCAACAAAGCCGATGCAGACTTATTTGTGTCTATACATTGTAATGCGCATAGCTCACAAGCTAGTGGAACAGAAACATTTGTATTAGGAGAAAAGAATACAGGACGTAATTTTGATGTAGCAAAACGTGAGAACGAAGTAATTTTTCTAGAAGATAACTACGAAGAAAATTATGCGGGGTTTGATCCTAGCTCTCCAGAATCTACTATAGCTATTGGCATTGAACAAGAAGTATATGTAGAGCAGAGTATTGTTTTAGCTCGAAAAATTGAAGATAATTTTATTCATAAAGCTAAGCGTAAGAGTAGAGGGTTAAAGCAAGCAAGTTTATTGGTTATTCGTAATACATATATGCCAAGTGTATTGGTAGAAGTTGGTTTTTTAACCAATAAAAGTGAAGGGAGCTATCTTAATACTAAGGCTGGGCAAACTAAAATGGCAACTGCAATTAAAACTGCTATTCTAGAATATAAAAAAGAACTTGACCAAAATGTTGGTAGCCATATCTTTGTTGGAGAGCAAACCGAAACAAAGGTCGATGAAGTTATTACTCCTAGAGTTATAGAGGGTGTAACATTTAAAGTACAAATAGCTGCAAGTTCTAGAGAATTAGAGGCAAAATCGTATAATTTTAAGGGGCTTGATGAAATTTCGAGAGAAAAAATAGGGAATATTTATAAATATTATAGCGGAAATACTTCCGATTATAATAAGATTATTCAACTACAAGAAGACGCTAAAAAGAGTTATTCAGGCGCATTTATTGTAGCATTCAAAGGAGGTAAAAGAATTAGTATGACAGAAGCCTTAAAATCTGCTTCTAATTAGAAACATTATTAATATATTTATTCCTAATTTTGTTTTAAACCAAAGTAAAGCCCATTGAAAGTCTCAAGAGAAGTTAAAACAGCCATATTAGTCTTATCTGGTATCGCTCTTTTTATATATTTATTTTCATATTTAAAAGGTGAAGATTTATTTTCTAATACCCAAACCTATTATACAGAGTTTAATTATAATGCCTTAAGTGCATCCTCTCCTGTTACTGTTAAGGGAAATAAGATAGGCAAAATTGAAGATATTTCTTATGATTTTGATTCTGGTAAAACCCGTGTGTCTTTTTCGGTTAATCCTAAATTAAAATTTTCTAAAAACAGTAAAATTAGATTGTATCCAACAGGTTTAATGGGCGGCAATGCCTTAGCTATAATTGATGCTGCTGATGGAGAAATTGCACAAGCAGGTGATTTTATTCAGTCAGAGGTAAAAGAAGGCTTAATCACTTCTTTAGGTGATGATTTTTCGGATATTAGTAAAGATTTAGGAACAACACTGCGTTCTACAGATACTTTAGTTGGGAACTTAAATACCTTGGTGACTGATGAGTCTGAAGAGGGTTTAAAACAAACTATAGCAGAACTCAACGCAACATTAAAGTCGTTTAAGAGTGTCGCATTTTCTGCGAACAACCTTATAAAAGCAAATGACGAAAAATTAACGTCAGTATTAGATAATTTTGATAAAACCAGTGCAGAATTAGCTATTTTAATCAAAGATCTTAATGAAGCAAAACTTTCTAATACCATTAAGAATGCAGATGAAATGCTTTTAAAATTTAATCAGTTAGCAGCTGGCTTGGAAGCAGGGAAAGGTTCTATGGGTAAATTGTTAAAAGACGATGCTCTTTATGATAATCTAGAAAAGGCATCTAAAGAATTAGAATTATTACTTTTAGATATTAAATTACATCCTGCGAGATACAGACGTATTTTATCCAAAAAGGAAATTCCTTATGAGGCGCCAACGCAAGAGCAATTAAATAATAATTAGACCTTTCTAAGATATGGAATACTTACCAAATATCATTTTTGCCATAATTTTAATTTCAGGTATCGGCTATTTTGCAAGCAACGTAAAAAAGCTAATTCGTAATATTAAATTAGGACATAAAGTAGATGCTAATGATAATAAATCTGAGCGCTGGAAAAACGTTATTAATATCGCTTTAGGCCAAAGTAAATTGGTAAAAAGACCTGTTTCTGGGTTTCTTCATGCCATTGTTTATGTTGGTTTTATTATTATCAATATTGAAGTTTTAGAAATCATTATCGATGGGCTTTTTGGAACACATAGAATAGGTTTATCTGTTTTACCAGAATCTGTATATGGGTTTTTAATTGGATCGTTTGAAGTTTTAGCGGTTTTAGTTTTAGTGTCTGTAATAGTGTTTTGGATACGAAGAAACGTTATTAAAATAAAACGATTCCTAAGTTCAGAAATGAAAGGTTGGCCAAAGAGTGATGGTAATATTATTCTTTATTTTGAAGTGGTTTTAATGTGTTTATTCTTAATAATGAACGCTACAGATACTACATTTCAGAATATTGAAGCAGGAAATGTAATTTCACAATTCATTGCACCATGGTTCAACGGTCTTTCAGAAGGTACACTTTCTGTTATAGAAAGATCTGCTTGGTGGTTACACGTTGTAGGTATTCTAATATTCTTAAACTATTTATACTTTTCAAAACATTTACATATTCTTTTAGCATTTCCTAATGTGTACTTTGGGAAAGTGGTACCAAAAGGAAAGTTTAATAATTTAGAAGCTGTTACTGCGGAGGTAAAATTAATGATGGATCCAGATGCCGATCCCTACGCCGTACCTCCTGAAACTTCTGAGGATGAAGTACCTGCTAAATTTGGTGCAAGTGATGTCATGGATTTGAGTCAGGTGCAGCTGCTTAATGCATATACATGTACAGAGTGTGGGCGTTGTACAAGTGAGTGTCCTGCAAACCTTACAGGAAAAAAATTATCTCCTCGTAAGATTATGATGGATACGCGAGATCGATTAGAAGAAGTTGGTAAAAATATAGATGCGAATAACGGCGAATTTAAAGACGATGGTAAACAACTTTTAGGAGATTATATTACAAACGAAGAGCTTTGGGCTTGTACAACTTGTAATGCTTGTGTAGAAGCTTGTCCAGTTAGCATAGATCCGTTATCAATTATTATAGAAATGCGTCGCTATTTAGTTATGGAGCAAAGTGCTGCACCAATGGAATTGAATACCATGATGACTAATATAGAAAATAACGGTGCACCTTGGCCTTACAACCAAATGGATCGTTTAAATTGGAAAGACGAAAATTAAAAATAGTTTAAAGGTTTAATACAATTTATGATTGCTAACACTTTTTTTAAGTAAAACCCAAAAACGATTAAATTTAATAGAATGAGCGAGCAACTTAATGTGCCAACTATGGCAGAAATGATGGCAGAAGGCAAGCAACCAGAAATTTTATTTTGGGTTGGTTCTGCTGGAAGTTACGATGATAGAGCAAAGAAAATAACAAGAGCTTTCGTGAAAATTCTAAATAAAGCAAACGTAAATTTTGCTGTATTAGGAACTGAAGAAAGTAATACTGGTGATGTCGCTAAGCGTGCGGGCAATGAATTTTTATTTCAGATGCAAGCGGTTATGAATATTGAAGTTTTAAACGCTTACGACGTAAAACGTATTGTGACATGTGATCCTCATTCCTTTAATTGTATCAAAAACGAATATCCAGGTCTTGGTGGTAACTATGAGGTTATTCATCATACACAATATATAGAAGAACTTATTAAATCCGGTCGCTTAACATTAGATGGCAATACCTATAAAGGTAAGCGTATTACTTTTCACGACCCTTGTTATTTAGGAAGAGCTAATAGTGTTTATGACGCACCAAGAGATGTACTAAAAAAAACCAATGCAACTTTAATAGAAATGAAGCGACATAAAGGAACTGCTTTATGTTGTGGAGCAGGAGGGGCGCAAATGTTTAAAGATGCAGAACCAGGAAATAAGGAAATTAATATTCTTAGAACAGAAGATGCTTTAGAAACCCAACCAGAAATTATTGCCACTGGTTGTCCGTATTGTAATACCATGATGACAGATGGTGTAAAGTTTAAAGAAAAAGAAGCTGACATAAAGGTGATGGATATTGCTGAGTTAATTGCTAATGCATAAAACAATAAAGTTGTGGAAAACAATATTGAAAAACTACCGTTAAAAAAGAGGGTTATTTCAGGTATTGGCACTGGTTTGTTATATGCTTCATTAATGGCAGGTTTAGATTATTTTACAGACCAACCATTTTCTTTGCTAAAGTTTCTATTTAATGCTTTCTTTTTTGGACTTGTAATGAGTTATGCCTTTAGGTATAAAATCACAAAAAAGAAAGATTAATAATATGTTTAAACAATGAACTTCACAAATCTTCAAATTCAAACAGAGCAATTACCTAAAGTTGAGGATGTCGTTTTAAAACCCATTTCAAAATCATACCTAAAGATTATTCTGCTAAACAAATTAGCTCTTTATACAGGGTTAATAGGATTAGTATTTGGGTTAAAATACATTATTGAGAAAAAAGAAGAGGTTCAACTTAATTTATGGTACATGCTATCTGCTGTAGTGGTGTTCTGTATTTTTAATTTCATAGTTAGTTTATTAGCATTTAAAAAGCGAAAATACGCTATGCGAGAACACGATGTTGTATATGCTAAAGGATTGCTGGTGCATTCTATAACTACAGTTCCTATATCTAGAATCCAACACGTAGAAGAATCTCGAAGTTGGTTAGCAAGACATTTTGGTTTAGCTACACTTAAAATATTTACAGCAGGAGAAGCTGGTAGCGACTTAAGCATTAAAGGGTTACCGTATATTGAAGCCAAGCAGATAAAAGAAATAATTAGCGACAAGGTTAATGGAAACAACTGATTTTTCGCAACCGATAAGGCAGTCTTCTAAAGGTATTATTATCATTTTTGCATTTAATGCTTTTTCATTTTTTAAAAAGTTTTTTGTGCTTTTTATAGCATTTGGTGTTTCTATAATGCGTAGAAAATCTTTTGGTGGTATAACACCAACAATGATGCTATTAGCTTTGTTGGGAGTTCTAATTATTATATTAGTTATTGCCATTTTAAAATATCTTAATTTCAAGTTTCATCTTAGTAAAGATGATTTTCATTTGGCTACCGGAATTATAAATAAAGACAATACTATTATTCCAAAGTCTAAAATCCAGAATGTATACATAAAACAAAATTTTCTACAACAAATTATAAATGTGGTCTCTGTTAAAATTGAGACAGCAGGCGATAAAAAGTCTGAAATTGAAATTAGCGCCCTAGATAAGCCAACAGCGTTATTGTTAAAGAAAAAGTTATTCAATAAAGCCAATGTTGAAAATGAACATGCAGAGCAAATAGACACTATTGAAGCATCAGAAGTATTCTTTAAAGTTACACCTAAACGTTTGTTATTAGAAGGTATATCTCAAAATCACTTTAAGAGCTTTTTACTGATACTAACTTTTGCTTATGGGATATATAGTGAATTCAAAGACTTTTTAAAAGATTTAGAATTAGAAAAACACGTTGAAGGTTTAGTGAAATTAGACGAAGACACAATTTTAAATCTAATAATCACTAATGTCGTAATTATTCTTGTGGTTGTATTGTTTTCATTTTTATTCTCAATAGTTACAACGTTTATCATCAATTTTAATCTCGAAGTTGTTGAGCATCAAAAAACGATAGAAATTAACAAAGGACTTTTTAATAAAGTATCCCTGAGTTTAACACCAAGCCGTATTCAGAATTTGGTTATTAAAACCAATCGTGTAAAGCAATATTTTAACTTGCATAGCTTATCTGTAAAACAAGCGATGGTAAATGCTAAGCAACAAAAGAATTTTAAAATTGTTGCTTTAGAAAAAGAACAGCTTAATCATCTTATAAATAAACTATTAATAAATTATAATAACGAAGGAGAAGTTGCCAAACCAAGACCTTACTTTATACGAATTTCTGTACTAGAAATGTTAGCTTTTGGAATTGTAATTAATGCTTTGTCTCTATTTTTATTTGGTATAGAGATGTTGTGGATTAATGTTGTCTTTGTGCCTTTTGCAGTGTTATATGTTTATTTTGCGTACAAGAAAGCCTATTATAAAATTTCAGATAATTTTTTAACTATAGGAAGTGGTGTAATTGATACGACCACAAATATTCTTGAAATTCATAAAATACAAGAAGTTGAATTAAAACAAACACTGTTTCAGCAGCGAAGTGACATTGCTTCTCTGGTTATTTCAACAGCATCAAAATCGGTTACTATTCCTTATGTTTCAAAACTAGAGGCTTTATCTATTTATAATTTCTTGTTATATAAGGTCGAATCTCAGGATAGAGATTGGATGTAAAATCGTATTTTTGCATTCAGAAATAAGAGAAATTTATGCTAGTCGATTTTAATACCTTACCAGAAGAATCCAGAGTTTGGATTTACCAAGCTAATCGTTCGTTTTCAGAAGAAGAACTAGAGCAATTAAAAAGCCAATTAGATACATTTATTGAAGCTTGGACAGCACATGGAAAAGATCTAAAAGCAGGTTATAAATTAGTTTATAAACGATTTATCGTTATTGCTATGGACCAAAGTTTAAATAGTGCAACAGGTTGTTCAATTGATGCGTCTGTCAATTTTATTCAACAATTAGAGCAGCAATACAATGTAGATTTAATGGATAAAATGAATGTATCTTACAAACAAGGAGAATTCATTGCGTATAAACCATTAACGGACTTCAAAAAAATGGCACAGCAAAAAGCCGTGTCTAAGAATACTATTGTTTTTAATAATCTAGTAACTAATATTGCTGAGTTTAATGAAAACTGGGAAGTTCCAGCAAGTGAAAGTTGGCATAATAGATTTATTAAATAACACTTTGTCTAAAAAACTTTTATATTTCAGATAGAATAGTCACTTTTACGTTCTACAAAAACGACAAACTTTAAATTGTGGCTACAGACATTTTTTTATTAAATATTTCAGGACAAGATAAACCGGGTTTAACATCATCTCTTACTAGTGTTTTAGCAGAATATGATGCTAAAATTTTAGATATTGGTCAAGCTAATATTCATGATACCTTATCCTTAGGAATCATGTTTGAAATAAAATCAGGTAAAAAATCGTCAGCAGTTCTTAAAGATTTATTGTTTAAGGCCTACGAACTAGGCATCAAAGCGAAATTCAAACCAATATCGCTTGAAGATTATGAGAACTGGGTAAATCAACAAGGTAAAGATCGTTACATCATAACTATTTTAGGCGAAAAATTGGCTGCAGAACAAATCTCTGAAGTCACTAAAATAATTTCTGAAAAGAATTTAAATATCGATTCGATAAAACGATTAACAGGGCGTTTATCTCTCGTTAAAAAAGAAGAATACCCAAGAGCATCCATTCAGCTATCCATTAGAGGAAAAATAGGAGATAAGACCGATTTTACTCAGAAATTTATGGAAATTTCAAGAGAATTAGATGCTGATATAGCTTTCCAAGAAGATAATATTTTTAGAAGAAACAGACGTTTGGTTTGTTTTGATATGGATTCAACTTTAATTCAAACCGAAGTTATTGATGAACTAGCAGAATTAGCAGGAGTAGGTGACGAGGTAAAAGCCATTACCGAATCTGCGATGCAAGGCGAAATAGATTTTAACGAAAGCTTTAAAAGACGAATGAAACTCTTAGAAGGTTTAAGTGAAACTGTTTTGCAAGAAGTTGCCGAACGTTTACCAATTACAAAAGGAGCTAAACGTCTAATAGACACATTACACTATTACGGTTTTAAAACCGCTATATTATCAGGTGGTTTTACTTATTTTGGACACTACCTTCAGAAAAAATTAGATATCGATTATGTGTTTGCTAACCAGTTAGAAATTAAAGATGGAGTTTTAACAGGAGGGTATTTAGGCGACATTGTTGATGGAAGCAAAAAAGCGGAATATTTACAACAATTAGCAGATGAAATGGGAATTGATATTAGTCAAACTATAGCTGTTGGTGATGGAGCAAATGATTTGCAAATGCTTAACCTTGCAGGTTTAGGAATTGCGTTTCATGCCAAACCAAAAGTAAAAGACAGTGCACAAAGTTCTATTTCTAGTATAGGATTAGATGGTGTGTTGTATTTGTTGGGTTATCATGATCGTCAAATTGATTTGCTTTCTTAATTTTTAAAAATTAAAATGTTTATCGCCTAGTTTATAAAACTATCTTAAAGTCTTTTTACTTACTGCTAAATATGCTATTTTGGCATAATATTCGTTATCACTTTGTGTACTTAACCTAAAACGATAAAAGATTGCTAATGCGTTATTTTGCCCTTATTCTTATATGTGCTTGTTTTCAAATAAACTTTGCACAAGACCTTTCTGCTAATCCACTTCAGTCTCAAGATGTTGTTCAGCAACAGAAATGGGTTGATAGTCTTTACGGTTCTATGTCTATAGAAGAAAAAATAGGACAATTATTTATGGTACAAGTGTTTTCAGACAAGGGAAAAGCACACGAAAATAGTATAGCAAAATTAATTACAGGTCATCATATAGGAGGTTTAATTTATTCTAATGGCGGACCAATACGCCAAGCCAAATTAAACAACGAATTACAAGCCGCTTCTAAAATCCCTCTATTAGTAGGAATGGATGCAGAATGGGGTTTAAGTATGCGTTTAGATTCTACTTATGCGTTCCCATGGAATATGACACTTGGAGCAATTACTGATAATAAATTAGTAGAGCAAACAGGAAGACAAATAGGTGAACATTGTAAACGATTGGGCGTGCATTTTAATTTTGCGCCTGCTGTAGACATTAACACCAATCCTAAAAATCCAATTATTGGAAATCGTTCTTTTGGGGAAGATAGAGACAATGTTACAGAAAAAGGCTTAGCATTTATGAAAGGTATGCAAAGTGCAGGAACTTTAGCCAATGCCAAACATTTTCCAGGTCACGGAGATACTGAAGATGATTCTCATTTAAAATTACCAACCATTAATTTTAGTGCTAAACGAATCGATTCTATAGAGTTGTATCCTTATAAGAAATTAATAAAACAAGGTTTGGCAAGTGTTATGGTAGCACACTTAAATGTACCAAGTTTAGAATCGCGAAGAGATTTTCCTTCATCATTATCTAAGCATATTGTAACAGATATTTTAAAAGAACAATTAGGCTTTAATGGCTTAATTTTTACAGATGCCTTAACCATGAAAGGTGCTGCAGATTATGTAGAGAAAGGTGTAGATGGAACTAGAACAAAAAGTTTAATCAAAGGAGGAGAAATTGATTTAATGGCATTTTTAGCAGGTAATGATGTGATGCTTATGTCTGAAGATCCAGCTAAGGGAATTGCTAAATTTGTTGAAGCTTATAATAATGGCACTATAACAGAGGAACGATTAGCACATTCTGTTAAGAAAATTTTAATGGCTAAATACAAAGTAGGACTCAATAATTATTCGCCTATTGGAATCTACGATTTAGAAAAAGACTTAAACAGACTTAAAGACGACGCCCTCTATGAAGAACTCATGGAAAATGCCATTACAGTGGTTAAAAATACCAATGATATATTACCATTAAGAGATTTAGAAACTAAGAAAATTGCCTATGTATCACTTGGTGATGATGATGGTTCTGCTTTTTTAGATGAATTAAAAAAATACACAAAAGTTCACGAGATAACAGCAGATAAATTAGATGGAGTTATAACGAAGCTTCATAATTATAATACGGTTGTTATTGGTTTTCATAAGTCTAATGCCAATCCATGGAAGGGCTTTAAATTCTCTCAAAAAGAAATGGCATGGCTCTATGAAATTGCGAGGACCAACACTGTAATCTTAGATATCTTTGCAAGACCTTATACCTTAAATGATTTACTATCAATAGAAAATATTGAAGGCATTGTAATGAGCTATCAAAACAGTAAAATCGCTCAAGAAAAATCAGCACAACTTATTTTTGGAGCGATTCCAGCAAAAGGAAAATTACCAGTAAGTACAGGTCAGTTTTTTCCAGTTGGTACAGGTATAACTTATAATAGTTTACTGAGCTTAAGTTATGGACTGCCAGAACGTGTTGGGATGGATTCTAAGTTATTAAGCCGAATAGATTCTGTAGCAAATCACGCTGTAAACGGGAAAATGACACCAGGAATTCAACTTTTGGTAGCACGAAAAGGTAAGGTAATTTACAATAAGAATTTTGGGTATCACACTTATGATAAAAAAAATAAAGTAGATTTTGACGATATCTATGATGTAGCGTCATTAACTAAAATACTAGCCACACTTCCTGTTTTAATGGAGTTAGAAGAACAAGGTTCTTTATCTTTAGATGATAAGCTAGGGGATTTAATGGTAGAATATAAAAATACAAATAAGAAAAATGTAACCTTAAAGAAAATGTTGTCACATTATGCGCAACTTAAACCTTGGATTCCTTTTTATTATGCCACTTTAGATACGGTTACAAAAAAACCAGACCCTAAGTATTACAGAAAAACTAAAACCGCAGGATTTGAAGTAGAGGTAACCAATACGCTTTTTATGCGAAATGATTACAAAGACTCTATTCAAAAAATTATTAGAGAAAGTGATTTGCTATCTAGTTTGCGTTATAGATATAGTGATTTACCTTATTATATTCTTAAAGATTACCTCGAAGGATTTTACGATAAGCCTTTAAATGAAATTACAGAAGATAGGTTTTATAAATCTCTTGGTGCGAATTACACAACTTATAATCCACGAAAAAAATTCAGTTTAAAAGATATTGTACCAACAGAAATAGATAATTATTATCGCTATAAAAAAGTACATGGTTATGTACATGATATGGGAGCTGCTATGCAAGACGGAGTAGGTGGTCATGCAGGTGTTTTTAGTAATGCTAATGATGTTGCTAAAATAATGCAGATGTATTTGCAGAAAGGGTTTTATGGTGGAAAACGTTATCTAAAAAGTGAAACCATAGATAAATTTAATTACTGCTATTATTGTGGTAATAATAATCGTCGTGGTATTGGGTTTGATAAACCACAATTAGGAGAAGAAGGCCCAACTTGCGGTTGTTTATCTATGACCAGTTTTGGTCATTCCGGTTTTACAGGGACTTATGCTTGGGCAGATCCAGAAGAAGAAATTATATATGTCTTTTTGGCAAATAGAACGTATCCTCAAGCAGGTAAGAATTTGTTACTTAGAGAGAATATTAGAACTGAAATTCAGCGTTTAATTTATGAGGCGATTATTGAATAATTTAATCGTTTAAAAAATGTAAGGATTTTAGAATGTATGAGACTTTATTTTAATTAGAATCATAGATTATGCATAATCGGAATTAACTTCGTTTTAAATTTTAAAAGTTTTCCGACTGTACTCAAGAAAACATCATTAATAATAGTTTTTATACACATGAAAATAGGAATAGTTTGTTACCCAACATTTGGCGGAAGTGGAGTTGTTGCTACGGAATTAGGTTTAGAGCTTTCAAAACGTGGTCACGAGATTCACTTTATTACTTACAGTCAGCCTGTTCGTTTAGAATTGTTGAGTAGTAATGTACATTTTCACGAAGTTCATGTGCCAGAATATCCCTTATTTCATTACCAGCCTTATGAATTAGCTCTATCTAGTAAACTGGTAGATATGGTAAAGTTGTATGGTATAGAATTGTTGCACGTACATTACGCTATTCCTCATGCTTATGCAGCTTATATGGCTCAGCAAATGCTTAAAGACGAAGGGATTTATATTCCTATTGTAACGACACTACATGGTACAGATATTACTTTAGTAGGAAGCCATCCGTTTTACAAACCTGCAGTAACTTTTAGTATAAATAAATCTAATGCTGTAACTTCTGTGTCTGAAAGCTTAAAGAAAGATACGATGCGTTTGTTTGATATAAAGAAAGACATTTATGTTGTGCCTAACTTTATAGATTTAGAAAAACATGAACACAATTTTACAGATTGTCAACGTGGTATGATGGCAGATGATGATGAGCGCATTATAACACACATCAGTAATTTTAGAGAAGTTAAACGTATTCCAGATGTAATTAAGATTTTCTATAACCTTCAAAAGGAATTACCAGCTAAGTTAATGTTGGTTGGTGAAGGACCAGAAAAAGAAGGTGCAGAACGCTTGGTTGAAGAATTAGGGATTTCTGATCGTGTAATTTTCTTCGGAAATAGCCATGAAATCGATAGAATTCTATGTTTTAGTGATTTGTTCTTGTTGCCATCTAAAACAGAAAGCTTTGGCTTAGCAGCTTTAGAGGCTATGGCAAGTGGAGTTCCTGTAATTTCAACTAATACTGGTGGTTTGTCAGAGGTTAACGAAGATGGTTTTTCTGGCTATTTAAGCGATGTTGGAGCTGTAAAAGATATGTCGGCAAATGCCATAAAAATCTTATCAGACGTAGAAACCTTAAAGCAGTTTAAAGCCAACGCAAAAGCACAGTCTCAAAAATTTGACTTGAGAAATATTGTACCTATGTACGAAAGTGTATATGAAAAAACGTTAAAGCAATTTATGGTTCATTAAGTTGTCTTTAAACTTAACAAATAATAACCTACCACATTTCACTAACTTCTTCTTTAATAAAAGCCAGTGCTGCATTACTAGGCGCAGGTTTATCCATAAGATCTGTTAAAATGACTTCGCGAAGCTTGTTTGCCGTATCTGTTTGCTCTTGTATAGTAGCCTTTCTAATCAACTGTATCGTTGCGTTTTTTGCGGCTTGAGTAATAGACCAACATTGGTCACTAACATAAATTTGTTGTGATAAATTGTGCTCAAACTCTTGCTCAATCGTGGCTATAAGTAAACTTTCGTAATCTTCTTTGTTAGAAGAGGTTGGGAGTACTCTAGTAAGCAGTTTAGAAGGAGATGTGCGTTCTAAAAAAAGAGTCATACGTTCATAAGCTTGTAAGCGTAAAGGAAAGCTTTCTTTTTGTAAATCTTTTTGTAATAAGAAGCGTCTCATACGGTTTTCATTTTCAATATGTTGCTTAAAAAAGTAATAGGCAATAGTACCAACAATTACTGCAGGAGCAATACTAAAAAGAAGTTCTATAATATTATCAATATCCATTAAAATTGATTTTTTTGAGTTAAGATTAATTTGTTATTGGTTAAGAATGACATAGTCTTATATGTAAATTCAATATCCAATCTGTAAAGTTAATTTATTTTAAAGATTTTGAAAATTTATCACTAAAACTATGAGTCGTAAACAAAAAAAAATAGGAATTATTATTGCCATTGTTTTATTGGTAATTGTAGCATCAACCTTTGCATTGAATTTAATTATTGAAAACAAAATAGCAACAGTTATTGATGACTTACCTAAATCTGTAAAGGTAGAGTACCAATCAATAGACGTTAATGTTTGGACAGGAAATTTAGAATTAGCATCGCCAAAAGTAGTTGTTTCAGGAAAAACTACTAATAAGACCATTTTAGACGCAACGCTTAAAACTATTGAAATTAATAATTTGGGATATTGGGATTACCTTTTTAATGATAAGATTTCAGTAGAAACGTTAATTATTAATCGGCTAGTGGCAACATATAAACACAATCCAAAGGTGAATAACGACGACTATGAAAAGGGGTTTCTAAATCAAATAAAACAAATTATTGCTGTTGAAAAAATAGCCATCACTAATGCAGATGTGTTAATAACCGAATATGATACAGATAGTACGCTTTTAAGTATGCCTAAATTTAATTTTGAATTAAACGATGTTCAAATTAATCCTAAAGCCTCAAAAAAGGATAAGAAAATTAGGTATGGCAATTTTACCTTGGCAGCTAAGAACCTAAAATGGACAATAAATGAGTTTGATGATTTATGGGTAAATTCAATTCAGATTACTAATGATAATGCGACTTTTAGTGATTTTAAGCTCAAAACAAAATATGATAAAGCGGAATATTCAGAAATTCTTAAAACGGAACGCGATCATTTCGACCTTCATATAAACGAAGTGAAATTTTTAGACATGAATTTTGGGTTTAATGATGATAAAACGTTTTATTTTAAATCGGGAAAAGTACTTTTAAATTCACTTAAAGCAGAAATTTATAGAGATAAGTTAGTTGCAGATGATGAGACTTATAAAAAATTATACGGCACCTTGCTCAGGGATTTAGATTTTGAATTGGGATTAAATTCAGTTGAAATTCGAAACGGTAAAGTTTCATATTTAGAAAAAGTAAACGTAGACGAAAAGGCAGGACGACTAGATTTTACAGCTATGAATGCAATAATGACTAATGTCGGTAATACATATCTTAATGAAAGTACTTTAATAAAAGTGAATTCAACTTTTATGGAAAATTCATCAATCGAAGTCAATTGGAATTTCAAAGTCGCTGATACTACAGATCAATTTGTATTTAAAGCCGATTTAGGATTGTTTGAAGCTGTAACTATGGATCAGTTTACAAAACCTAACCTTAATGTAGATCTTAATGGAGAGTTACAACAAACTTATTTCACAATTAGCGGCAACCCAAGTACATCTAGAATAGATATGAAAATGAAATATGATGATTTTGAAGTTTTGATCTTAAAAAAAGATGGAAAAGAGAAAAATAAATTTCTATCAACTATCGTTAATTTGTTTATATCAAAAGACAGTGACGACGAAAAAAAAGTATTTCGTTATGGGCAAGCAGAAGGTGTAGAGCGCGATGTTACCAAATCTGTATTTAATTATGTTTGGTTAAATATAAGAAGCGGTTTACTTTCTGTAATGACAGGAGATGGAAAGAAGGAAAACTAATTAATATATAGCCATTAAAATATTGTTTGTAATTTATCGGATTTAGATGCGGAAAACTATAAGAGTATCCGTAATTTTACTCCTTCAAAAATTTTTAGTTTGGAAAAGTATCTCAGTCAACTTAATGACGCACAATTAGAACCTACAATTCAGGTCGATGGACCAATGATTATCATTGCTGGTGCAGGTTCTGGTAAAACACGTGTGCTTACGTATCGTATCGCTTATTTAATGAGTAAGGGTATTGATTCTTTCAATATTTTAGCCTTAACCTTTACTAATAAAGCGGCCAAAGAAATGAAAAGTAGAATTGCTGATATCGTTGGCGAAAGTGAAGCAAAAAACTTGTGGATGGGAACATTTCACTCTGTTTTCGCTAAGATATTACGTTTTGAAGGTCATCACCTTGGTTATCCAAGTAATTTTACAATATACGATACTCAAGATTGCCAAAAGTTAATCGGTGCCATTATTAAAGAAATGGGACTCGACAAAGATATCTACAAAACGAAGCAAGTGTTTAGTAGAATTTCATCGTATAAAAACAGTTTAGTTACTGTTAAGGCTTATTTTAAAAACCCTGAACTTATGGAAGCCGATGCCATGGCAAGGAGACCTAGAATGGGTGAAATTTACAAAGAATATGTAGACCGCTGTTTTAAAGCAGGTGCCATGGATTTTGACGATTTGTTATTGAGAACAAATGAGTTATTAACGCGTTTTCCTAATGTATTGGCACAATACCAAGATAAGTTTAGATATATTTTAGTGGATGAGTATCAAGATACCAATCATTCGCAATATTTAATTGTTAGAGCCTTAGCAGACCGTTTTCAAAATATTTGTGTGGTAGGAGATGATGCTCAGAGTATCTATGCCTTCCGTGGTGCGAATATTAATAATATTTTAAATTTCCAAAAGGATTACGATGGTGTAAAAATGTTCCGATTAGAACAAAATTACCGTTCTACTAAAAATATTGTTGGTGCCGCCAATTCGGTTATAGAGCACAATAAAACCAAATTAGATAAAATTGTTTGGACAGCAAATGACGAAGGAGAGAAAGTAATAGTTCACCGAGCATTAACTGATGGTGATGAAGGGAGATATGTCGCTAGTACTATTTGGGAAACTAAAATGAACGAACAATTACACAATAGCGATTTTGCTGTGTTGTATCGTACCAATGCACAATCTAGAGCCATTGAAGATGCTTTGAGAAAACGTGATATTCCATATCGAATATACGGAGGTTTATCGTTTTACCAACGTAAAGAGATTAAAGACGTTACGGCTTATTTGCGTTTAATTTTAAATTCTGCAGATGAAGAAGCTCTAAAGCGTGTTATCAATTATCCGGCAAGAGGAATTGGTCAGACGACAGTAGATCGTTTGGTTGTTGCGGCCAATGCTACAGGAAAAACCATGTATGATGTAATGAAGGATATTGATTCGGTTAATATCAACATTAATAATGGTACAAAAAATAAATTACGCGATTTTGTAACACTTATAGAGAGTTATAAGGTGATGAATCAGACCGCAAATGCATTCGATTTAGCCGAGCATGTCTCTAAAACCAGTGGACTAATTAGAGAGCTTGGCAAAGATGGAACACCAGAAGGTGTAACAAAAACAGATAACGTTCAAGAATTATTAAACGGTATTAAAGATTTTGTTGAAGGACAAATGGAATTAGCTGATGCAGGTGATTCTCTAGCCGAATTTTTAGAGGATGTGGCATTGGCAACAGACTTAGATGGCGACAAAGGAGATCCAGACCATGTGGCTTTAATGACGATTCACTTAGCAAAAGGTCTAGAATTTGGACATGTATTTATTGTTGGTATGGAAGAAGATTTATTTCCAAGTGGCATGAGTATGAATACAAGAAGCGAGCTTGAAGAAGAACGTCGATTATTTTATGTAGCTTTGACAAGAGCCGAAAAACAAGCGTATTTAACTTATACATTATCTAGATATCGTTGGGGAAAATTGATAGATGCAGAACCAAGTCGATTTATCGAAGAAATTGATGATGAATTTATAAATATTACAACACCTTTAAAAGAACGACATAATCCAATGTTAGATGCCTCCATATTTGGAGATATAGAGCCGAATCGTGTTAGATTTGCAAAACCAAAAACTGCAAAAATGCCAAAAAAGAAGACAAAAACGAAACCAGAAAATTTTGAAATCAGTGCACCTAAAAAAATGGTTCCAGTAAGTGAAGCAGAAAGCGACACTGATTCTTTTGATAAAAAATTAGAAGTTGGTAATAAAGTAAATCACCAACGTTTTGGTAGAGGAGAAGTAATTAAAATTGAAGGTAAAGGTGCAGACGCCAAAGCCGAAATTAAATTTCAAAAAGGAGATACAAAAAAGCTATTATTGCGTTTTGCTAAGCTCCAAATAATGCGATAATTTATGGACACTCATTATGGCAGAATTTATTAAAATATATCCTGAGAATCCGAATCCTAAAGAGATTCAGAAAGTTGTTAAAGTACTTAAAAGTGGTGGTTTAGTCATATATCCAACAGATACTGTTTACGGATTAGGTTGTGATATTACTAATATAAAAGCCTTAGAACGTATTGCTCAAATTAAGGGTGTAAAGTTAGAAAAATCTAATTTTTCATTTGTTTGTGAGGATTTAAGTAATCTAAGTGATTACGTAAAACAGATTGATACAACAACATTTAAGATTCTGAAGCGCGCATTGCCAGGGCCCTATACCTTTATTTTACCAGGTTCTAAAAACTTACCAAATCCTTTCAAAAAACGAAAAACGGTTGGTATTAGGGTCCCAGATAACTCTATAGCTTTAGCCATAGTAGCTGCTTTAGGTAATCCTATTGTTTCAACATCTATAAGAGATGATGATGATGTTTTAGAGTACACAACAGATCCTGAATTAATCCTTGAAAAATGGGATAATTTAGTAGATATTGTTATCGACGGCGGTTATGGAGACAATGAAGCATCAACCATTGTAGATTTATCTGTAGATCCTCCAGAGGTTGTTAGAGAGGGTAAAGGTGGTTTAGAAATTTTTTAAACCTTGTTCAGGTTTTCTCTTACAGGTTTCTTTACACTGTAAAATAAAATTAGACCTATAACACCTGTTACTAAAAAACCTATAAATAGAGGTAATACAGAAGTTTTTATAAAACTACCAATAAAGTTCGCTATTGGTACAGCCATAACGGTAGAAATAAATCCGTTTAGGGCAGCTCCAACTCCTGCAATATGTCCCATAGGTTCCATAGCTAAAGCTCTATAATTTCCAAATAAGAACGCAACACTTGCAAATTGAAGCATTAAGAACACCATTAAAATTTCTATAGGAGGGTTTACACCAGACCAGAATAATATCACATATATAAGAGCGTTAACAACAAATGCGATTAAAGCAATGTTAACCAAATTCCACATACCAAACCGAATTACTATTGCGCTATTTAAAAACGTAGCAAGACCAATAGTAATAGCCAAACTAGCAAAAATATAAGGAAACAAATCTCCTAGATTGTACTGCACTTGAAAGATGTGTTGCGATGTACTTAAATACACCATAAAAGAACCCGTAATTAAACCAGAAAGCAATGTGTAAACAATGGCAGACTTTATTCTAAAAAAGGTGGTTACACCAGATTTAAAATTTGATAATTTAAATGTCTTTTGATATTTTTCATGAAGTGTTTCTGGTTGTCGCCTCCAAAACCATAGCATTACTAACAATCCAAAAGCTAAGTTTACTGTAAAAATTGAGTGCCATCCAAAATGGTTCAATAAAAACTGACCTAACATGGGAGCAATTACTGGTACTAAAATAAAGGTCATGGTAACGATAGACAAAATTTTTGCCATATGGTCACCACTATAAGAATCTCTAACTATAGCAGTACTCATGGTTCTTGGTGATGATAAACCTACACCTTGTAAAACTCGTCCAAAAAGCATCATTTCAAAGTTTCTTGTCGTGATACATATAATAGAGGCAATAACAAATACACCAAAGCCAAAATAAACCATGGGTTTACGTCCAAAACTATCAGACAGTGGACCAAAAATAAGCTGACCAAAACCTAAGCCTAAAAAAATAGCTGTGATAAGCTTCTGATTTTCTGTTTCATTTACACTGCTTAAATATTCACCAATTTTAGGTAAAGCAGGTAAAACTGCATCTATTGAAAGTGCGACAATAGACATTAACGCGGCCATTAATACCACAAACTCTAATTGAGACCTTTTTTGATTTTGCATTGGGCAAAAGTAAGTGAATTATTATCTACTTTTGATGAGAAATAATACTAATATTTAATAAATGTATAGATGCTTACAGATACACTAATAACGTTATTTAAAAGAGATCTTAGTAAATTAATTGAAGAGATTAATCAATATAAGGATGCGTCTAATCTATGGAAAATAGATGGTTTAGTGAGCAATTCTGCTGGAAGTTTATGTGTGCATCTTATAGGAAACTTAAATCACTTTATAGGTTCTGTTTTAGGGCATTCAGGATATATAAGACAACGCAATTTAGAATTCTCATTAACAGAAGTTTCTAAATCTGAATTGATAAAACAACTTGAAGATACTATTAGTATTGTAGAGAATACTTTACAAAATTTAACTGTTGAAGATTTACAAAGTGCATATAAACTTCAGGTTTTTAATGCACCTATGACTACAGAGTATTTTCTAGTTCATTTAAGTACGCATCTTGCATATCATTTAGGACAGGTGAATTATCATAGACGGTTAATTGAAAAATAGCAGATAAAAAAAAGACTTCACAGATTTTATAACCTGTGAAGTCTATAGAATAAGTGTGCCTTATTGCTTACAAAGGGATGTTCCCGTGCTTACGATTAGGCCTTACAATATCTTTATTTTCAAGCATGCTAAAGGCTTTAATTAATTTACGTCTTGTGTTTTGTGGTAAAATGACATCGTCTACAAAACCACGTTCGGCTGCGCTATAAGGGTTGGCGAATAACTCAGCATATTCAGCTTCTTTTTCTTTCCATTTGGCTTCTTTATCTTCAGCTTTAGAAATCTCACGTTTAAAAATAATTTCGGCAGCACCTTTTGCACCCATAACTGCAATCTCTGCATTTGGCCATGCAAAATTCATGTCAGCTCCAATGTGTTTAGAATTCATTACATCGTAAGCTCCTCCATAAGCTTTACGCGTAATAACGGTTATTCTAGGCACTGTAGCTTCACTAAATGCATATAATAATTTTGCTCCGTTTACTATAATTCCATTCCATTCCTGATCTGTTCCTGGTAAAAATCCTGGGACATCTTCTAAGACCAGTAGCGGAATATTAAAACAATCACAGAAACGTACAAAACGTGCTGCTTTTTTAGAACTATCTACATCTAAAACACCAGCCAAAAACATTGGTTGATTGGCAACAATACCTATAGATTTTCCACCTAAACGCGCAAAACCTACAATAATATTTTCTGCGTAGTCTTTATGAATTTCATAAAAAGAGTCGTTATCTATAATGCCTTCAATAACTTGATGCATATCGTACGGCTTATTAGGATTGTCAGGAACAATAGTTGCTAACGATTCTCTAACTTCTTCTTTAAGTTCAAAAGGAAGATCATCTGCTTTTTCTTTATTGCTTTGTGGTAAATAGCTTAGTAGTTTTTTGATGTCTTCTAAGCATTCTACATCATTAGTTGCTGTCTTGTGGGCTACGCCAGATTTAGAAGAATGTACACTTGCGCCTCCAAGTTCTTCACTTGTTACTTCTTCATTAGTTACTGTTTTAACAACGTTAGGGCCCGTAACAAACATATAGCTTGTATCTTGAACCATAAGTGTAAAATCTGTCATAGCAGGCGAATAAACGGCTCCACCTGCACAAGGTCCCATAATTGCAGAAATCTGAGGGATTACACCAGAGGCCTGAACATTTCTATAAAATATATCTGCATAACCCGCTAAAGAACGGACACCTTCTTGAATTCGTGCTCCACCAGAGTCGTTTAATCCAATTATAGGAGCACCAACGTTAACGGCCATGTCCATAATTTTACAGATTTTTTCGGCATGAGTTTCTGATAATGAACCACCAAAAACAGTAAAATCTTGAGCGAAAACGTAAATTAGTTTACCGTTAACCGTTCCGTAACCTGTAACTACACCATCGCCATAAAATTGTTGGTCAGCCATGCCAAAATCTTTAGTTCTATGGGTAACTAAAGCACCAATCTCTTCAAAGGAACCTTCATCTAAAAGGTAAAGAACACGTTCTCTTGCTGTTAATTTTTTATTTTGGTGTTGTTTGTCTATTCTAGCTTGTCCACCTCCTAATTTGGCTAAGGCTAGTTTTTCATTAAGTGTTTTTATTTTAGAATCCATAATTTTTTTGTTTTGTCATTCAGTATTTGATTCAGAATCTAATTGGTAATGTGGATTAGTTTATGCTGAATCTTTAATTTATATATACGGTTTAGAATGACAGTGTTAATTCGGTACTCGTAATAATTTTTGTGCCTTTAAGTAATGCTTTAAGGCAATTTTTGCAGCAATCTCTGCTTCTAACTTTTGCTGTTCTTCTAAAAGGCTAGGTGAGTAGTACTTTTTTACAAAATGTGTATCAAAGTTTCCGCTTTTAAAAGCATCATGTTCAAAAACAAAACGACCAAAGGCTAAAGTAGTTTGTACTCCTTTTATATGGTAATTGTCAATTGCATTTACCATTACTTCAATTGCTTCTTCACGTGTTTTACCGTAAGTAATTAGTTTTGATAGCATTGGGTCATAGTAAATTGGGATGTCCATACCTTCTTCAAAGCCATTATCTACTCTAATATTATTACCTTCAGGTAGTTGGTATATTTCTAAATTTCCTACGCTTGGAAGAAAATCGTTCATAGGATCTTCGGCATAAACTCTGAGTTCTAAAGCATGACCATTAATTTTTAGATCCTCTTGCTTTAGATCTAATTTTTCGCCTCTAGCAACGCGTATTTGAAGTTCTACCAAATCTACTCCAGCAATCCATTCAGAAACAGGATGCTCAACTTGTAACCTTGTATTCATTTCTAGGAAATAGAAATTCAAATTTTCATCTAGAAGGAATTCTACAGTTCCAGCACCTATATAATCACAAGAACGCGCAACATTAATAGCTGCTTGCCCCATTTTTTCTCTCAATTCTGGTGTTAAAACCGCTGATGGTGCTTCTTCAACTACTTTTTGATGACGTCGTTGAATAGAACATTCACGCTCAAATAAATGGATGACATTACCTTGTGTGTCTGCCATGATTTGGATTTCGATGTGTCTTGGCGATGCAACATACTTTTCAATAAACACAGAGCCATCTCCAAAAGCATTAGTAGCTTCACTAATTGCTCTGTCCATTTGTGATTCAAATTCGGCTTCTTTTTCAACAATACGCATACCTTTTCCACCTCCGCCAGCAGAGGCTTTAATAAGAATAGGAAAACCGATATCTTCGGCTATTTTTTTAGCTTCAGGAATATCGGTAATGGCTTCATCTGTACCAGGAACCATAGGAATATCATAAGCTTTAACGGTTTCTTTTGCCGCTAATTTGCTTCCCATTACTTTTATGGCTTTAGAACGTGGACCAATAAATATAATGTTATTTGCTTCACATAATTCTGCAAAATCGGCATTTTCACTTAAAAAGCCATAACCAGGATGTATAGCATCTACGTTAAGCGATTTAGAAACTTCTATAATTTTATCTCCTCTTAAGTACGATTCGTTAGAAGGTGCTGGGCCAATACAAACAGCTTGATCTGCATATTTTACATGAAGAGCGTTTCTATCAGCTTCTGAAAAAACGGCCACTGTTTTGATGCCCATTTTTTTTGCTGTTTGCATTACTCTTATGGCTATTTCACCTCTGTTTGCTACTAGTAGTTTTTTCATATTATTCAAATTCTATTAAGAGTGCATTTTTATCGACAGTTTCACCTTGTTTAACTTCAATAGCTTTTATAACGCCTTCTCTTGGTGAGGTTAATACATTTTCCATTTTCATAGCTTCTAAAATTAGAAGATCATCATTTTCTTTAACTTCATCGCCAACATTAACATTGATTTCTAAAATTAATCCAGGCATTGGTGCTTTTACATCATTAACTTGTTTTGAAGCGCCTATTTCAAAACCTAGAGCTTCAATTTGTTGATCTAACGCATCATAAATATCGACGTCATAAGCCGTGTTATTTACTTTTATAGTATAGGTTTTCTGATTAAAATCAGTATTTAAAATTTCTGCTTTTATCGTTGTATTATCTTGAAGTATATGGTATTTATTGGTTGATGTTTCTATAACATCTAGTTTTTCCATGCTTTCTTTAGTGACATCAAAAGTATGAGAAGTATTTACTTTTATTTTATACATAAAATTGAGTTTGTTAATGATTAGCAGTTTGTAATTTTCCTGCAAAATATGAAATTATTAAGGTTTATTTTATCTATTATCTGAATTTTATAAAGATTTAAAGTTTGAATTTTCCTGATGTTTTTTTATCGCTTTTTTCGAAAGAATGATACCAACAGCTAAAGAAACAAATGCTCCGATTGAAATGCCTGGAACGAAATTAATAAACAAGAAAAAGTCATAGGCGCCATGAAATAAAACGGCTAATAATAAGCCTGTTAAATTGAATAAGGTGCGGTTTTTTGAAAATTTTGCTTTTCCCATATAGAAGCCCATCAATACACCAAAAGTTGCATGAGCAGGTATTGCCGTAAATGCTCTTAAAATAGCAGTTTGATAACCTCCTTCTATGACATACATGATGTTTTCTGTACACGCAAACCCCATAGATACCATAACGGCATAGATGATCCCATCATAAGGTTCGTTGAATGCTTTTTTGGGTTGTGCGTAGTATTTTACAATGACATATTTGCTAAATTCTTCTGACAAGGCAACGACTATAAATGCTTGGATAAATTGTTGCCAAATGCTATAATTATCAGTAATAGGAATAAATCTTCCGGTGAAAAAGTATAGAATAAAGACAATAATTATACTAACAATAGCTCCAAATAGAAAACTAGAAATTAGTATGCTTTTGGGTTCCTTTTCATACTTATCTTGAATATAAATATATAGAAGAATGGCAAAGACAGGAGCAACAGCTAGTAAGAGTAGATTCATTCAAAAATTTGATTATAGATTTCCCCAGCTATGTAATGGTAGTAATCGCTATTACTTTCAACAAAATGCATGTTTTTAGAACTATTAAAAACTAATTCTGAAAATACGTCTAATGATACCAATTTAAGCGCTTCAACTTCATTTGGTTGTGGAGCTAAGTTTTTAAGAGGTACTTTTAATTCTGAGATAAAAATGTGATGAAACTCATTATCTTGAATAGCTCCGTTATTATAAGACCCTTCATGAAAATGTGTGGCAATCCGTCTTAAGTCGTTGGCATGAATATTTAAACCAATTTCCTCTTTCGTTTCTCTAACAGCTGCTTCTTCTATGGCTTCACCAGCATCAACGTGTCCAGCAACAGATACATCCCAAAGTAGTGGACAAATGAGTTTTTTGTGTGAGCGTTGTTGTAAAAGAATTTCGCCTTCTAAAGTATAAAACCACACATGAATAGTATTATGTAGCCAACCCTTTTTATGCACTTCAGATTTTAAAGCTGTTTTTCCTGTTGGTCTCCCTTTTTTATCTACTATGTCAAGATATTCGTCCATATATAAATAGACCTGCTAGTTTTTATGCTAACAGGTCTTTTTGGTTTTTATTTAAAATAACTAAATGTTTCTCCGTCTTCTATTTTAAGTAATGTTTCGTAAATTAACTTAATAACGTTTTCTACATCGTCTTTATGAACCATTTCTACCGTTGTATGCATGTAACGCAACGGTAATGAGATTAAAGCAGAAGCAACACCGCCATTACTATATGCAAAAGCATCTGTATCTGTTCCTGTAGCTCTAGATAATGCGGCACGCTGAAAAGGAATTTTCTTTTCTTCGGCTGTATCTGTAATTAAATCTCGTAGTTTTTGCTGTACAGCTGGTGCATAGGCAACAACAGGACCTTTTCCAATTTCGGCATAGCCTTGTGTTTTTTGCTCTATCATTGGTGTGGTTGTATCGTGTGTTACATCAGTAACAATAGCCACATTTGGTTTAATGGTTTGTGTAATCATTTCGGCACCACGTAAGCCTATTTCTTCTTGTACCGAATTGGTAACATAAAGTCCAAATGGTAATGTTTTTTTGTTTTCGTGTAGTAATCTTGCTACTTCAGCAATCATAAAACCACCCATTCTGTTATCTAAAGCGCGACATACAAATTTGTCTTTATTAAGAATGTGGAATTCATCTGGGTATGTTATAACACAACCAACATGCACTCCCATTTTTTCAACTTCAGCTTTATCTTTAGCTCCAACATCAATACATATATTATCGGGTTTTGGTGCTTGTTCTTTAGCTTTACTTCTTGTATGTATTGCAGGCCAACCAAAAACACCTTTTACAATGCCTTTTTTGGTGTGAATGTTTACAATTTTACTAGGAGCAATTTGGTGATCGCTACCTCCATTTCTAACGACATAAATTAAACCATTGTCAGAAATATAGTTGACATACCAAGAAATCTCATCAGCATGCCCTTCAATCACTACTTTAAACTTTGCTTTTGGGTTAATTACAGCAACAGCAGTTCCATATGTGTCAGTTATAAATTCATCAACATAAGGTTTAAGGTAATTCATCCAAATTTTTTGCCCTTCCCATTCATAACCTGTAGGAGAAGCGTTATTTAAATATTTTTCTAAAAAGTCCATAGACTTTTTGTTCAGTAATTGTTTTTTTGCCATCTGTTTAAATTTTCAATAAAAATAATAATATTAATACGATTTTAAGGTTATAGGCTTTAATATTATTAATTTTGGAATGGTTTTGGTACAGTTGTAATAGATGAAATATATTATTTACATAGCCTTGTTTTTTTCAGTGGCAATTTTTGCTCAAGAAAACCCTATTAAACAAGATTCTACAGAAGTACATTACATGTATATTGAAGGAGATTCTATACCTGTAACCTCTGTAGAGTTAAACGAAGTTTTGGTACTACCTAATTTAAAATTTGAAACTAAAGAGGCACGAATTAGATATCTAATTTTAAGACGAAAAACCTTAAAAGTATATCCTTACGCAAAACTTGCGGCAGAACGTTTAGAAGCCTTACAAAAACGACTCGATGGCTTAGAGCGTAAACGTGATAAAAAACGTTATGCTAAGATTATTCAGAATTATATTGAAGATGAATTTTCAGCGGAACTAAAGAAGCTAACTAAAACCGAAGGTCAGATTTTGGTGAAGTTAATTCATAGGCAAACGGGAAAAACAACTTTTGATCTTATTAAGGAGTTACGGAATGGTTGGCGAGCTTTTTGGTTTAATAGTACAGCCAGTTTGTTTGATATTTCTTTGAAGAAGGAGTTTAGTCCTATTGATGATGAAGAAGACTATTTAATTGAAGATATTTTGCAGCGTGCGTTTCAGAATGAACGTTTAAAACGGCAAGAACCTGCTTTTGAAATCGATTTTTATGAAAGCTTAAATAAATGGTCCAAACCCAAAACACCAAAGAATTCAAAAGGTTAAACAATGCGCGCTCAAACAAAATTAGAAGAACAATTAAATGCTTGGACACATGGTTTTGGTGCACTCTTAGGAGTCATAGCTTTAGTGTTATTGATTGTAGATGCCAATCACTTAAAACCTTGGAGTTTATTTAGTGTTATTGTTTACGGACTATCTATAATTATTCTTTTTTTAGCCTCAACATTTTACCATGCAGTAGAAGGGGAGAAGCGTAAGCATTATTTTAGAATTGTAGATCATATCAGTATTTATTTACTTATTGCAGGTACTTATACGCCTGTTTTACTCATTTCACTAACTGACAGTTTAGGCTGGCTTTTGTTTTGGGTTGTATGGGGAATTGCGGGTTTTGGTGTGGTGTTAAAACTCTTTTTTACAGGAAGGTTTGAAGTTTTTTCAACATTATTATATTTGGTAATGGGTTGGCTTATCGTGTTTGACTTTACAAATGTGTCTGAAGCTCTTGGATCAAATGGAATATTGTGGTTATACGCAGGAGGTTTATTTTATACTGTCGGAATTGTTTTTTATGCCATTCGTAGAATTCCTTACAATCATGTGATTTGGCATTTATTTGTTTTAGGCGGAGCCATTTGCCATTTTTTTATGATTTATCTTCATGTGATATAATGTCATTTAAGACATTATTAGATTTTATTTTGTAGTCGCACAGAAACAACATATTAGGATTGTTTCTAATTGTTTAATCTATTTTATTGTTAATCGTTGCCATAGACAAGATCTATAAAATCAGACTTTTCTAATGTGCCAAAATAATTTTCTATGGCAACATTTTGTAGCGCTTTATTAATTTCATGCTTATCATAAGGAATGCCAATAAGTAAGTCTTCTAGATCTGAGATGGGCTGTCTTCCAAAAAAATCACCAAAGACTTTAAAGTCTGAAATATGACCTTTTTCTACAAAAATACGAAGGTCTATTTCGCCAATAGCGAATCGTTTATTGCGTTGGATATTAAATTTAGGTGAACGTCCAAAATTCCAATCCCATAAATCATATTTTTCGGCTTTTAAATCGTGTACAGCTTTCCATTCAGCTTCCGTTAATTTATAGGTTTCAAAAGGCTCGCTAGCTTCGTATAAACCTGTGAGTAATTGCTTTTTAAAATGTGCCATTGAAATAGGTTGTTCTAAAAATTCACTAATATTTGCGACACGACTTCTAACAGATTTATGACCTTTAGATTGTATTTTACTCATTTTTACTTGTAGGGCTTTAGCAACTTCACCCATATCTGTATCAAATAATAAAGTCCCATGACTTATCATGCGTTTTCCTGTAGAAAATTGAGCTGTTCCAGAAATTTTCTTCTCATCAACCAAAATATCATTTCTCCCTTTTAATTCGGCAGAAACACCCATAGCGTTTAATACTCTAATCACAGGCGCTGTAAACTTCTTAAAGTTGCTAATGCTTTTTCCATCGTGATTAGTAATAAAACTAAAATTTAAATTCCCTAGGTCATGATAAACAGCTCCTCCGCCAGAAACCCGACGTACGACATGAATATTGTTAGCTTCTATATATTCTTGGTTAATTTCCTCTAAGGTATTTTGATTGCGTCCTATAATAATAGAGGGCTCATTAATGTAAAACAGTAAATAATCTGTAGAAGCATCAAAATGTCTTAAAACATATTCCTCTAAAGCTAAATTTAATTTCGGATTTGTGTGGCCTTCATTATCAATAAAAATCATAGAAACTCTAGTATTTGTTGTTTACAAAGGTAACGAAATTGAGTATAATGCTGTCGTTGTCAAACCATCATTATTCTAAATATAGTAGGTGTGATGCTGTTATATATGTAGCTACAAGCCTTAAATTCATATCAATAAATTAAAAATTAGCAATGTGTTTTTTTTGGGCTTGATTTGTGAAAATTGATGTAAAAGTATAGCTGCCAGAGTTCTATAAAAATAATGATAAATTATTATTATTTTTATTTGGAATAAATATAAATAAGAATAATTTTGTCAAAAATTTAGACGTGTTCCAATTCAAACTATTTTTTATTTACGTATTTCTATTTTTTAGCATTTTAGGCTTTGGCCAAAGTGGAAATTTTTACGGAAAGGTGAAATATGATTCTAATGAACCTGCGGTTTCTACATTCATTGTATTAAAGGGGAATGCTATAACTAAAGAAACCAACTCCAATATAAATGGAGCTTATAACTTTAAAGATCTTCCTTACGGGACATATACAATAGCATTTTATTCATTAAATGACCTTCCTAAAACCGTTACAGTTCAGTTAGAAGAAAAGAACAAAGAGGTCAATGTTACTCTGGAAGTTGCAGCATTAGACGAAGTTTTTGTGAAATCTAAAACGGTGCAGCAAAAAATTGAAGAAAAAGGATTTGCGGTTAATGTTATAGAAACGAAAGAAGCTGCAATTCAATCGATACAAGTTAATGAATTACTAGACCAATCTGCTGGAGTTAGAGTTCGTCAATCAGGTGGTTTGGGCTCGCATGCACATTATAACCTTAATGGGATGACAGGTAATTCTGTTAAGATTTTTATTGATGGTGTGCCTATTCGGAATTTTGGACCTTCTTTTTCATTAAACAGTATTCCTCCATCTTTAATTAAACGGATTGAAGTTTATAAAGGTGTTGTACCTCCGCATTTATCTGATGATGCTATGGGTGGAGCGATTAATATTGTGTTAAACGACATTACTAAAAATGAATTAAAAGTGTCTGTTTCTGCAGGATCTTTTGGAACCTACAGAACGGACGTTAATGGTGGTTATAGAAATAACAAAAACGGTTTTACGGCAAGAGGTTCTGCTTTTGTGAATTATGCCGATAACGATTATGAAGTTTGGGGAGACCAGGTGGCTGTAGCGCTTTCTGCAGGAACACCAGATGTGTATATCAAAGCCAAACGCTTTCATGATCGCTATAGATCGCAAGGAGGAAAGGCCGAGTTTGGTTATACTCATGTATCTTGGGCAGATAAATTATTGGCTGGTGTTTTACTCTCTAATATGGATCAACAGATTCAAACAGGTGCTACTATGGAAATTGTATATGGTAACCGATTTACAGAGCAAAGCACTAATATGTATAGTTTAGAGTATGCAAAAAAAGGTATTGCTAAGAACTTAGATGTGAGTGCATTTGCGTCTTATTCTCGTCTTAACAGAAAAACCATAGATACTATTGCGACACAATACAGTTGGTTAGGTCATCCTACAAGTTACTATAACGATCCCGATGTTTGGGCTACAGGCGCAGAAGCAAGTGTCCCAACACTTCAAAAAGATATTGATCAAACTATTAATATGCGCTCTAATGTCGCATACCATATTAATGATAATAATACCATTCAGCTAAATCATTTACTAAACACATTTACACGAGATTCTGATGACCCAATGCTTCCTGCTGCAGAAAACGCATTAAGAGAAGAACGCGGCTATTTAAAATCTATATTAACACTTTCATATGAAAATAGTGCTTTTGATGAAAAGTTGAGGACTTCAATTTTTGGTAAATCGTATTATATGGACAGAACTTCAAAATTACGCACGCGAAGTTCAAACACTTCAGAGTCAACTATATTTATTGAGGAGAATAACATCAACTCTAACGATTTTGGTTTTGGCGGATCAATTTCGTATTCCTTCTCTCCTAAATTTTCTGTATTTGGTTCTGCAGAAAAAGCGATTCGTTTACCAGAGGCCAATGAGGTTTTTGGTAATGTCGCAGCTAATTTAAATGCTTCAGTTAATTTAAAACCAGAGCACAGTAATAACTACAACTTAGGGTTTACGTACGATAATTTACAGTTTAAAGAACATACGTTTGGCGTGACTACCAATGTGTTTATTAGAGATACAGAAGATTTAATTATGCCTTTTCCTACAGGTAGCAATGAAGAGTTTTTTGAGAACTCTAACGTCGGTAAAATTTATACAGAAGGTATCGATTTTACATTAAATTATAATTATAAAGAGCGTTTGTTTTTTAGTGCAAACACATCCTTTTTTAATGCTAGAGATCACAATGTTACGTATGATGTGAATGGAAATCCTATTACACCAACCTATGAAAGATTAGCCAACACTCCTTATTTTACGATGAACTATAATCTAAAATATAAGGTACAGGATTTTATTCAGAAAGGAGCACGTTTATCAACTTATACCAACTTATTATATGTCCACGAGTTTTTTAGACACAGTAGTGTCCTTGGTGGCTCAGGAAAAACAGTCATTCCTGCTCAAGTTTCTTTAGATGCAGGTTTTGCTTTTACATTTCCAAAAAACAAGGTATCACTAAGCTTTGATGTAAAAAACATATTAAATAATCAGTTATTCGATAATTATGCCCTTCAAAAACCAGGAAGAGGGTTTTATGGGAAACTTACTTTTTCAATTTTATAAATCAATTAATTTAATACTTATGAATTTTAAATATTTATCTCGTATTGCTTGTTTATCAGCTTTATCTTTAATGACGTTTTCATGTAGTGAAGACGATACACCGTCATCAGATCCATCAAATACATCTGATTACAGACCATATCATTTGGTAATAGGTTCTAGCCCAACTGGTGAGTCTGAAACGTACATACAAGGGACTACAGTAGAAGAACTTAATGACCCAAATAAAACGTTTACTTTTAATGGGTATGGCCGAGAAGTTCCGTCAACTCGTACAGCACGTTTATATACCTCTGATGATGGTGAAACGGTTTACAATTTAAATTATGGAGGTGGTGATATTGCTAAATATAATTATATCAGTGGACAAAATTACGACTTAGTTTTAACAACAGATATCCAAGCAGTGATGGGAACAGCCTATCCACGTTGGACAAAGATTGATGATAATTATGCTATGTTACACAATGTAACTACAGAAAATATCTATGAAAATCCAGATGAAGAAACATCGCCTTACGTAAGAACTAAAGCCACTGTTACTTTAGCTCGTGTAGATTTAAATACAATGAGTGTATTAGAAAATACTTCTTTTGAATTTCCTTATAACGAAGATAATTCTGGCGATGGTATTCATACTTTTCGTATTGATGCCCCAGTAATTGCTAACGGAAAACTTTACTACGGAGTTGCAAAGCGTTTTTATGATGCTTTAACAGGAGAAAATGGTACTATGGTTTATGATAATGTAGAAACTCTAGTTGTAGATTACCCTTCTTTAGAAAATGAAACTACAATTGTGTCAACCTTAGCACAAGGTTCTACAAATGGTTATAGAACACCTGTTGCACATAAAGATGAATTAGGTGATACTTACCAATTAATAACATCTGGTGATGCTTCAATTATGAAAATTAGCAATGGTGCTTATGATACAGCTTATGGTAAATTTGATATTAAATCGCTTTTAGGTCATAATGCCGAAGCAAATACAGGTTGGTTTTATGTAGGTAACGGTATTGGTTATGTACCTGTTTTAAATACAGATTTAGGGGACAGTGCAAGTTCTAATTGGTATATTGTAAGAGTTGATGTTTACAATAAAACAGCAGTGAAAATGAATATTCCTATAGATTTATGGTTGCGTCAATACCAGTGGGCAAGTGTTATTGATGGTAAATTATATATGGCTTTAGCTTCTTTAGGAGGTGTAGGTAATGTTTATATTTTTGATCCTAGTTCTACTAGTGCAGATGGTTACACTACAGGTGCTACATTACAAACAGGAACAACTGATGCTTCTTACATTGGGTTATTTTAAAATTTAAAAGAACCTAAGCCTATCAGCTTAAAATAATAGGTTAAATATTTCAATAAAAAACCAGAATATATCTATGTTCTGGTTTTTTTTTGTGTCTATATACATAATAGCGTTGCTGTAATAGGTGTTTTTTTGAAACCTACTTTATAAACGTATTTATTGTTTCAATTTTATTTCATACATCTCATTATCTAAAGGCTTGTATGGATTGTATTTTAATATTTTAAATTTTAAATCATCATCTGATATTTCTAAGCTGACTTTTCTGGTGTCAATCGTAACATCTTTAATTTCTTTAGACCCTAATAAAGCCTTTTGTATGGTTATATTGGTAGATGCTTTATTTTTAAAATCGATTAAAATTTTGTTGTTTTTAAAATCTATTCTGATTTCAATAGTGTTAATGGGTAACGCTTTAAACTCAGATTGATTAATTGTTAAATATTTTTTTGGAATATTAAAATAGCCTCCTTGACTCAATGTGATATTTATTTTAGGTTGAAGGATATTTGTTTCAATTTCATTAATAAGGTTGTTGTTTTCAAATATTCGTTTTAAATTTTCAATAGTTTTTGTGTCGCTTTTTTTATTTAAAATAAAAAAGTCAAAAATCAGAGACGTAATTTCTTCATATTCGTATTCCGTTTCTTCGAGTATGGCATCTAGCATTATTTCTTCAATTTCCTTATTCATAAGGTTTTCAGATTTTGCCTCATCTAATATGGCGTCAAAATCAGGTATAACTTCTAATTTCAAAACATGGGATAAATCTTTAAAGAAAACAAGTCGTTTCGTTTTATAGTCGAGTTCTGGTTTGTAATGAAATAAAACTTTACTTATCAAACTATATTCATCTAAATCATAATATGTGGTGGCTAAATCAAAAATGGAAGGCAATGAAAATATTGAATCATCTAATTCAAATTCATCATAGTAATTCAAATATTTAAATTCATAATCTATATGAAATGTATACGTTTTTAAATTTTCTTTTGTTGTCTTATCAAGGAAATCTAGATAAAATTCATCGTTAAAAGGGAAGTTAATTTTTAAACCATTTTTAGATTTAATATCAAATTGTGAGCTGTTATTTCCGCCATAGATATAATTATATATTAAAATATCAGAACAAACCTCCTCTATAAATGCTTTGCTTTTTTGCATTTCTTTAGGAAACTGTTCTAAACTATATAAGCTTTTAAGAAAGTTTTGAGCATTAATAGGACATATTGAAAAAGTAAGTATTAATGTAAGTAGTAGTGTTTTTCTCATAGTTTACAATGGGTGTTGGATAAAATTCGTGGCATGAATAAACACCTAATTTAGGAAATAAAACCGAATAGCCCCAAGTGTAGAAAACATGAGAAGTAACATCTACAAGAGGATTATAAGTAGGCCAACGCCAGCAATTACTTCAGAGGTTGTTTTTTATTTTAAATATTCAAGAGTGTTTACCATTTCAAACTTTGGGCTTCTTTTCATAAACTCTCTTAAAAAAGCAGTATGCGCTGCTCCCATAATTATAAATACTCTATCTTTTTTTGTCATTGGAATTCTGTTTAGATTAGAATATATTTTCATATTTCTATGATAAAAGATGGCAGCATTGTCAGCACCTTCAAATCCATCATCTATTCCAACGTAAAGAAGTTTGTCTGCATTGGTGTTTATTGAGTAGTCAAGGTGTATTGGCTCATTAATTAATTTTAATTTTTCGAGTAAAGATAATTTGTCATAGTTAGCTTCACGTTTAGCCATTTCGGGATATTCTTTAAATGGTTCGTTTGTAAGTTGTAAATAGGTTTTTGAATCAATAGCGTTTTCATGGTCGGGACTGTTTTCAATAAAATCTCCAACACTGTAATTATAGCCCATATGATTATCAATCCCATATATTTTTTTTACATTACTTAGCCTACCTACATCAAATCCAATCATACTACTTTCCCCATAATTTGTATTTAATGTAGAAGGGGTATTTAAGAACTCTTGGTAGGCCTTATTGATCTCGTCATTAAATTTTGGTAAGTTCTCGATACATATTATTGTTGGTTTAAATTCCGCTAACATTTTAGAAATTTCTCTAATTTCTTTTTGTGCATCATCACTATGTTCATCAAATTCTGTTTTGTTGGCATCAGGAGTATAACCAAAGTGAAATGTTCCAAAGTTTAGAACTTTTATTTTGTCACTTTTTTGTTCGGTTAAGCTTTTATTTTTTAATTCCTGCGATTCATTTTTAGTATTACAGCTTAAAAATAAAAGGCATAAAAGTAAAATTGTTTGTTTCATCTGTCAGTTTTTAAATTGGCGACAACGGTCTCAATATGGTTTGTGATGTATATATAAAACTAATTTAGCAAAAATGAAACGAACTAAAGGAAATTCTGCTAAAATTTCTAAGTAGTTGAGATCTAGCTAATAATGACGCACGGTGATGTGAGTTGTTTTTTATTCTAGGTGAGGTTAATATAACTCTAATCTTCAGATTAAAGAGAGATTATCTTTTTCTTAGCCTGCAAGTATATTAATTGTATTAAAAAAATAAAAAGAGTCTTTGTGTTATTAGAACAAAGACTCTTTTTATAAGTTTAAAGATTTTCAACCATTAAAATTTCTAGTTTTCTTTCTCCATCTTTAAAAGGCCAATTTATTATATCGCCTACCTGTCTGCCAATTGTAGCAACCGCAACATCGCATAAAATAGATGATTTTCCTTTTTTGTTATTTGCTTTTGTGGTTGACACAAACGTATATTCTTTTTCTTTGTTTTCTGTATGATCTTTAATTTTTACACGTCGGTTAACTGTAACGATATTATTTGGTAAGTCTCGCCTAAGTACTTGTTTGGCGTTTTTTAATTCTAAAAGTAATAGTTCTTCTTCTTGTTTAGTTACTTTTTTTCTTCGAACATGATCTTTAATCATATCGTATATTCCGGTTGTTAAAATTACATTTTTTGACATAATATTTTTTTTGAATTTCTTTCTTAATACTATGTATAGTTGTGACTCAATCATCCAAAATAGTGTGCAGTAAATAGAGCTGCTATTTTTTGAATGCTAGTAATAGTGTTAAGAATAAAATAAGATTAAATTTTAAGAATAATCGAGAGTATCCCTGTTTTGAGTCGTAACAGGGATTAATTAATAAACTCTTTTGAGTTTTTTAAAAAAATATCGTCATGTAAATAAGATAATGATAGCGCTAATCCGTGAGGATTTTTTTTAAGATATAGAACATAAATTGCTGCCATTGGTATTAAATATAATGAGTTACAAACATAATCATTAGATTTAATATTTACAATGTTATACCTACTAAGGTACTATTAAAATTGTTCTACAGATTTATTCTAAAGCCTCATATTTTTGAGTATAGCGAAACATTTCAAATAGATAAGCTCCATAATCGCCTTTTTCTGTTTTTAATGTAATCGGATTTTTAATTGCATAACCTTGTTTCGATTCGTCTCTTTCAGTTCCAAATCGTATAAAATCGTCTCTAACATCAGGAACAAAAACAAATTCTTTATAATATTTAGTTCCTTTTTTTACTTGACTGCCTTTAATCGGATAATGCTTAATCTTAACTTGGTCAAACATATTAAAATCAAGGTAGTAAAATGTAAATTTTATTCATTCAGTTTTGGGTTTGGTTAAATTATGCACAACGGTTTTGTGTATGATTTCGTTGCGTGGTTAAGCACCTGATTTAGCAAATAAAAACCGAATAGACACGAGCGAAGCGAACTGTGCGTAGCAAAAATCTACGAGGGTTTTCGTAAGTAGGCTAGAACTAGTAATAAATTATATACGGCTTAAGTTTGTAATTCACTAAATTTAATTAATAATCAGAAAGAACAAAAGAGAGCATTAAGGTTACTATACACGGTGAAGCATTTGACTTCGGCAACATTGATAATCCTCTCTCTTTTACTACTTAAACTTCGTTCAGTTCTGTGAGACCTAGATCTCGTTTTTAAGTTGTTGAAATATGAGTAGCGTTGTTCTTTCCAAATTTCAAGTTGTTATGACTAAAGATAGAAAAATTTATGGTATTGACATTAGTAAATCTGTGTTTGATATTTACAATCAAGATACAGGACATTATCAATTACAGAATGATGAAAAGGGTTTTAAAAAACTATTAAAAAGTCTATCAAAAGATGCTTTGGTAGTCATGGAAGCTATACGGGATATTATCATTACAGATTAGCTCAGTTTTTATATAAGAAAGGGGTATTAGTATCTGTTGTAAATCCCTTGTCAGTAAAACGTTTTATTCAAATGAAACTAGCCAAAGTAAAGACCGATAAGAGTGATGCTAAATCTATTTGTGAGTATGGTATTTTTAATGATGTTCCGTTGTACAATGCTCTAACAGATGTACAGGCAGAATGCTTACAGCTCTTTAGGTTATTGGATAGTTACGTAAAAAAGAGTACAGCTACAAAAAATAAGCTACATGGAGAAGACACTCTGGGGATTCCATCCAAAACGGTTTATCGCTCTTTAAAACGAGACTTAAACCATTTAAAGAAAGAGATTTTAATATTAGAGAAGCGCTTATTAGAATTAGTAAAACAAGACCAACAAGAGCAATTAACATTATTGCAAACCATACCAGGAATAGGCTTAAAAACAGCTTTGTTTTTAATCGTAGTAACAGATGGGTTTAAAAAGTTTGAAAGTGCAGCACAGCTTTGTAGTTATGTTGGAATTACACCAACGATTCGAGAATCAGGAAGCAGTGTACGAGGGCGTAGTAGAATAAGTAAAGTAGGCAACAAGAAATTAAGAAATCTTGTGTTTTTAGCAGCCTTTTCAGCCTATAAATATAACAGAGCCTGCAAAGCCTTATTTGATAGAATTGTAGCTAAAGGAAAGCGTGCTGAATTAGCTTAAAGTTGATTGTTTTTTAACTCAGTTCTTTGTTAGGTGGCGTTTTTTTATATTCAGTTGTTAATTTTTCCGTTTATTTCATTCGAGTAAATTTTGTTGTCTCCAAGTCGAAACCTCACTCTAAATTTTGTTTTATTCGTTCCATAATTTTGTCTCAAAGCAGAAATTGCAATTTGATTTGGTGGAAGATAGAATTCAGTCAAACCTGTTCCACAATCATATATAAATTGTCTCTCAATTTGTTTCCAATTACCAATCGAGTCTTGTACTTCTGTAAGCATAGGTAATACATCTCCAAATCCGATAGTCAAAGTGTCAGAACTTTGGTTTTTAATAAAAATAGGATATGACTTTTTATTTACGCGATGTTCAGGTGCTTTATAATATTCCCAAATCCACATTGGAAATCCGATTGTTCTTGTTGTGTCAATGAATATATTTAAGTCTGTAGTCTTTGGACTTCTATATTTTCCCCAATCAATATCCTCAATTCTATATCCGATTTTTGAGGTTTTATAGCATAATTCAATAGAGTCTGTTATTTGTCCAATATAAACTGGTGAAAATTGAGATTCCCTTCTTTTTGAAATAGTGTCAAGAATTAATTCATTTTCAAAATTGTCATAAATAATTAAGTTCGAATACGGTTCGCTGAATTGTTGCTTTAGTTCAGTTTTGGCAATTCCGTTATTTTCCTTTTTGTTTTGACAAGAAGTTAAAATCAGAAGTAGTAATATGATGCTTGCAAAATGTTTCATTCAAATGACACCTAACAGTTTTGTGTATGATTAGTGGCGTGTTTTAAGCACTAAAGTTAGCAAATAAATCACAGATAGAAAGTCCGCGAGGACTTTCGTAAGTAGGCTATAACCAGCAATTAATTATACACGGTGTTACCAAAAGTAATTTTATCAACTTTTTTTATCTAACAACTCCAAATATTTTTTCAGAACAAGATTTTTTCTCTTTTCTTTTTTATATGCTTCATACAACTCTGTATGTTTTTTTAACTCTTTCTTTATGAATTTTTTCGACAACAAAAATCTCTTATTGTTTTTTAATGAAACTACCATAGTTTCATCACCCCCATTTGTGCCAAGATTAGTATTTGGATTAATTATATCATTTCTAGGATAGAAAAAATCATAATAGATATATTTTTCTCCTATGAAATTCGCTTTGAAGTACATTTTATCTTGAAAATCACAATCTTCACAAAATTTAGATGGTAAATAAAGATTTTCGCCGTCTGAAAATCCGAAAATTTCTCCTGTTACATTTCTGTTCTTGTCTTTTTCTTCATCAGAATTAAATTCCATGTAGTAATACGAAATTTGACTTTTGCCTTTAAATACTCCTAAAGATTTGTTTTTTCCTTTTTTTATTTCAAAATTCAGTTCGTAATTAGGATAATTAGATTTAAAATTACTTTTCCATTCATAAACACCTGATTTTATTTTTTGATTTTCATTTTGTGAGTGTGAATTAAATACACTCATTATTAGTAAAATAATTATCAGTCTCATCTTTTTTTTATTTTTGGTAATTCGTTATATCCATATAAAAAATACGCTTATCCATTAAATGAACATGGATAAGCGTGCTTTTTAATTTTTAGATCTTCTGTACAGGGAATCCTCGGTCTCTCATGAGAGCTTCAATCTTAGCATCGCGACCTCTAAATTTTCTGTAGGCTTCTGCTGGATCCATAGCGTTGCGTGGTGCAAATAAATATTTCACCAATTTATCTGCAACGGCTTTATCATAAAAACCACCTTCGGCTTCTCTAAAGGCTTCAGAAGCATCACTAGTTAGTACATCTGCCCACATATAGCCATAATACGCTGTAGCATAGCCTTCACCAGAAAACACATGACCAAATTGCGGTGTTCTGTGACGCATTGGTAGTTCTTTAGGCATGCCTAATTCGTCAAGTGTTTCGCGTTCAAATTTATCGATATCAATATCTGTAGGATCTGCTAGGTGTAACTTCATATCAATTAAAGCCGAAGCTAAATATTCAGTTGTTCCAAACCCTTGATTAAATGTTGAGGCTTTCTTTATTTTTTCAACTAAGGACGCAGGAATTGGTTCTCCTGTTTTATAATGCACTAAAAATTGATTGATAACTTTGTCTGTAGATAACCAACGTTCTAATAATTGCGATTGAAATTCTGTGTAATCTCTAACACCTCCATTTAAGGTTGGGTATTTTACATCGGCAGAGAAGAAGTGAAGGGCATGACCAAATTCATGGAAAAACGTTGTGGCATCATCCCACGATACTAAAACCGCTTCTCCTGGTGCTGGTTTAACAAAGTTGGAATTGTTAGAGGCTAACACATTTTTTTCGCCTTCAAAAGAATCTGAACTTCTATAGGTTGTTGCCCAAGCGCCAGAGCGTTTGCCTTCGCGCGCAAAAGGATCTAAATACCATAAGCCAATATGCTTACCAGAATCTTTATCGGTAACTTCCCAAACCTTCACATCCTCATGAAACACAGGAACAGTACCTTCTGCTACTGGTGTAAATTTATAATTAAACAATTCGCCAGCGGTAAAGAACATGGCTTCTGTTAGTTTATCTAACTGTAGGTATTGTTTTACTTCGTCGCTATCTAAATCGTATTTCTTTTTACGCACTTTTTCTGCATAGTATCTATAATCCCATGGTTCTATGCTTATGTTATCTCCAAGTTCGTTAGCTACAGTTTGCATATCTGCCACTTCTTCTTTAACTCTTGCGGTTGCAGCTGGCCAAACGGCCATCATTAGATCCATTGCGTTTTCTGGCGTTTTTGCCATACGGTCTTGTAATCTCCATTCGGCATAATTATCATAGCCCATTAAGCCCACACGTTCTTTACGTAATTTTAAAATTTGAGCAATGATTTTGTTATTGTCGTATTGGTCTCCGTTATCTCCTCTAGAGTAGTAGTTTTCCCAAACTTGCTTACGTAATTCGCGTTCAGTAGAGTAGGTAAGGAAGGGATCTATTGATGAGCGTGTATTGGTAATGGCGTATTTTCCGTCTTCACCTTTATCTGTAGCAATTTTAGCAGCAGATTTAATAAAGCCTTCAGCTAAACCACCTAACTGATCTTTGTTTAAATAGGTGATGTAGTTTTCTTCATCGTGCAGTACATTGTTTGCGAAATCGGTGTAAAGCGATGATAATTCTTTGTTGATTTGGGCATAGCGTTTTTTCTTTTCGGCATTTAAATTTGCGCCATTCATTTCAAACTGCTTGTAGGTTAAATCAACTACGCGTTGTGCTTGCGGTTCTAAAGGTGTTTTTTGAGACGCTTCATAAACCGTTTTTATACGTTGGAATAGTTTTTCGTTTTGCGAAATTTGAGATCTAAAATCTGAAAGTTTTGGTGCTAATTCGGCTTGTACTTTTCTAAATTCTGCTGAGGATACGTTGCTTCCCATAACACCATAATAGGCAAAGACTCTGCTCAATTCTTTACCAGCACTTTCCATGGCCACAATAGTGTTTTCAAAGGTGGCAGGTTCGGTGTTGTTAGCAATAGCTTCAATCTCGGCAAGGTTAAGCTTCATGGCTTCTTCCATTGCAGGTTTTATAGCTTCAACAGAAACTTTATCAAAAGCAGGAACACCTTGGTAAGGTCCTGTCCATTCTTGGATTAATACATTATCACTCATGTTTTTTTCTGTGGGTTTTTTTATGTCTTCTTTACAACTTGAAAAAAGGACAATGCTACAAATTAAGGTTGCTCTAAGGGAATTAGAAATCATAATTATTAGTTTATGAAAAATGGTTGCTGTTTTATCAAGTCATCAAAATACTGAAAATAGGAATAAACTCTCTTAAATATTTTATAATTTTTTGAAGGAAATCACTTTAGGATTACAGGGATTATATAGGCTTAAATAAGGCTAAAAAAATACGTAATATCTTAAAGTTATTTACGCAATATGCGTTACTCAATCAATTCAATTTTTCTAATATAAACATTATGTAAAGGCCAATCTCCTTCGTCTGTTTTAACAGCATTAATTTGATCTACGACATCCATGCCTTTTGTGACTTCTCCAAAAACGGTATACTCACCATCTAAATAATGGGCTCCACCTTCACGTTGAATTATAAAAAACTGAAATGGAGAGGCTAATTTATAGGCATTTTCTATTTCGCTACTTGGCATAGAAACGGCTCCTCTTTTGTGTGTGTAGCCGCGTTTGGTATCTGGAGGTAATAAATAATGTCCTATATTTTGACGTCTTTTAGCAATGTTATAATCGTCACTGCTTCCGCCTTGTATTACAAAGTTTTTTACGACTCTGTAAAACTGTGTGCCATCAAAATATTTACGCTTAGTAAGGTAAACGAAATTTGCTCTATGGAATTTTGTTTTATCATAGAGCTCGATTTCTATAATGCCAAAATCTGTGGTAATTCGTACTTTGTTTTCTTTGTTTTCTTTTTCGTATTCTAAAAAGAATTCCATCGCATTAGCATCTGTTAGTTTAGGATAGTCTATTTCTTGTTTCTTTTTAGGTGTAACTTTGGTTTGGGCAACTGTAGAATCTTTTGCAATTGTTGTATCTGTTTTTTTTGAAGTTTGTTTATCTTCACAATTCAGAAGTAATAATCCAATTCCAATAACCATTGGAAACAATAATCGAAATTTCATAAATGTTATTTAACACGTTTTTAGAATCTGTAGTAAAAATAAAACATCTAGAGCTTTTTGGCGAAGACTCTCATGCTAAAATGTCTCCTCCTTACCGTTTAGAATTAGCAGAAAAAATGAAAAAGAAGTCTAAAGCGGCTAAAAGAGCAGGAGTTATGGCTTTGTTTTATCCTAATACTAACGATGAAACTCACTTGGTTCTTATTCTACGTAAAACTTATAAAGGAGTACATTCTGCTCAAGTTGGGTTTCCTGGAGGAAAATATGAAGATAATGATAATAACGATTTAATGGAAACTGCCATTAGAGAAACAGAAGAAGAGATTGGAGTCTCAAGGACTCATATTGATGTTTTAAAAACAATGTCTCCTATTTATATACCACCAAGTAATTTTATGGTGCATCCTTATATTGGAATTTCAAAAGAATATTTAATTTTTACAAAACAAGATGAAGAGGTTGAAGAAATCATAGAAGTAAAACTTGCTGACTTTTTAAACGATAATAGCACTATAACTACAACAGTACCAACCTCTTTTGATGAGCATGTAGATGTGCCAGCTTTTAAATTTAATGGCCATATTGTTTGGGGAGCAACTGCAATGATGCTTGGAGAAATAAAAGACTTGTTAAAACAAGTTTTATAATTTAACTTAATGGTTACATTTGTAATTGACAAAATTTGAAAAATTAACTATGGGATTATTCAAAAGAAATCCTTTCGGACATATACTTTGGGTTAAAAAATGGCTTATAAGAATTCTTGGAGCTTTTACACACAGACGTTTTAGAGGGTTTAATGATTTACAAATAGAGGGGTCTGAGATTATTAAGGACCTTCCAGATACTAATGTGCTGTTTATTTCTAATCATCAGACCTATTTTGCAGATGTTATTGCTATGTTTCATGTATTCAATGCTAGTTTAAGCGGACGATTAGACAGCATTAAAAATGTAGGTTATTTGTGGAATCCTAAGCTAAATATGTATTATGTGGCAGCAAAGGAAACCATGAAATCTGGTATACTTCCTAAAATATTTGCTTACACAGGTTCTATTAGTATTGAGCGCACGTGGAGATCTCAAGGTAAAGATGTTAATCGCCAAGTAAAAATGAGTGATATTACCATGATCAAAACCGCCTTAGATGATGGTTGGGTAGTAACATTTCCGCAAGGTACAACCACTCCTTTTAAACCTATTAGAAAAGGAACAGCCCATATCATTAAAACCTATAAGCCAATTGTAGTGCCTATTGTTATTGATGGTTTTAGACGATCGTTTGATAAGAAAGGATTGCGAATTAAAAAGAAAAATATTTTTCAATCTTTTGAAATAAAACCCCCTTTAGAAATAGATTATGAAAATGAATCTATTGCTAGTATTGTTGAAAAAATAGAGTATGCTATTGAGCAACACCCTTCATTTTTAAAAGTAATTCCACAAGATGTACTTGAAGAAAATGAACGATTGAATAGAGAACTTAGAGATATGTAATTTATATTTCTAATTTTTTTAACTCTTGATAATTTCGGTTTAATCGTCTTATTAGAATGCCATAGATTAATTTGTAAAACAACCATACAAGTCCTAAAAATGCGATTGTAATTCCTATAGCTACTAAAGACATAATAACTAATTTTTCGGTAGAAGCATTGCTTAGTTGTTCTGATATTTCAGGATGTTCGTTTATTGAAAAATACAGCGAAATAGGTATACTGATTAATGCAATTGATAGATTGTAAAGCACGTAATACTTAATTATTTTTCTTGTTTTCAAAATACTTTCCATGAGTTTCTTTGCATTATCAGTAACAGATATTGCTTTGTGAGCTCTCCAAAGTAAATACACAAATAAAATGATAACAAGGTAGCTAATGATATTTAAACTTACATATATCCAGCTATGACTCATTTCTTCTAAGTGCGCCTTCATTTTCTCTGAAAGGACATAAGGTAGAAAATTGATGAGTACCCAAAAGACTAATTCAGCCACACTGATATAAAACAAGGTTTTAACAATGGTTGATGATTTTTTGTGACTCATTTTATAGATATCGTTATCCGAAAATGATTTATATTGGTTATCGGATCTCTTCCAATCCTTTTTTAATAATTCTAATTCATCCATAATCTTACGGATTTAGTATGGTTTTTAATTTCTTTTTAACACGATTCATTTTCACTCGTGCATTCACTTCTGTTATACCTAAAGTCGCGCTAATTTCCCTGTAGTCTTTATCTTCTAAATACAAGAATACTAAGGCTTTTTCTATATCATTTAATTGATGTACAGCTTGGTATAAGAGTTTTAATTGTTGTTCTTCAGTATCGTCATATTCTTCTGCTTTAATTTTAAACTGTACAGCATCAAAATCTTGTGTGTTTATGCGTCTTTTCGATTTTCTGTATAACGTAATTGCAGTATTAAGCCCTACACGATACATCCATGTGCTAAATTTAGAATCACCTCTAAATTTTGGATAAGCTCTCCATAATTGTATGGTAATTTCTTGAAACAGATCGTTATGGGCATCAGCATTATTGGTATACAAACGACACACCTTATGCACAATGTTTTGATGCTTTTGTAACTGTTCTACAAAACTATGTTCTAGTTCTTTATTCAATTGATGAAATTGGTTAGTTATTTTATTAGTAGTAGCTAATTGTGTTTTGTTACAAATTTATTTAACTATTGTTTTAAAAGACAATTTTTAGGCTTGATAATTCGTATTTTTGTATGAGAAATTACAATAGATATTTAATGAATATTCCGCAGTCTAACCTGCCAAGAGTTGTCATTGTAGGAGGTGGCTTTGCAGGTATAAATTTAGTTAAACGCTTAGCAAATAAAAATCTTCAAGTTGTTTTAATAGACAAACGTAATTACCATACGTTTCAACCATTATTATACCAAGTATCTAGTTCTGGTTTAGAACCAGATTCTATTGCTTATCCATTGCGGAAAATTATAAAAAAACATAAAACTACTTTTTTTCGTTTGGCAGAAGTTGAACAAATTCTACCTGATAAGAACGAAATTATTACTTCTATAGGTCATTTAACTTATGATTATTTGGTTATTGCAACAGGAACAAAAACCAATTACTTTGGTAATAAGGCCATTGAGTCATCTAGTATGCCAATGAAAACGGTTCCTCAAGCTTTAGACATTAGAAGCTTGATTTTACAAAATTTTGAAAAAGCAGCTATTGCCGATTCTAAAGAAGAACGTGAAGCCTTTCTTAATTTTGTAATTGTAGGAGCAGGACCAACAGGAGTAGAGCTCGCTGGTGCCATAGCAGAGTTAAAGAATAATATTTTACCAAGAGATTATCACGATTTAAATCCTGATGACATGCATATTCATTTATTAGAAGGTGCAGATCGTGTATTACCTCCTATGAGCAAACATGCCTCTAAAAAAGCAGCTAAATTTTTGAATAAATTAGGTGTAAAGGTACATTGCAATACGTTTGTAAAACATTATGATGGCTTAACGGTAACGACAAATTCAGATTTAACAATGGAATCTGAAACCTTAATTTGGGCAGCAGGCGTTACTGGTGCTCCTGTACAAGGTTTAAAAGCAGAGGCTGTAATAGCCGGAGCAAACCGTTATAAAGTCAACCAATTTAATCAAGTAGAAGATTACGCTAATATTTTTGCCGTTGGCGATATTGCTTTAATGACATCTGAGGAGTATCCAAAAGGGCATCCTCAAGTTGCACAACCAGCCATACAACAAGGGGAGTTATTAGGAAAAAATATATTGCGATTAATAGAAAACAAACCTTTGAAACCCTTTGTTTATAAAGATAAAGGTTCTATGGCCACGATTGGTAGAAATAAAGCGGTTGTAGATTTAAAGCATTATAAATTTGGAGGCTTCTTTGCTTGGTTTATTTGGATGTTTGTACACTTGATGTCTTTAGTAGGTTTTAGAAATCGCGTTATTGTACTGTTTAATTGGACCTATAATTATATCAATTTTGATAAGGCAGCACGACTTATTATAAGGCCATTTAAAAAGTAATATTTAGTGCACTTTCAACTTTAATATGCCTAAGACTATTAAATATTGCGCTAAAGCATAGGTCAGCATTATGCTTATATTAGACCATGGAATAGAGGTGTAAAACTTATTGAGCGCCAAAATACTATCTGACACCATAAATAATAAGGCTCCTAAAAAAACGAGTCCATAACTGAGTATATTCACTTGGTCTTTTCGTAAATATGCTGTTGTGGCCATGCTTAATATGACCAACATGTATACAAGAACAGGAATAAATAGTTCACCTAAATTTCCATTTAAAAAATAAAATAAGCTCGCTGCATAAACGAGCAATACGGCTATAAACCCTAAAGGTGATTTGTGTTTATGTCTATGTTTTAAAAATACGATGACATACATGACGTGAGCTGTTAAAAACGCAATCAATCCCAATGTAAAAAAGTGAGGTGAATGGTCTACAAACATCAATAATACATCTCCTAAAACGGAAAAGGCGAGTGCCAATAGCGTTGTCCGTTTTATGGCCTTAGGAAGTGATTCAGATGTTCTTAAAAACAACACAATAAGACTAATCACAATTGCTGGTTTGGCTATGTAATGGATGCTGTTTAGCCATATTATACTTCCTGTTACAAGTTCAACAAGTACAATTATAAAGAAGAGAATGCTGAATTGTTTTTCGGTAGAAGTTAACATATCTGTTGGTTTTAGTAAAGATGTCTTATGTCCAGAACCAAATATATTCAATTCGTCATTGATATTATACAGTTCAGTACAATAGAATTCATATCGGTTTAAAAATCGGTCAAATTTGTACTATCAACAAAAACGAACTTTTAATGACCAATCACATTATGAAATCACAGACTTACGAATACCTAAAGAACCATAGAAATGTGGTGGGTAAAATGCTAGTTACAATCATTACACTCTTTATAAGTATAATTACGTTTGGACAAACTACCATTTCAGGACAAGTAACAGATCATAAAGGTGAAGTTGTTATTGGTGCCAATGTGTATTTAGAGGGGACTTATGATGGCGACACTTCAGATGAATATGGTAAATTTTCGTTTTCTACTGATGAAAAAGGTGTACAAACCTTAATTATTTCTTTTTTGTCTTTTGAAACCAAAACAATTATCGGAGATGTTTCTAAATTTTCAAACCTTCAAATTAAATTACGAGAAGACGTTGAATCCTTAGATACTGTAATTATTAGTGCTGGTACTTTTGAAGCAGGTGATAATTCTAAGGTTTCTGTTCTAAAACCGTTAGATGTGGTAACAACAGCAAGTGCCTTAGGCGATTTTGTTGGAGCCTTACAGACGCTGCCAGGAACGTCAAATGTGGCAGAAGATGGCCGTTTATTTGTACGTGGAGGTAATGCAGATGAAACTCAAATTTTTATAGATGGTATTCGTGTGTTTACACCGTATGCACCAACGACTAATAATATGCCAACACGTGGACGTTATTCTCCATTTTTATTTGATGGTATTACATTTTCAACAGGAGGTTATTCTTCAGAATTCGGACAAGCTTTATCGAGTGTATTACTTCTAAATACCATTGACGAACCAGACCAAGAGAAGACAGATATTGGTATTATGAGTGTTGGAGCAAGTATAGGTAATACACAGAAATGGGAAAAATCGTCTTTAAGTTTTAATGCTAGTTATATTAACCTGGCTCCTTATTTAGCTGTTTTTAAAGATAGAAACGAATGGAAAACCCCTGTTTCTGGAGCGCAAGGTGAAACTGTTTTTAGACAAAAACTAAATAATGGCATGTTGAAATTTTATGCGGCTTTTGATGCTTCAAAATTTGAATTAAATCAAGAAGATATTAATTATGAAGAAGGCATCGATTTTAAATTGAAGAATAATAACTTCTATCTCAATACATCTTATAAGGGTGTTTTAGGACATAATTGGACCTTAACTTCAGGCGTGAGTTATACTTATGCTAAAAATAAGATAGGCATTCAAACTAGTACAATTAATGCTACTGAAAATTCCGCTCATTTAAAGTTGAAATTAAAAAAACGATTTAATAGTCGGTTTAAATTGAGTTTCGGTGCCGAACAGTTTATTACGGATTTTAAGGAAAATTATAATGAAGGTTTTATTGACGAAACCTATGGCTTTAACAATAATATAACTGCTGGATTTGCTGAAGCAGATGTCATTTTTTCTAAAGCCTTGGCGTTAAAGATAGGAGTGAGAGCAGACCATAGTTCAATTTTTAATGCTATAGATGTGGCTCCACGAGCAGCATTGGCTTATAAAAGTTCTAAAAACGGACAGTTTTCTTTAGCTTATGGTAACTTTTTTCAGAATCCCAATAGCAATGTTTTAAAGTTTAATCAAGATTTAAGAGCACAAAAGACATCACATTATATATTTAACTATCAATATGTAAATGATGGTAAACTATTTAGAGCAGAGGCTTACAGAAAGGATTACGACGATTTAGTAAAGTTTGATACTGATATTGCGCAGTTTGATAGCAATTTTAATACATCAGGACAAGGCTATGCGCAAGGAGTTGATTTCTTTTGGAGAGATAATACGAGTATAAAAGCAGTAGATTATTGGGTAAGTTATTCTTATTTAGATACAGAACGCGATTATAGAAACTATACAACTACTGCACAGCCAAGTTATGCTACAAACCATAACTTATCTATTGTTGGTAAATATTGGATTGAAAATTGGAAAAGCCAAGTAGGATTATCTTATGGATTTTCTTCAGGTCGTCCCTATACCAATCCTAATACTAATGCATTATTAAGTGAGCGCACAAAAGCATTCAATAGTTTAAGTGTTAATTGGGCGTATTTATTAAGCCCACAAAAGATCTTATATTTTTCTGTTAATAATGTCTTAGGCTTTAAAAATATTAATGGTTACCAATATGCAAATACATCAGATTTTAATGGACAATTTAATAGACGCGCTTTAACTCCAGCAGCCGATCAGTTCTTTTTTGTTGGATTCTTTTGGACCATAAGTGAAGACGGAAAAGAGAATCAATTAGACAATTTGTAATGCTTAAGGTGTTGATTCTAAGTGAAACATGATATATGTCATAAATTTTAAGCGTTATGATGCGTAAATTTATGTAACAAAATTAAACGTCATGGAACTCAAGAAAAACCCAAAAGCCAATGTAGGTCGAAACAGTAGTTTATTTTTTGCTGTTGGCTTAAACGTAATGTTACTCCTAACATATATAGGATTAGAACATAAGACTTACGACAGAGAAGCTACAAAGATTGATGTCTTAATGGTAGATGATTTAATAGATGAGGATATCCCTATTACAACTATTGAAATTGCTCCGCCACCACCTCCAGCTCAAAAACAAATTGTAACAGAAGTCATAACTATTGTTGAAGATGTTGAAGATGTTGAAGAGAGTGTTATAGAAAGTACAGAAATTGGTCAAGATGATATTATTGATGAACGAGAAGTTGGAATTGAAGAAGTTGCTGTTGTGGAAGTTGAAGAAGAAGTAGAAGTTCCTTTTGCGGTAATTGAAAGAGTGCCAAGATTTCCAGGCTGTACAGGAAACAATGCAGAGTTAAAAGCTTGTTTTGAAAAAAAAATACAAGAACATTTACAGAAACATTTTAAATACCCAGAAACTGCGGCAGAACTTAATATTCATGGTAAAGTATTTGTATTCTTTTTAATAGATAAATACGGAAAGGTGACTAAAGTTAAAAGTAGAGGTCCCGACAAACTTTTAGAAACTGAAGCAGAGCGAATTATTAATTTGCTACCAACAATGGAACCCGGAAGACAGCGAGATATGAACGTAGCTGTACCTTACAGTATTCCAATTAATTTTAAGTTAGAAACACAATGATTTTAATAACAGTTTTAACTTAAGTTGTAGTCGGTTTAGTTTAATAAAATGTCATTTTGAGGATAGTAAAAACAAAAATAATTAAGTTTTTTACAATTCTTAAAATGACTTTTTTGCGTTCTATATTAAATAGAAGCAATGGATAAAAGGTTAATTAAACCAAACTGCATAACCTTCTCTTCTTAATTCTAAAGCAATTTGTTCTTCAGCTTTTAAAGCTTCGGCTCTGGTAAAAAAAGGATCAATATGATTAAAAAGACTAGGGCGTAAATAGGTGCCATATTGCTCTACAATATTTGAAGATATTTTATACCCTTTTTTATTCCGATGTCCTGTTTTGTGTTGTAAAAAGCGTTCTTTAGGTGTTTTACTTGTCATACCAACATATAAACACTCTAAAACACCATTAAACTGCGGATTTGCTTTTCTAAACTTAGTGTTTTCAGTAAACACGCGTTTAGAAAGTTCTATGACATATATGGTATATAGTGTTTTAGACATTTTAGGAAAACTAGATTTCTTACTGTTTAAAATAAGGAATTTTAAATGATTTAATAGCTAGTGATATGTATATTTAAGTAATGCTAGTAATTTTCCTTTTTTAGAAAAATACTCTTTTTTTTCTACTAGTCCATTGTCTAATCTTGTTTCTATACTTTTACCGCCTTTTTCTAATACTAACTTTATTCCCGACATATAACCTGTACGATTTGTTGAAAATTTTCTAATTTCTTTGTTCCTTTCGGTACATTTATTAGACACAACAGTCCTGTTTTCATTTCTCATTTTTACACAGTTCCCATTTATATGATATGTGTAAATATCTTTGTTTATTAGATTTCCGTTTTTGTCAAATTTTGCTTTGGAAATTAACATTCCACCATCATTGTAATTCCATGTGTAACTAACAATCCGTTTGTTTTTTATGATATTATATAGAATGCTATCCTTTAAGTTTTTATCTCTAATTCTAAGTTGATGTACTAAAGTATCGCCTTCGGCATTTAATTGTAACCTTCGCATAGAGCGATTTTCGTAATCTTTAGTAATAATGTGTGAGTAATTTACCGCTCCTTTTTCATCTAATGTTGTACTATATTGTGTCTTCCCATCATCAGAAATTTTATAATTCGTTTCTTTAATTAAAGAGTCGTTTAAATCGTATGTTTTAAATGCTGTTGTATTTCCATAATTATCAATTTCATTAACGTGATATGTCTGTTTTATTAGTGAATTGTCTTGGTATTCATACCCTTGAATTATAATCTTAGTGATTTTATTTTTAGTTAACAATTCAGGAGCATTATTTTGACTGAAAATAACAGAAGTAAATAAGCTAAAAAAAAGGATATGTATGTTTTTCATATTCAGATTGTAGGCATAATTAAAATTAAATAAGCTTTAAAACTCAAATATGAAGAAAAGAATAGTATTAGCTCAGTAAAAAGCTTTTTAATTTTTCATAAATAGCAATTTTATTGGATACTTTTTCTTTATCTATTACAGCTTCAATTTGAGAAGGTAAAGGCAACGTTTTTTTAATGACATCTTCCACAACATCTAAAAACTTTGTTGGATGTGCTGTTTCTAAAAACACCACATGTGCATCATTGTTTTCTAAATAGGTTTTAGCACCTAAATATCCAACAGCACCATGTGGATCAGCGACATAGTTGAATTCTTTGTATAACTCTAGTAATGCCGTTCTAGTTTCAGCATCTGTAAAACTGTAAGATGATAAATTAGTTTTTAGGGCATCAAAATCGTTATTATGTAATTCTTGGATACGTATAAAGTTACTTGGGTTACCAACATCCATGGCGTTACTAATAGTTTGTACAGATGGTTTTGGGTCGTAAGATTGTGTGGTCATGTAATTTACAACCGTGTCATTAGCGTTGTTTGAAGCTATAAAATGTTTAACAGGTAATCCTAATTTTTGAGCGACCATACCAGCACAAATATTTCCAAAGTTACCACTAGGAACAGAGAAAGCAATGTCTTTGTGTTTTGATTTTAATTGCTTGTATGCAAACATAAAATAAAAGAGTTGTGGTAACCAACGTGCAATATTTATAGAATTAGCCGAAGTTAACTGCATTTTACTAGTCAACTCTTCATCCATAAAGGCCTGTTTTACCATGTCTTGACAGTCGTCAAAAACTCCATCAACTTCTAAAGCTGTAATATTTTGACCAAGTGTTGTTAATTGTTTTTCTTGAATATCACTCACTTTTCCACTTGGGTAAAGAATCACAACGTTTACACCTTTTACACCTAAAAAACCATTAGCAACAGCGCCACCTGTATCTCCAGAAGTAGCTACTAATACCGTGACATCATTAGTATTGGTTTTGTTGAAATACCCTAAGCACCTCGCCATAAAACGTGCTCCAACATCTTTAAATGCCATAGTTGGTCCATGAAATAACTCTAGTGTTGAAATGTTTTTATTTATTTCAACTACGGGAAAATCAAAACTTAAGGTTTCTTCAACAATCGTTTTTAAGACATCTTCAGGAATTTCAGGAACAATGAATTGTTTAATTGCTTCAAATGCAATTTCTGTATTTGATTTGTCTTCAATCGTTTCAAAAAAAGAGGCCTCTAAAGGTGTAATAGATTCTGGGAAATATAAGCCTTTATCTGGTGCTAATCCTTTTACAACAGCATCTTCAAAAGTTGTGTTTGGTGCTTTTCTGTTTAGTGAATAGTAGTTCATTAGTTGTTTTATATTATGTTCAGAAGAATGATTTATTGGTAAGGTTCATCCCAATATTTTAATGGCGTTAAGAGTGACCTCGTGTTTACTTTAAAATTTTTATACCTTCTGTGTTAATTTTTGAAACATAAGTTTCGAATGCAATATCTGTTTTAGCATAGACATCTCTAATTGCTTTTTCTACATTTTGAGCAGTAGCGTCTCCTTTGCTTAACATAAAAATTGATGGTCCAGAACCTGAGATTGCACAGCCCAAAGCTCCTGCTTGTAATGATGCCTTTTTGATAGCGTCGAAATGTGGAATCAGTTGTTTGCGATACGGTTCAATAACCACATCGTTTAATGAGTCTTTTAATAACTTATAATCCGATGTGTGTAAAGCATGAACCAAGCTTCCAACATTTGCCCATTGTGTAATGGCATTACTTAATGGAATGTCTTTTGGAAGAATTGCTCTAGATTCGGATGTTTTTATTTCAATCTGTGGGTGAATTAGAGTTGCAAATACATCTGAAGGTGTAGGTAATTCTAAAACATGTAATGGACAGGCACTTTTTACCAGTGTAAAACCACCAAAAATAGCTGGCGCTAAATTATCGGCATGTTCGCATTTACTGGCTAAGGCTTCACCTTTCATAGCAAAGTTAGTTAGCTGTGTTTTGTTTAATGGATAACCTAGTAAAACATTCATTCCAAAAACACTTCCAGCTGCACTTGCAGAGCTACTTCCAATACCACTGCCAGGTTTAATTTTTTTATAGATTTCAATTTCAAAACCGCAATCTGGTTGTAAAGCATTGTACATCGCTAATGCTGAAACACCAGCAACGTTTTTCTCGGCTTCAAAGGGCAAATCGTAGCCTTCAATTTTGGTGATTTTAATACCTTTTTTTTCTGTTTTTCTAATGACCATTTCATCACCAATGGTGTCTAAGCAAAAACCAAGGACATCAAATCCACATGCCACGTTTGCTACTGTTGCAGGCGAAAATATTTTGATTTCGTTTTTCATATTTATTTGCCGCGATAGCGGTCATCTAATTATTAGCGATTCTTATAATATCTGCAAACAAACCAGAAGCTGTAACGTCTGCACCAGCACCAGCACCTTTAATAATCATGGGTTGTTCTGGGTAACGTTGTGTATAAAACATAACGATATTGTCTTTACCTTTAAGGTTGTAAAATGGATGCCCTTCAGGAATTTCTTGAAGTCCAACTTTAGCTTTTCCGTTATTAAACTCTGCAACAAATTTTAGTTGACAATTTTTATCTTCAGCCGATTTAAATAAGCTTTGGTAATAGGTTTCATCTTTTATTAATGTTTTAAAGAAGTCTTCTACAGAAGCTGCTTCCATGGCATCATTGGTTAAGAAATTATCAGATTCCAAATCAGATAGTTCTAAAGCATGACCACTTTCTCTAGCCAGAATTAGAACTTTTCTTGCAACATCAATTCCGCTTAAATCAATACGAGGATCTGGTTCGGTATAGCCTTCTTCTTGGGCTTGTTTTACCACATCATAAAATGTAGTTTCAGCATTAAAGTTGTTAAATATAAAATTAAGACTCCCCGATAAAACGGCTTGTATAGTATTTATTTTATCTCCAGAGGTAACTAAATGATTTAAGGTGTCTATGACAGGTAGTCCTGCGCCAACATTGGTTTCAAACAAAAATGCTGCGTTGTATTGTCTAGACAATGTTTTTAATTCATTGTAGTATTCAATGTTTCCAGAACAAGCAATTTTGTTGCAAGCTACAACTGAAATACTATGCTTAAGATAATCTCCATATATATTAGCAACGGCATCATTAGCTGTAATATCTACAAAGACAGAGTTTCTTAAGTTTAGTTTTTTTACATGATTTAAGAAGCCTTTTAAACTTGCTTTTTCTCCGTTTTCTAGCTGCTGTTTCCAGTGTTTTAAATTGATACCATCGTCATTAACAACCATAGTTCTAGAATTGGACAGGCCAGCAATTTTTAAACTGATTTTAAAGTTTTCTTTAAGGTAAGATTTTTGTTGATGAATCTGTTCAATTAGGCGTTCACCAACATTACCAACACCTGTAATAAACAAGTTGATTTGTTTTGTTTTAATTTCAAAAAACTGCTCGTGTAAGCTGTTTAGTGCTTTTTTTACATCATTTTTATGAATAATAGCAGAAATATTACGTTCCGAAGCTCCTTGGGCAATCGCTCTAATATTAACATTGTTTTTACCTAGTGTACTAAACATTTTGCCACTAATGCCTTGGTGGTTTTTCATCTTATCTCCAATAACAGCAATAATGGATAAGTTGGTTTCAACAATGATTGGATCTATTTTTAAAAGTTGAATTTCATATTCAAAAACAGTATCTATAACTTCTTTGGCACGTTTGGCATCGTTATCTGAAATTCCGAAGCAAATAGAGTGCTCAGAAGAAGATTGTGTAATTAGAACAATGTTAATTTTTTCTTGAGCTAAAGTTTCAAACAAGCGTTTTCCAAACCCTGGAACACCAACCATACCATTACCTTGTAAAGTCAGTAATGCTATATTTTCAATATTACTAATACCTTTAACAGGTGAGCCATTTGGTTGCGTGTTTTCTGTTATTGTAGTTCCTAGTGCCTCAGGATCTAAAGTGTTTTTAATCACAATAGGAATTTTCTTTTTAAGCACAGGCATCACTGTTGGTGGATATAAAACTTTGGCTCCAAAATGTGATAATTCTACAGCCTCTTGGTATGATAGTTCTACAATAGGAGCAGCTTGTTTTACCAATTTTGGATTGGTGGTGTACATACCACTAACATCTGTCCAAATTTGTAATTCATCTGCATCTATGGCAGCTGCAATTATTGCGGCAGTATAATCGGATCCTCCGCGACCTAAAGTCGTTATTTCTCCGTGTACAGATTTAGAAACAAAACCTGGTAATAAGACTATAGCGTTTGAATTTGAATTAAAATATAATTGAATATTAATATTGGTAATCTCAAAATTAACAGTGGCATTATTGAAGTTAGAATCTGTTACAATTAACTCTTGTGCGTTTTTGTACGCAACATCAACTTGTCTGGATTTTAAAGTGTGGTAAATTATAGTTGATGATAAGGCTTCACCAAAACTCAATAATTTGTCCTTAGTTTTAGGAGACAATTCATTAATTAAATAGATACCATCTAAAAGGCTTTTTAATTCATTTAATTTTTCTGAAATTAAATCATATAAGGCTTCATGGCTCTTTTTGAGATTTTTATCATGATCTGAATTTTCAAAAAGCCCCTCAATAACTTTACTGTGTTGAGACCAAATGGCATTATAGGTTTGTTTATATTCTAAGTCTTTATTACAAGCTAAGTTTGCCGCTTCTAATAATTTATCTGTAATACCACCAACGGCAGAAACAACTACAGCAATATTAGTGTCTTTAGATTGTTGCTCTAAAATAGAAATAACTTTATTTATGTTTTCGGCTGAACCTACAGACGTTCCGCCAAATTTTAGAATTTTCATGTGTTTATGTAATTTAAGAGAATAAAATGTCTAAATAGACAATAAGGGACGGAGAGCATATTATAAATTACCCCAAAGGGTAATAATAGTTGAAATGAAAAACATAGAAATACACATGCTGTTAGCATTACCCATTGTATGTGATGTTATTTTAAGATTTGTTTTCATTACATACCAAAAGTATTATTTTTATAACAATAAAAAAACTAATCATAGCTTTTTAGGGAATTAGTAAAAAAGAGGTAATCTTTATTAAAAAAATGAATTATAATTAATAAATATGGTCCAGTATTAAATTATTCACATGTAACGTTTTGTGACAAATGTTTTCTATAGAGTAAGAATGATTTGTGAACTCTTATTAACTGAATTTAATCTGATAAATAATATACAAATGAAACGAGCATGTTCAAAATTCTATTATCAATAAAATGAATTGATTGAGAGTGCCATGTGACTTATAAAAAATAAATATAGACAATACATGAAATTATTTTCAAAAGAACAAATTTATGAAGGCGATAAATTAACTACAGAACGCCAAAAAATATCATCAACAGAATTGATGGAAAGAGCAGGAACACAAATTTTTAATTGGATGCATATGCGCATGCAAGGTGCGCAGGTGCCTATTCATGTATTTTGTGGTATTGGTAATAATGGTGGAGATGGTTTAGTTTTGGCTAGACATTTAATTACCCATGGCTATAATGTGGTAACCTACATTGTAAATTGCAGTGATAAACGTACTAAGGACTTTTTGCTTAACTATGATCATATAAAAAACGTTACTAAAAAATGGCCTACAATGTTAAGTTGCAAAAGCGATTTTGAAGATGTTGTTATTGGAGTAGATGATATTATTGTAGATGCTGTTTTTGGAATAGGATTAAATAGGCCACCTAATACTTGGGTTCAAGAATTATTTCAAAAGTTTAGGGATTCTAAAGCGTTTACATTATCTATAGATATTCCTTCGGGACTTTATACAGATAAAGCTGTAGAAGATAGTAAAGCAGTTGTTCATGCTAATTATACACTGAGTTTTCAATCTCCTAAATTGGTCTTCTTTTTACCAGAAACAGCCAAGTATACATCACAATGGGAAGCTTTAGATATTGGTATAGATCGTGATTATTTAATGCAAACAGAAACAGAAGTAGAGCTTATATCTAAACATGAAGTTTTGCCAATTTATAAACCAAGACAAAAATTTGCACATAAAGGAGATTTTGGGCATGTTTTAATGTTAGGAGGTAGTTATGGTAAAATAGGCGCTGTTAATTTAGCTAGTAGAGCAGCTTTAGGCTCTGGGTGTGGTTTGGTAACAGCTTATGTTCCTAAATGTGGTTATCAAAGTTTACAGACGGCTATTCCAGAGGTTATGGTAATTACAGATGAAGATGAAACTAATATTTCTAATATTCAATTTGAGATAGAACCAACAGTAATTGGTGTTGGAGTAGGATTGGGAACTTCAGAAAAAACAGCAAAAGCATTTGAGGCCTTTTTAAAACAAAATAAAAGTCCTTTAGTAATAGATGCAGATGCTCTCAACTTGCTTTCAAAAAAGAAAGCCTTATTAAAATTATTACCAGAGCAATCTATTTTAACTCCGCATCCTAAAGAATTGGAACGTTTAGTAGGAGCTTGGTCTGATGATTTTGAAAAGCTTAAAAAGGTAAAAGCATTTTCAAAAAAATATAATGTTATAGTTCTTATAAAAGGAGCACATTCTATAACTGTTTATAATGAAAAACTTTATGTGAATACCACAGGAAATCCTGGTATGGCAACAGCGGGAAGTGGCGATGTTTTAACAGGGATTATTTCCGGATTAGTAGCGCAAGCATACGAACCGTTAGCAGCAACTATTTTTGGAGTTTACCTCCATGGAAAAGCTGCAGATATTTCATTAGAAGATTACGGTTACCAAAGTTTAATTGCTAGTCATATTGTAGCAACCATTGGTGAGGCTTATATTGATTTGTTTAAACAGCCAGAGCAACCTCAGGAAGAAGAAAAACAAAACAAATAATAAAAAAAAGCCTGTTTCAATAGAATGTTTGAAACAGGCTTTTACTAATTGAGATTTGAAATTATAGTCCCAATTTTTCAAATAATTTAATAAGTTGAGGGCTTGATGGTCTTGGAGCATCTGCATCAACAATATTTCCATTAGGATCTACAAGAATAAATCTTGGAATTGAATTGATTTTGTAACTTTTAATAAAGTCAGAAGCAAAACCATTATCTGCCATTAATTGAATGCCTCCAAGTTCTTCATCGGCAACCATTTTTTTCCAACCTTGGTATGCTGCAGCGGCATCATTTTTATAGCCACGACCATTATCTACAGAAATACTTACAAAAGCTATGTTTTTGCCTTCAAATTGTTTTTCAACCTTTTTAAGAGAAGGAATTTCCTTAATGCAAGGTCCGCACCAAGTCGCCCAAATATCAAAGTAAACATATTTTCCTTTTAAGTCTGAAAGCGATAAGTCACCACCAGCAAAATTTTCATAATTTTCAAAAGTAGGAGATGGTGATCCTTTAGGAAAAGCAGCACGTGTTGCTATTTTAGACGCCATAAATCTATTTAATTGTACAATAGAACCTTCAATATTTCTATCCATTAGTGCTACTCGAGTTGAGTCTACTTTAGGATATTTGATTTTTATATCATTATATGCCGATTTGTAGTCTTCAATTGCTTTTTCTAAATCTTCTTTTGTGCCATAATTAATAAGGTCTTCTGTAAAATAGTCTTTAGAAATTGAAAATGATCTAACAGAAAAGTTATTAATATCCGAATTATCACCTTTAAAAACAATTGATTCTAAAAAGGAGTCGTTGTCTACTTCAAAAGCAGACGTTTTGTCATTTTTTAAATAGATTGATCCGTATTCTTTTCCATGTAAAAAGGTGTAATCTCCTTCAACAACTTTTAATGTATCTTTAAACGTACCATCATCATTAAGCTTAATTATTTTTTCGTACTCGCTACCTTTAAAAACTTTTAGAGTTTTACTATTATCTGGGTTTTCAATTTTTCCAGAAATTGTTGCATAATCTTTAGGTTCTCCCTTACAAGCTAAAATAGTTGTAGCTAAGCAAAGCACTAATAATCGTTTCATAAATTTTGTTTTTTTTTCGATTGCAAAAATAACCATTAAAAAATAAAATTAATATTGAAATGAATTATTAACAAAACCTTGTAGAATCCAAAAATATTCTCAATTTTGAAAAAAAACATTAAAATTCTTCCTAATGGATAACTTTCATATAATTTCTTCTGATGCTTTAGATATTGTAACGATTTATAATATTTTTTATAAGAATAAAAAGCTAAAACTTTCAGAGGCATCTAAACATAAGATACAGAAATGTAAAACGTATTTAGACAATAAATTGGCAAATGAAAAAAAACCTATGTATGGAATTAATACAGGTTTTGGATCGTTATATAATGTAAAGATTTCTGATACGGATCTTAGTCAGCTTCAAGAAAATTTAGTAATGTCTCATGCATGTGGAACAGGTGAGCGTGTACCAGAATCTATTGTTAAAGTGATGCTGCTTTTAAAAATTCAGTCACTGAGTTATGGCCATAGTGGAGTGCAGTTAGCAACCGTAGAAAGATTGATTGAATTTTTTAATAACGATATTTTTCCATTTGTGTTTACGCAAGGTTCTTTGGGAGCTTCAGGGGATTTAGCACCTTTAGCACATTTGGCATTACCTTTATTAGGAAAAGGAAAAGTGATGCATAACAATAAGGAATATGATGCAGCAACACTTTTAGAAGAGTTTAATTGGGAGCCTATAACACTTGAAGCTAAAGAAGGTTTAGCTTTATTAAATGGTACGCAATTTATGAGCGCTTATGGTGTTTATTTGTTGCTAATGTCTCATAAAACATCGTATTTGGCAGATATTATTGCTAGTATTTCTTTAGATGCTTTTGATGGACGCTTAGATCCTTTTCATGATTTGGTACATGCAGTAAGACCACATCCAGGACAACGAAAAGTAGCAAGACGCTTTAATGAATTTTTAAACGGAAGTGAATTAATCACGCGCGAAAAAGAACATGTACAAGATCCTTATTCGTTTCGTTGTATTCCACAGGTGCATGGAGCAACAAAAGACACTTTAGATTTTGTTGAGAAAGTGATTTTAACGGAAATTAATTCTGTAACAGATAATCCTAATATTTTTCATGAAGAAGATTTAATTATTTCTGGAGGAAATTTCCATGGTCAGCCGTTAGCATTAGCTTTGGATTATTTGAAGATTGCTATGGCTGAAATAGGTAATATTTCAGAACGACGTGTTTTTCAATTGGTATCTGGTTTAAGAGGTTTGCCTGCATTTTTAGTAGATAATCCTGGTTTAAATTCGGGCTTTATGATTCCGCAATACACTGCAGCAAGTATCGTAAGTGCTAATAAACAAATGGCATCTCCTGCTAGTGTAGATAGTATTGTCTCTAGTAATGGACAAGAAGATCATGTGAGTATGGGAGCCAATGCCGCGACACAGGCTTATACTTTGATAAAAAATGTTGATCGTGTTATTGCTATTGAATTGATGAATGCTTCACAAGCCATAGAGTTTAGAAGACCTTTGAAAACTTCTCCTTTGTTAGAATCATTTTTAGAGCAATACCGAAAAGTAGTGCCATTTATAAAAGTAGATGAGGTGTTACATGATTCTATTGAAGCTTCTATTCAGTTTCTAAAAGATGTTGATATTGAAATAGAGGAGTTATTTTTAAATCATTACGATTTAAAATAAGGATGCATTAGCTATTGCTAATTAGCTCATCAGCCCAATTAAAAGCTTCTGTTAAAGTGGCGAAAATTTCAAAAGGTTTGTGAAGAAATAATTTTTCGATTTGAGCATTCCTTTTGGCTTTATAATCGTGAGTTACTACGGCTAAACCAGCTAAATTTTTAGTTTTAGAAGTTCTTGGGTAAACATTGGGATTTACGGAATAAGAATTTACTCTGTGGCTAATGTATACAAAAGGTTGGTTTGAATAATAGTTTTCTGCTATTTTGATGAGTGCTTCATTTTGTTCCTTATCTACATGAACACCTTCATTTATAGTTGTGATCATATAATTTTTGTAGAATTTTAATGTACAGAAGCCTATATCAATAAATTTTTGCATAAAAAAAGCACTTATTTTTCTTACAAAATACAAAAAACTCCTTTAATTATAAAGGAGTTTTTTTATTATGAATGATTTTTAAAATATTAAAAATCGCTATTTATGATTCTGTAGTTTTACCCGCTGATTTTATCTTTATGCTTAAGACATCATTTTTTTCATCTAAATCCATAGTGATAATATCTCCTTCTTGAATTTTAGAATTAATGATTTCTTCAGCTAGAGCATCTTCAACATATTTCTGAATGGCTCTATTTAATGGTCTTGCTCCATACTGTTTGTCAAATCCTTTTTCGGCGATATAACCTTTAGCGTTATCTGTAAGTTTAAGATCGTAACCTAAATCTTTAATTCTATTAATAAGCTTAACTAGTTCAATATCAATAATTTTATTAATATCTTCTTTCTCTAGAGCATTAAAGACAATAACATCGTCAATTCTGTTTAAAAATTCAGGTGCAAACGCTTTTTTAAGTGCATTTTCAATAACCCCTTTTGCATGATCTGATTCTTGAGCTATTGCTGCAGAAGTGCCAAAACCTACACCAGTACCAAAGTCTTTTAACTTTCTGGCTCCAATGTTAGACGTCATAATTATGATAGTATTTCTAAAATCAATTTTACGACCTAAACTGTCTGTTAAGTACCCGTCATCTAGAACCTGTAATAACATATTAAAGACATCTGGATGTGCTTTTTCAATTTCATCTAAAAGGACAACAGCATAAGGCTTACGTCTTATTTTTTCTGTTAATTGACCACCTTCTTCATATCCAACATATCCTGGAGGTGCACCAACTAAACGCGATATAGCAAATTTTTCCATGTATTCACTCATATCTATTCTTACTAAAGAATCATCACTTTCAAATAGCTCGCGAGCTAATACTTTGGCTAATTGTGTTTTTCCAACACCAGTTTGCCCTAAGAATATAAATGATCCAATAGGTTTGTTAGGGTCTTTAAGTCCAGCTCTGTTTCGTTGAATCGCTTTTACAACTTTAGCAACAGCTTGATCTTGTCCAATAACTTTACCTTTAATTAATTCTGGTAATTTAGATAATTTAGTGATTTCTGTTTGTGCTATTTTATTTACAGGAATTCCTGTCATCATAGAAACTACATCAGCAACATTATCTTCAGTAACAACTTCTTTGTGTTGTTTTGTTTCTTCTTCCCATTTTTCTTGGGCAGTTGCGAGTTCCTTTTCTAATCGTTTTTCGTCATCTCTAAGCTTTGCTGCTTCTTCGTACTTTTGCTTTTTAACAACGCTATTCTTTGTTTCTTTTACTTCTTCAAGTTTCTTTTCTAGTTCAAGAATTTGTTTTGGTACATCTATGTTAGTAATATGTACACGAGAACCTGCTTCATCTAAAGCATCGATAGCTTTGTCTGGAAGAAAACGCTCTGTCATATAACGATTAGTTAGCTTTACACAAGCTTCAATAGCTTCATCTGTATAATCGACATTATGATGCTCTTCGTATTTTCCTTTAATATTATTAAGGATTTCGATGGTTTCTTCAACAGAAGTTGGTTCAACAATAACTTTTTGAAAACGACGTTCTAAGGCACCATCTTTTTCAATATATTGTCTGTACTCATCTAAAGTAGTTGCACCTATACATTGTATTTCACCTCTTGCTAAAGCTGGTTTAAACATATTAGAGGCGTCTAAACTTCCTGTAGCACCACCAGCACCAACAATAGTGTGAATCTCATCAATAAAAAGAATAATATCATCATTCTTTTCAAGCTCGTTCATAACGGCTTTCATACGTTCTTCAAACTGTCCTCTATACTTTGTGCCTGCAACTAAGCTTGCCAAGTCTAAAGTGACGACACGCTTATTAAATAAGGTACGAGATACTTTTCGCTTTACAATGCGTAATGCTAAACCTTCGGCAATAGCAGATTTACCAACACCAGGTTCTCCTATTAATAAGGGGTTGTTTTTCTTTCTTCGACTTAAAATTTGAGAGACACGTTGTATTTCTTTTTCTCGTCCTACAACAGGGTCTAATTTGTCTTCTTCAGCAAGTACAGTTAAGTCTCTACCAAAATTATCTAAAACTGGTGTTTTTGATTTCTTGTTTGTTTTACTAGATTGGCCTCCAAACGGATTCTGTTTTGCATCTTCTTGTTCGTTCATATCATCATCAGAAAACGATTCTGCTTTTGGGGTTTCTAAATAATCATCTTCGTTAGTTGCCATAGATTTAAATTCTTCTTTTACGTTATCATAATCTACTTTTAGCTTGTTTAAAAGCTTTGTTGTAGGATCATTCTCATTTCTTAAAATGCACAATAATAAATGTGCTGTGTTTATTGAGGTGCTCTGAAATAGTTTTGCTTCTAAAAACGTTGTTTTTAGTGCACGCTCTGCTTGCCTTGTTAAGTGCAAGTTCTTTTTTTCGTTCGATGTAGTTACGATATTTGGGTTGGCAGGACTTAAAATCTCTACTTTACGTCTTAGGTGATTTAGATCTACATCTAAGGCGCTTAAAATATCTATAGCTTTACCGTCTCCATCTCTTAAAAGTCCAAGCATTAAATGCTCAGTACCAATAAAATCATGACCTAAACGTAAAGCTTCTTCTTTGCTGTAAGCAATTACATCTTTAACTCTTGGGGAAAAATTATCATCCATACTATATTCCTTTCTGCTTTAAAAATAATAAAAACATATTGAGTATAAGTCAAAAACCGTACCTTAATTATATGATTATTATAAGTCGTAAACGAAGAGAGTAAAAAAGCTTTTTAAATCAAAGGAAAATTGCAGATACTTATTAACGAAAAAGATATCAAATATTGTTAATAAAAAATACCAAAAACCAAGTGGTATTTCTCTAAAAACAGTGGTATTTTGGTTATATTAGCGCGTTATGAAAATTCACAAAAAAACTAATTAATTTTATATATGGCAGAAGGAGAAAAACTCATTCCAATTAACATTGAGGATGAAATGAAATCGGCTTACATTGATTATTCAATGTCGGTCATAGTGTCACGTGCGCTACCAGATGTAAGAGACGGTTTAAAACCAGTTCATAGACGTGTACTTTACGGTATGCACGAATTAGGTGTTAGAGCAACTGGAGCACATAAAAAATCAGCAAGAATTGTCGGTGAGGTTTTAGGTAAGTATCATCCACATGGTGATACTTCAGTTTATGACGCTATGGTACGTATGGCTCAAGAATGGAGTTTGCGTTATATGTTAGTTGATGGACAAGGTAACTTTGGGTCTGTAGATGGAGATAGTCCGGCTGCAATGCGTTATACAGAAGCAAGAATGCGTAAGATATCTGAAGATATGTTAGCAGATATTGATAAGGAAACTGTAGATCATAAATTAAATTTTGATGATACTTTAGAAGAGCCAACAGTTCTTCCAACGCGTATTCCAGGTTTATTAGTTAATGGAGCTTCAGGTATTGCTGTTGGTATGGCAACAAATATGCCACCACACAACTTAACCGAAGTGGTAAATGGAACAATTGCTTACATCGACAATAATGATATTGAAATAGATGAATTAATTCAACATATCAAAGCACCAGATTTTCCAACAGGTGGAACCATTTATGGTTATGATGGGGTTAAGGAAGCTTTTCATACAGGTCGTGGGCGTATTGTAATGCGTGGTAATGCAATTATTGAAGAAGTACAAGGTAGAGAATGTATTGTAGTTACAGAGATTCCTTACCAAATCAATAAAGCAGATATGATTAAGAAAACTGCTGACTTGGTTAATGAAAAAAAATTAGAAGGTATTGCTACTATTAGAGATGAATCTGATAGAAATGGTATGCGAATAGTTTACGTTTTAAAGCGTGATGCAATACCTAATATTGTACTTAATAAGTTATTTAAATATACAGCTTTACAATCGTCATTTAGTGTTAATAATATTGCATTAGTAAATGGTCGTCCGCAGTTATTAAACCTAAAAGAACTAATTCATTATTTTGTAGAACACAGACATGATGTAGTTGTTAGAAGAACCACTTACGAATTGCGTAAGGCTGAAGAAAGAGCTCATATATTAGAAGGCTTAATTATAGCTTCTGATAATATTGATGAGGTTATTAAAATTATTCGTGCATCATCAAATGCAGATGAGGCTCGTAATAGTTTAATAGAACGTTTTAAATTATCTGAGATTCAGGCCAAAGCTATTGTTGAGATGCGTTTGCGTCAGTTAACAGGTTTAGAGCAAGATAAGCTGCGAAGTGAGTATGAGGAAATTATGAAAACAATCATAGACCTTAAAGATATCTTAGACAAGAAAGAACGTCGAATGGATATTATTAAAGCAGAGCTTGAAGTTATTAGAGATAAATATGGAGATGATCGTCGTTCAGTAATAGAATATGCAGGAGGAGACTTGAGTATTGAAGATATGATTCCTGATGCACAAGTGGTAATTACAATTTCTCACGCAGGTTATATTAAACGTACATCACTTTCAGAATATAAAACACAAAATAGAGGTGGAGTTGGTCAGAAAGCATCAACGACTCGTAATGAGGATTTCTTAGAGCACTTATTTGTTGGTACTAACCATCAATACATGCTATTCTTTACGCAAAAAGGAAAATGTTTCTGGATGCGAGTTTACGAAATTCCAGAAGGAGCTAAAACGTCTAAAGGTAGAGCAATTCAGAACCTAATAAATATTGAGCAAGATGATAAAGTCATGGCTTTTATCTGTACTCAAGATTTAAAAGACGAAGATTACATTAACAATCATTATGTAATAATGGCGACCAAAAAAGGTCAGGTTAAGAAAACCTCTTTAGAGCAATATTCAAGACCAAGATCTAACGGAATTAATGCCATTACCATTAAGGAAGACGATGTTTTATTAGAAGCAAAATTAACAACAGGTGAAAGCCAAGTGATGTTAGCTTTAAAATCTGGTAAAGCTATCCGTTTTGAAGAAGCGAAAACACGACCAATGGGTAGAAATGCATCTGGTGTACGTGGTATTCGTCTTCAAGATGAAAAAACCGATGAGGTTATAGGTATGGTTGCTGTAGACGATATGGATAGCAATATTCTTGTGGTTTCTGAAAATGGATACGGAAAACGTTCTAGTTTAGAAGATTATAGAATTACCAATAGAGGTGGTAAAGGTGTAAAAACCATTTCTATTACAGAAAAAACAGGAAACTTAGTATCTATTAAGAATGTAACCGATGAAGATGATTTAATGATTATTAATAAATCTGGAATAGCTATACGTATGGCTGTGGCAGATTTACGTGTAATGGGAAGAGCAACACAAGGTGTTAAATTAATCAACCTTAAAGGAAATGATTCTATTGCAGCAGTTGCTAAAGTGATGAAAGATGAGGAAGAAGATATTGAAGGTATTGATGATGCCGAAGTAATTAATTCTGAATCAATTGATAATGAAGATGCAGCTGAAGATGGCACGGCTATTGATAATAATGAAACTGAAAACGAATAATTAACAACAAAACTATTTATTACAAGATGAAAAAATTACTGACATTAGTGTTACTTTTAATTGTTTCCTCAATGTCTTTTGCACAAAAGAACGAGATTAAAGCCATTGAAAAAGCACTAAAAAATTCGAATTTTGGAGATGCTAAATCTGCAGTATCAGCTGCAGAAGCATTAATAGGAAATATGGATGATAAGTCTAAAGCCAAATTCTATTTCCTTAAAGCTAAAGCTCTTTATGCAGAAGGAAAAGGTTCTGATAAAGATATAGATGAAGCTATAGTAAGTTTAGATGACTTGAAAGAATTAGAATCTAAAATGGGGAAATTAAAATATACCCAAGAAGCTAATGAAATGTCATTAGGAATGGTTAATACATTTCTAACTAAAGCTAACAATGCGTTTAGTAGTAAGAATTACACTGTTGCTGCAAAAGGCTTTGAAAAAGTTTACAGAATGTCTCCTAAAGATACGTTATATCTTTATTACGCTGCTTCTGCTGCTGTAACTTCTCAAGATTATGATACTGCTTTAGACTATTATGTAGAATTAAAAAACATGGGATATACAGGTATCCAAATGAATTACTATGCTACAAATGTAGAAACTGGTGAAGAAGAATTGTTTGCCAATAAGCAAACAAGAAATTTTTCTGTAAAATCTAAAGCTCATACTAAGCCTAGAGATGCTAAAAGCGAATCTAAAACAGCTGAAATAGTAAAGAACATCGCTTTAATATATGTATCACAAGGAGATAATGAAAAAGCTTTAGGAGCTATGGCTGATGCTAGAGCAGAAAATCCTGATGATTTAGGTTTATTATTATCAGAAGCTAATGTTTACCTAAAAATGGGTAACAGAGAAAGATTTAAAGAATTAATGGAAGAAGCAACTACTAAAGATCCTAATAATGCTGAATTACAGTATAATTTAGGTGTGTTAGCTGCTGAAGGTGGTAACCCAGAAGCTGCTATAAAATATTATGAAAAAGCTATTTCTATTAACCCTGGTTATGTAGATGCTTATAACAATATTGCAGTTGTAATGTTAGAAGGTGAAGCTAAGATTGTTGAAGAGATGAATAGCTTAGGAAATAGTTCTGCAGATAACAGAAAATATGATGAGTTAAAAGAAAAACGTTCACAATTGTATTATCAAGCTATTCCTTTTTTAGAGAAAGCTTTAGAGTTGAGAAATACTAATATAGATGCGGCTAAAACGTTAATGAACATATATAGCGCTTTAGGTGAAACTGATAAGTTTAAAGCTATGAGAGCTAGGATTGAAAAAATGGAAGCTTCTGCTGCAGGTGGAAATTAAAATTAGATTCAAAATAGTATAAAAAAAGCGGCTGAAAAGCCGCTTTTTTTATACTATTTTTTTAATAACTCTCAATTTGTGGGTATGTGTATTCTTATCAATATTATAAATACCACTATGATCTAAACGATCAATTCTTACTTTGCCATGCGCATGGATAATGTAATTATCTTTCATGATAATACCTACATGAGTAATGTTGCCTTCTGCATTATCAAAAAAGGCTAAATCACCAGGTTCACTTTCTTCAATAAAGCTTAGAGCTTCCCCTTGTGTTGCTTGTTCAGAAGCATCTCTAAATAATTTATACCCATTGAGTTTATATACCATTTGTGTAAATCCAGAACAATCAATTCCAAAAGGTGATTTTCCACCCCATAAATAGGGGGCATTCAAGAATAAAAAAGATGATTTAACAATATTTTCTTTAGCGCTTTTTGAGGTTAAGGCAGTACCATCAAAGTTATGCTTAAGTATGTTTAACCCATTTAAATCTGAACCAACAGGAATAGGATATAAATTATTTGAAGCATCTGATACAAATTCAATTAAATCTTTGGATAAATTAACACCAGATTTATTTAGGTCATTATAATTAGATGCGTCAATTTCTAAGTATTGCTTATTATCTATCCAACCTTCATATTTATCGAAAGCAAAACGGATGCGACTCCACTTTTTTCGTTGCTCAAGCACTTTAAAAAAGTCACCATACAGAGCTTGCGTTACCATTTCACTGGTATCGCTAGGTTCTAATCGTATAGGTACAATGCCAAGATTGCAAATGCCGTATTGCATAGAGTTTGGTTAAGCGCGTTCTAATACCACTGCAGAAGCACCTCCACCGCCATTACAAATAGCAGCTGCTCCAATATTGGCGTTATTTTGTTGTAATACGTTAATTAAGGTCACTAAAATTCTTACGCCAGAGCATCCAAGTGGATGTCCTAAAGAAACGGCACCACCATTAACATTTACATTACTATCGTCTAATCCTAAAATTTTCATATTAGCTAATCCAACAATAGAGAATGCTTCGTTAAATTCAAAGAAATCAACGTCTTTTATATCAATATTCGCTTTAGCTAATGCTTTTGGTAAAGCTTTAGCAGGCGCTGTTGTAAACCATTCTGGTTCATGTGCAGCATCTGCATACCCTTTTATAACAGCAATAGGTTGTAAGCCTAATTCTTCAGCTTTTTCTCTGCTCATTAATATCATAGCAGCAGCTCCATCGTTAATTGTAGATGCATTTGCAGCAGTAACTGTTCCGTCTTTAGTAAATGCAGGACGTAATGCAGGAATTTTATCCATTCTCACATTCGTATATTCTTCATCTTTATCAATAATTACAGGTTCTCCACGACGTTGAGGAACTTCAACAGCAATAACTTCATTCTCAAATTTTCCAGCATCCCAAGCCGCTTTAGAACGTTCATAAGACTGAACAGCAAAAGCATCTTGATCTTCTCTAGAGAATTTATATTCAGTTGCACATAAATCGGCACAAACACCCATGGCATTATTGTCATAAGCGTCAACTAATCCGTCTTTTTGCATACCGTCTTCAAGCGTTGCTGGTCCAAATTTTGTACCAGTTCTTGCATGATAATAATGTGGAATTAAACTCATGTTCTCCATTCCACCGGCAACAACTATTTCTGCATCACCTAATTGTATAGCTTGAGCAGCTTGCATTACAGCTTTCATTCCTGAAGCACATACTTTGTTAACTGTAGTACATGGAATTGTGTTTGGTAATCCTGCGTAAATAGCAGCTTGTCTTGCAGGAGCTTGTCCTGTACCAGCTTGCACAACATTTCCCATAATGACTTCATCTACTAGCTCTGGTTTTAAATTAATTTTATCTAAAGCTCCTTTAATAGCCGCAGCTCCTAATCGAGGTGCTGGTACTGTAGATAAACTTCCTAAAAAACTTCCAATTGGTGTTCTAACTGCTGAAACTATAACGACGTCCTTATTCATTGTGATTATATTTGATGTTATTTGGAGCGAAATTAAACATTTTTTAAGAGATTTTAGAATGTATTAATGATATTAGCAGTCTAAAATTCTAATATTTATTACATTTGATTGTATATGAATGTATTCCTCAATAAATGGTATAAGAATCATGCTTTAGTTTATAAGATATTATTATTCTTATTAACCACATTGTTTATTGTTTACTTGTTTCCTAAAACAGGGAAGTTTAGATACTCTTTTGAAAAGGGTAAGCCATGGCAATCCGAAAACCTATATGCTCCATTTAATTTTGCGATAAAGAAATCCCAAAGTGAAATAGACAAAGAACAACGCGAAATTAAAAATCATAGTCCTTTGTATTTTGAGGTCACTAAAGGTGTTGAAGACGATGTTTTGTTAGATTTTACGATGAGATTTAACCAAGTATTTAAAGACTCTAGTACTCTTAGAACTGAAAATACAACGTTATTTAATCATGGTAAATCAATTGTAAACAAGCTTTATAATTCCGGAATATTAGATTTAGATTATAATTATGATAAAGATAGACCTGTATTTTTAACGTCATCTAATACCATTCAAAAAGAGTTGCAATATGGCAGTTTGTATGAGTTAAGTGAATGGAGAGCACTTGTAGAGAAGGATTTAGGAAATACATTATCTATAGATACAAAAAAGCGTATAGTCTCTATTTTTTTCGATGTTATTAAACCTAATATAAAACTCAATAAAAGTCTTAGTGATAAAGCTTTAGAAGAGGAATTGTCACGAATTTCTTTAACGAGAGGACGTATTGAAAAAGACCAACTCATAGTTTCTAAAGGACAAGTAGTAGAGGAAGATCAATACGTTATTTTAAGCTCTTTAAAATCCGAATATGAATCTCAAGTATGGAATTCTGCTAATTATAATTGGGTTCTTGTAGCTTACACACTATTGGTGGCATTGGCATTACTTATGTTATTATTGTTTTTAAGAAAATATAGACTCGAAGTCTTTTTAAACAACACTAAAGTGACGTTTATATTTTTTAATATCGCATTAATGATATTGTTAAGCACTTTGGTTATTAACTTTAATTCTCAGTATATCTATGTGGTGCCATTATGTATTTTACCACTCGTACTAAAAGCTTTTTTCGATGCAAGATTAGGTCTCTTTACACATGTACTTACGGTATTACTTTTAGGTTTTATTGTACCTAATAGTTACGAGTATATGTTTCTTCAGATTATTGCAGGAATGGTAACGATTTTAACGGTCTCAGAATTATATAAAAGAGCTAACCTTTTTATATCAGTAGGACAAATAACATTTATTTATATCATTGCTTATTTTGCGTTTTTCGTTATTCACGAAGGGCAATTAACAGGTCTAAAATGGGAAACCTTTGGTTTATTTGTGCTTTGTGGTTTAGCGACTTTGTTTGTTCAGCCTTTAATCTATATTTATGAAAAGATTTTTGGACTGGTGTCTGACGTATCTTTATTAGAATTGTCTGATACAAATACAAAATTGCTAAAAGAATTATCAAACAGAGCTCCAGGGACATTTCATCATTCATTAAATGTAGCTAATTTGGCTGAAGCTTCAGCTAATGAAATTGGAGCTAATGCTATGTTAATTAGAGTAGGAGCCTTGTATCATGATATTGGCAAGATGAATAATCCAACGTATTTTACAGAAAACCAGAGTACGGGTATTAATCCTCATGACGAATTATCGAATAAAGAATCTGCGAAAATCATTATTGATCACACAATTAAAGGCATTGAAATTGCTAAAAAATACAATTTACCAGATCGTGTTATAGATTTTATTAGAACACATCATGGTACCAGCTTAGTGTATTATTTTTATATGAAAGAAAAAGCTGAGAATGAAAATGTTGATATCAGCGATTTTACTTATCCAGGTCCAAAACCATTTAGTAAAGAAACAGCAATTTTAATGATGTGTGATAGTGTAGAAGCTGCTTCAAAAAGTTTAAAAGATCCTACAAGTACAAAGATTAATGATTTTGTTGAAAACATAATCAATAAGCAAATGGAGAGTGGTCAGTTTTTAAATGCGAATATTACGTTTAAAGAAATTCAATCTATCAAAAAAGTGCTTAAACATAAATTAGCGAATATTTACCATCTAAGAATAGAGTACCCTGAATAATAAAAAAAAGCCACTCCCTACAGCGGCTTTTTCTTCTAAAAAAATAATCGTTTACTAAACAACAATTACTATGCTTTTAATTAAGTTTTATTATTAGGGGAAATTTATTTTATTAATAAATGCTTCGGTAAATCTTCAACGCGTTCACAACATAGTTGTTCCATCACTTGTTGTAATTCTGTTTTTAAAAGTGAAATAGTATGATCACCACCTTTATGCCCTAAAGCCGAAACTCCATACATAAATGAGCGTCCCATAAATGTAAATTTAGCTCCAGTAGCAAGCGATCTAGCAACATCAGGACCTGATCTGATACCACTATCCATCATCACTTCAATTTGATCGCCATATTTAGCAGCAATATGAGATAGAGGTTTAATTGTAGATTCTCCTGCGTCTAATTGTCTTCCTCCATGATTAGAAACAATAATACCATCCAAACCTAAACGAATTGCTTCTTTAGTATCTTCTTCTGAAGCCACACCTTTAAGTACAATCTTACCTTTCCACATATCACGGATAGGTTTTATTTTTTCTTCGTTTAAACGACCAGAAAACGTCGCATCCATAAACTTACCCAATTGTTTTAAATCTAAACCTTTAGGCATGTATGGCTTAAGAGTTTCAAAGTTAGGCTGACCGTAACGTAAGGTATTCATGGCCCATTTTGGTTTTCCTAAAACTTGCAAAATGTTTTTAACAGACATCTTAGGTGGCATTGCCAAACCGTTTCTTATATCTCTTGGTCTAAACCCAAAAGTTGGCACATCACATAGAATGACTAATACAGGACATTCTGCAGCAGCAGCTCTCTTTATAATATCGTCTCTTAAACGATCTTCCGTTGGGTGGTATAACTGAAACCAAGCTTTTCCTTCGGTGAGTTCTGCAGCCCGTTCTATACTTGTTGTTGTTACCGTACTTAAAATGAATGGCACATTGTGTTTGTGTGCCGCTTTTGCTAAGATTTCTGGAGCATTTGGCCACATTAAACCTTGTAATCCTACTGGTGCGATTCCAAAAGGAGCATCATATTCAATACCAAATAACTTTGTTTTTAAATTAGCTCCGTTAAAATCTCTTAAGTATTGTGGAATTAATTGTACATCTCTTAATTCTGAAGTATTTCGGTGAAGATTAACATCTTCGTTGCAGCCACCATCGAGGTATTCAAAAGCAAATTTGGGTATCATTTTTTCTGCCTTTGTTCTTAAATCATCTACTGATGGGTATTTTGAGTTAAATTCTATAGCCATTGTTATGCGTCTTGTAGTTGGTAATTTTTATCTGTTAATTTTCAGTTTTTATTGAAAGCAAAATCAAAAACTTTCATTATTGGTGCTTATATTTTTTTAGAGTTCTATAACCGTAAAGCGCAATAAAACAGAAACAAATAAATGGTAGAATGAAAGAGAAGTTAACACCAGAAAATGGCCCTATCTTTTCAGTATCTATCATTAATCCTTGTAAAATTGGCATTAAAGCCCCACCAACAATTGCCATTACTAAACCAGCTGCACCAATAGCAGTATCGTCTGCTCTTAAACCGTCTAATGCAATACCGTAAATGGTAGGGAACATTAAAGACATAAATGCTGAAGTAGCTACTAGTAAATAAAGACCTGCTATACCTTCAATTAATATAACACCAGATGTGGTTGCCATAGCACAAAGTGCAAAAATCATAAGTAGTTTTCTAGAGTTAACATACTTCATTAAAAATGTACTTATAAATCGACTGCATAAAAATATAGCCATGGCTACAATGTTGTAGTTTTGAGCTTCTGCTTTTGGTATGCCTAAGTTTCCTGCGTATTGAATGATAAATGTCCAACACATAATTTGAGCGGCAACATAGAATAATTGCGCTAAAACTCCTTCTTTATATTTTCCGTTTTTGAATAATCTTTTAAATGACGATGCCGCACTGGTTGGATTATCGCTAACCTTCCTTTTTGGCATTTTAGTGATAGAAATAACCACTAACATGGCGATAACAACAAAACCAAGAATAACATAAGGGTTTCTAATAATTTCTAAATCGTGAGTTCTAATAACGGCTTTTTGAGCTTCGCTTAACGTATTGAAAATAAGTTCGCCAGCCTCGTTACGTTTGTCAGAATCTAAAGCGGTAAGTATAAATTTAGATGCTACAAACATGCCAAACAACGACCCGATAGGGTTGAAGGCTTGTGCTAAGTTTAAACGTTGCGTTGCCGTACGTTCATCTCCCATTGATAGTATAAAAGGATTGGCTGTGGTTTCTAAAAAGGCTAATCCAAAGGTTAATATATAAAGTGAGCCTAAAAAGAATCCAAAAACTTCAAATTTTGCCGCTGGATAAAACAATAAAGCTCCAAAGGCGTAAAGGGTTAAACCTAAAAGAATTCCTTTTTTATAACTATATTTTCTAACAAAAAGTGCCGCAGGAATAGCCATCGTTGCATAACCACCATAAAAAGCTAATTGTACTAATGCGGCTTTTGCTGTTGAAATTTCCATTACAGTTCCAAATGCAGCTACCATAGGATTTGTAATATCATTAGCAAAACCCCAAAGTGCAAACAAAGATGTGATGAGTACAAATGGTACTATGACCTCTTTAGATACTACTGGTATTTTTGTTGAATTCGTCATTTAGTCTTAGTTTTTTGTTTCAATGAAAAAAAGCACCATTCAAATTAAAATCTAAAAATGAATAGTGCTTTAATAATCTGATATTAATGTCTATCTGTATTGTGCGTAAATCACTTTTGTTTGAAGGTATTCTTCCATACCATGTTTTCCATCAGCTCCACCAATTCCAGATTTTTTCCATCCAGCATGGAAGCCTTGGATAGCTTCAAAATGTTCTCTATTGATATAGGTTTCTCCATATTGTAATTCTTCAGCAGCATGCATTACTTTGTTGAAGTTTTCTGAGAAAATTGATGATGTTAAACCATACTCAGAATCATTGGCCAATGCAATAGCTTCATCTAGCGTACTAAATTTCATTACTGGTAATACAGGACCAAAAACTTCATCTTGGATGATTTGCATATCCTGTCTTACGTTAGTTAATAATGTAGGTTGGTAAAAATAACCTTTATCAAACTGGGTAGATTTACCTCCACCAACTAAAACTTCTGCACCTTCTTTTTTAGCAAATTCAACCATTTCTGCTACTTTATCTAATTGCGCTTTAGAAACCAATGCACTCATGTCAGGATTGTTTTCAGAAAAAGCATCTTCTACTTTTAAAGCGTTCATTTTAGCCGTAACCATTTCTAAAAACTGATCGTGAATAGATTCTTCAACATACACACGTTCTGCACAATTACATACTTGTCCGCTATAAATAATTCTAGAACCAACAACGGCATTAACCGCCAATTCTAAATTTGCATCGGCACAAACAATCGCAGGAGCTTTACCACCTAATTCTAAAGATACTTTTGTAATATTTTCAGAAGCAGCTTCCATAACTTTCTGACCTGCAAATACACTACCAGTTAAACTGATAATACCTGTAATTGGACTTTTAGATAAAGCGTTTCCAACTATTGGTCCAGAACCACACACAAAGTTTAATACACCAGCAGGTAATTCTATTTTTTGGATTAAATCTACCCACTCCATAATTGTGTTTGGTGCAATGCAACTTGGCTTAATTACACAAGTATTTCCTGTAATTAATGATCCAGCAACTTTTCTTGCCATTACAAAAAATGGGAAGTTCCAAGGTAAAATCCCTACAGCAACACCAATAGGTGCTTTATGTAAAAAGATGTGTTCTTTTTTACGGTCACTTTGTATAATTTCACCTTCTATTCGTCTTGCAAAACCTGCATAATAATCAAAATAATCAGCTGTAACATCAATTTCTACTTGCGCTAAGCCTATCACTTTTGCTTGTTCTGCTGCTAAAGTTTCAGCTAAAAACACACGATTTTCACGAATGACATCAGCCATTTTATGTAAATAGCCAGCACGTTCAACGGCTGTAAGAGATTTCCAAGCATGTTGTGATGCTTTAGCCGCATCTAATGCTTTATTTGCATCTTCAACAGATCCATGTGGTATCTCTGACAATACTTCTTCTGTACAAGGGTTAAGTACTTTTGTTACTTCTGAAGAAGTAGATTTTACAAACTTTCCGTTTATAAATTGATTAAATTCTTTCATGAGTGTTTACGTTTAGTTTATGTTGTGATATGTTTAATAAATTCGATGTTTTTATTATAATTAAACAAAAAATCGAATTCTTATTTGCCAATGTGGTTAACAAACATATATAACAATGTGTTTTTAGAATTTATCCATATTAATCAATAATATGTATAATTTAAACATCGAAGGGTTTCTGTGTTTAAAATTCAAACAGCATATAATGTTGAAAACCCCATAAATTGTTATAGAAATTTGTTGACCTACAACCGAATGGTATTGGTCTCTACAAAGAATGATATAATTAACTAAAGCACGTTTCTCAAATCCGTCAATTGCTTGCTCAAAATCCTCATAAGCTTAAAAACACACATAATAAGACAGAAACCTTAAGTATTTGGAAAGAGAAGTTTAGGTGTATTTTCCAGATTTGTAGGATGCCGGAGTTAATCCTGTAACCGATTTAAATACCCTTGAAAAATGATAGCGGTCCGAAAACCCTAAATTGAATGCGACATTTTCAATGGATTTATTAGTATGCTCAAATAACTCGCAGGATTTTGCGATTTTTCTGTTTTGAACAAATTGATGTAAGGTTACATTCATCTCTTCTTTAAATAATCTGGCAAACGAATTTGGTGCCATATTTACCAGTGCAGACATTTGGGTATTGCTGAGTTTTTTATCAAGATTGACTTCAATATAACGGATGACCTTTAAAACACGCTCGTCTATATTAATGGTTTTCCATAATTCTGGACCAATATTAGTGAGTGCTTCTTTAATAAAGGCTTGTAACTTTAAATTAAAAGTGAGTTTAAAATCTTTGTTTTCCACTTTTAGGCGATCGGTTAAATAGTTTAATCTGTCTTTTAAGTAATCGGTTAATTCAATTTTTAAAATACCAGGAAAAACACTGTCAAAAGGCACACCTAGGTTAAAATGCGCAAAGAAGTGAATGAGAAACATATTTTCTAAATCGGCTTCATTGTGTTTAGCGTTCAATTGTTTCCCTGAAACATGAATGCCTTCATTATAAATATGATTCTTTGTATAGCGCGACGAAAACGAGGTAAATGGAGGAATTATATAAATATGATTCGGATCCATTTCAAAAACAGTGTCTTGGTGAATTAATTGGCCTCCTGTGTTTTTATTCCAATATAGCCTCCAAAACGGAAAAACCATTTCATGACAGTCCCATAAATCTAATAACCAATATCGGCAACATAACATCTTTAATTTCAGGTCAATGAAATTTTGATGATTTGCTGAAGGATCGCCTAATTCAATTTCTTTTACAAACTTCATGAAGCACTAATGTTTGAATTAGATACAAAAATACAGATTTTGAATATTTAATAAGGAGTAATGTGTGTCTAATTTTGTTACAATAATTTTATTTAAAACGATATGAACCATCCATAACTAAAAACGCAATACTTAATGTTATGATTAATATGGATGCACCATTTGACAAATAAAAATAATAAACACAAACAAATGAAAACGATAAAACTCCCAGTACAGGTAGAAGCAGAATTAAAAAAAGTATCCGAAGTCGCGGGTTATTTATGGCAACGTGAATGGGCAGAGCGAAATGCAGGAAACATTTCAATGAACTTAACCTCTTACTTTACAAAAGAAGAAGTACAAGGTATTGGAACAGAAGTTCCGTTTGAATTTCCAAAAGGAGCTGCTGGATTTGTAATTTACATTACAGGTACAGGTTGTTATTTGAGAGATTTAGTAGATAAGCTTGAAGAAGCGTCTTGTATCTTATATATCAATGAAGATGCTACAGCGTATTCCGTTATTTGGGGTGGTAAGCGTGAAAATTTTGGACCAACGTGTGAGTTAATTTCTCATGCAAGTATCCATTTATTTAACTCTATTCATCATCCAGAAAATTTAGCGGTTGTGCACACACACCCATTAGAGTTAATCTGTATGAGTCATCACGAGTTATTTGATAATGAAGAAGAATTAAACAGACAAATCTGGATGATGTGTCCTGAGGTTAAAGTATTTGTACCAAAAGGTATTCACTGTACACCTTATGCTTTATCTAGTACAGCAGCTTTAGCAGATGTAACTATGGAAGCCTTTAAAACAAGAAACGTATCCTTATGGGAAAAGCATGGAGCAACAGCTACAGCGCCAGATGTAATGCAAGCTTGGGACTTTTTAGATGTTGCCAATAAAGGAGCTAAGATGTTAATGATGTGTTGGGCAGCAGGTTTTAAACCCGCAGGACTTTCAAACGAACAATTAACAGAATTAGAGCAATTCACATAATAAAAAAATATAATCATGAGTAGATTAATAGGTAGACTACCAAAAGTAGGCATTCGTCCGGTGATTGATGGACGTGAATTAGGAGTTAGAGAGTCTTTAGAAGTTCAAACTATGGACATGGCTAAAGCCGCAGCTAAGCTAATAGAAGACAATTTACGTTTCCCTAGCGGAGAAAAAGTAGAAGTTGTTATTGCAGATACCACTATTGGAGGTGTTGCAGATGCAGCAGCTTGTGCAGATAAATTTAAAAGAGAAGGAGTAGAAGTATCATTAACAGTAACACCATGTTGGTGTTATGGAACAGAAGTTATGGATACCGATCCTTTAACACCTAAAGCAGTTTGGGGTTTTAACGGAACAGAAAGACCAGGAGCTGTATATTTAGCAGCAGCCTTAGCAGGTTATTCTCAAAAAGGATTACCAGCGTTTGGAATTTATGGTAAAGAAGTTCAAGATAGTGGTGATCAAACCATTCCTCAAGATGTTTCAGAAAAAATATTACGTTTCACAAAAGGCGCTTTAGCAGTGGCTCAAATGAAAGGTAAATCGTATTTATCTATAGGATACAGTTCTATGGGTATTGCAGGTTCTATGGTAGATGTCAACTTTTTACAAGATTACTTAGGTGTAAGAGCTGAGTTTGTAGAGTCTGTAGAGCTTTTAAGACGTATTGATGAAGGTATTTACGATCATGACGAATTTGAAAAAGCTTTAGCTTGGACCAAAGCAAACTGTAAAGAAGGTAAAGATTATAACAGTCCTGAAGCTCAAAAATCAGCAGAAGAAAAAGATGCTGAATGGGAAAAGGTTGTAAAAATGACATTAATCTGTAAAGATTTAATGAACGGAAACCCTAAGTTAAAAGAAATGGGATTCGGTGAAGAATCTAAAGGTAGAAATGCCATTATGGGAGGTTTCCAAGGACAACGTCAGTGGACCGATTACCAACCCAACGCCGATTTCACAGAATCTATTTTAAACTCGTCTTTTGATTGGAATGGTATTCGTCAAGCGTACACATTTGCAACTGAAAACGATTGTTTAAACGCAATTTCTATGTTGTTTGGGCACTTGTTAACCAACAAAGCGCAATTATTCTCAGATGTCCGTACGTACTGGAGTCCTGAGTCAGTAGAACGTGTAACAGGTAAGAAATTAACTGGTATTGCAGAGAACGGAATTATTCACTTAATCAATTCTGGTTCTACAACCTTAGATGCTACAGCACAACAAACAGATGCTGATGGTAATCCTACAATGAAACCATTCTGGGAAATTACAGAAGAAGAAGTTCAAAAATGTTTAGATAACACCAAATGGCCAGCAGCAATTGCTGAATATTTTAGAGGTGGAGGATTCTCTTCTCAGTTTAAAACAAGAGGTGAATTACCAATGACGATGTGTAGATTAAACTTGGTAAAAGGGATTGGACCAGTGTTACAAATTGTAGAAGGCTGGAGTGTTGAATTGCCTGAGGATGTTCACGAAATTTTAAATGAAAGAACAAACCCAACTTGGCCAACAACTTGGTTTGTACCAAGAACAACAGGGACTGGTTTCTTTAAAGATGTGTATACGGTAATGGCAAAATGGGGAGCCAACCATGGAGCGATTTCTCATGGACATATTGGTGCCGATTTAATTTCGTTAGCTGCCATGTTACGTATTCCTGTGAACATGCATAATGTTAGTGAAGACGACGTATTTAGACCAAGTGCATGGTCTGCTTTTGGCGAAGGCTTAGAAGGCGCAGATTATAGAGCTTGTGAAAATTATGGTCCGTTATATGGATTTAAAAACTAATTAGAATAACTCAAAAGGGTGCTTGGCTTTAAAACCAAACACCCTTTTTTTAATTTAGAACTGTGATGGTGAATGTAATTGCTGTAATTGATATAGGGAAAACAAATAAAAAAATACTCTTGTTTAATGAAGAGTTTGACGTCGTATACAGAAATGCAACGCGATTTGATGAAGTTGCTGATGAAGACGGTTACCCTTGTGATGATATCGAATCTATAGAAAACTGGATTCAAAATGAGATAAAAAGAATACAAGCTGAAGGCGACTATGCTATAAAGGCTATTAACTTTTCTACGCATGGTGCTAGTCTTATTTATTTAGATAAAAATGGTCATAGGATTACACCATTATATAATTATTTAAAGCCGTTAAGCTTAGATACGTATCATGAGTTTTATGATGCTAATGGAGGTCAGGAAGAGTTTTCTAGAAAAACAGCATCTCCGGCTTATGGTATGCTAAACACAGGACTTCAAATTTTAAAATTACAAAAAGAAAAACCAGAATTTTGGAATAAGGTAGATAAGATTTTACATTACCCACAATACTTAAGTTATCTTTTTACCAAAAAAGTAACTGCAGATTTTACATCTGTAGGTGCACATACAGCAACCTGGGATTTTGATACCATGCAGTATCATCAATGGATTTCTGATTATAAATTAAATTTACCGACACCACAAAATGGGAAAGAAGCTATAGTCACCACATTTAATGGACAAGAAATAGCCGTTGGAACAGGTTTACATGATAGTTCGGCGTCTATTATTCCGTTATTAGAAACAGAAAAAGACAACGAATTTATTTTACTATCTACAGGAACTTGGATTATAGCCATGAATCCGTTTAGCAAGGAAACCTTAACACAACACCAGTTAAAAAATAACTGTCTGTGTTTTATGACTCCACATAAACAGCAGATAAAATCGTCTATGCAATTTCTTGGAAAAATCCATGAAGTCTATATCGCTGCTTTAAGTACGTATTTTAAAGTAGATATTGATACCCATTTACAATTAGAGCTAAATGAAACGCTTTGTAATGAACTTATAAATACAAATGCACGCGTATTTTTAGCAGAAGGTATTGATAGTGATTTTGAAGCACATCCTTATTTATTAACTAATTATAAGGATTACGAAGCGGCTTATTATCAATTAGTTTTTGAAATTAGCAAAAAAGTAATTCAAGGTATTAATTTAATTTCTGATGAAAATTCAGCAATTAAAGACATTTATATTTCTGGTGGATTTAATAAAAACCTAATATTTATAGCCTTCTTAAAGCTGTTAAAAACAGATATTGAAATAAAAATTTCTGATTGTAAAAATGAAAGTGCTTTAGGTGCTGCATTGATGATGAAATCATATATCTAAAGAAATTAAAGCAACTATTATGAGTCATCAAAAAACGACTTTAGGGGAATTTATTATAAAAAACCAAGCTTCGTTTCCCTTTTCTAGTGGAGAACTATCAAGTCTTTTAAACGCATTGCGTTTGGCTGCAAAAGTGGTGAATCATGAGGTGAATAAAGCGGGTTTAGTAGATCTTTTTGGCGATTCAGGTGATGTTAATGTACAAGGAGAGCATCAACAAAAATTAGATGTATTTGCGAATAAAACATTTATTCAATCTTTAAAAAATAGAAATATTGTTTGTGGTATAGTTTCAGAAGAGAATGATGAATTTATAACCATTGAAGGTCGTGATAAAGAATCAAATGGGAAGTATGTCGTATTGATGGATCCTTTGGATGGTTCTTCTAATATTGATGTGAATGTGTCTGTTGGAACTATTTTTTCAATTTATAGACGCTTAACTCCGCCAGGTACTCCTGTAGAAGAAAAAGACTTTTTACAACCAGGCAGAAACCAAGTGGCCGCAGGTTATATTGTGTATGGCACGTCCACCATGTTGGTGTATACCACAGGAGATGGTGTTAATGGCTTTACGCTTAATCCAGCCATTGGTTCTTTTTACCTTTCGCATCCAGATATGAAATTCCCAGAGCAAGGTGCTATTTATTCGGTAAACCAAGGTAATTATAGTCATTTTCCAGAAGGGGTAAAGCAATATATCAAATACTGTCAGCAGATAGAAGCAGATAGACCTTATTCACAACGCTATATTGGTTCTTTAGTTTCCGATTTTCATAGAAACATGATAAAAGGAGGGATTTATTTATACCCAAATAGTACTGTTAATACCGATGGTAAATTAAGATTACTTTACGAATGTAATCCCATGGCATTTTTAACAGAGCAGGCAAATGGTATAGCTACTGATGGTGAGCGAAGTATATTGGATATTGTGCCTACTCATATTCATGAGCGTGCTCCGTTTTATTGTGGAAGTCGTGATATGATAAAAAAATTACTTGAATTTATTAGTCAATAAATTAAAATACGTATATTCTTGTGTCAAACTAAATATATAACATGCGTAGAATTATATGCTTTCTTTGTGTTTTAATAACACTATTGATTCAACAAGCTTATTCTCAAAACTTTGAAAGAATTTCTAATAAAGAAGGGTTTAATCAAAATACGGTTAATGCCATAGAACAAGATAAATATGGATTTTTATGGTATGCCACTCCTAATGGTTTAATTCGTTATGATGGCTATGAGTTTAAAACATTCAGCACCCAATCTAAAGATGAGCAAACCATTTCTAGTAATAATATTACTTATTTATTTAACGATAACAATGGTATTCTTTGGATAGGTACCAATGTTGGAGTTAATATCTATGTGCCTTGGCTAGAACGCTTTTTTACAGTTCCAATAAACTATAATATTGATGTTAATAAGATTGCTTCCAAAAACGATGACTATGTTTGGATTACGTCTCCTAAACAATTAATACGCTGCCAATTAAAGGATGTAAATAATGGTGTTTTTGAAGTTTCTGAGAATGCACTTGATTTAAAAGAAGCGGATTTAGAGGTTAATACATTTACATTTGGTCAAAATGCTTCAATCTTTTTAGGTACAACAGATGGCTTAAAAAAAGTGAAGTACCCATCGGAAAGTCCAATATTAAAATCGGCACTTCCAGCTGTAGATGATTTTGATTTTTTTAAGGATAAAGAAATCACTGAAATTATAAAAGTGGATAACATATTTTGGATTGGTACAACAGAAGGGTTGTACAGTTCAAATTTAGATTCAAACTCAGATTACCTTGTTAAGAAAATAAAAGTTCCAAATCAAGATTCTACATTTTATGTCAATAGTCTTTTTAAAGATAATGATAATGCCATTTGGATAGGAACAACAGGTGACGGGCTCTATAAATTTAATCCAATTCTAAATTCTTTTAAGCATTTTAATTACGATCCAAAGAATAAAAACAGCATCAGTAGTCATCAAATTAATGCCGTATATCAAGATAGTTTTAATGTGCTTTGGGTAGGTACAGCACAAGGTGGAATTAATAAATTAGATCTTTTTCAAAAACCATTTTATTCCTATACTAACAACCCTTACGATAAGTTTTCTATTGGTGATAATTTAATCACCTCAATTTTAGAAGATAACACCGGCAAGATTTGGATTTCAGGTTACAATAAAAAATTATTTAGAAGTATAGATGCCATTACTGAAAACAATATAGATAAGCTTAAATACGAAGACTTACAAAGTCAATTACCTATTGAAAGTACCGATGTTATACGATGTATTTATCAGGATGATAAAAACTATATTTGGTTTGGTACCGATAAAAAAGTCATTGTTTACAGTCCTATAAGAAAGGATTTTAAAGGCGTTCAGCTTTTATCTAGAAATGGAAAAGCGTCTTTATTCTTAACACGAAAAATTGCGCAAATCAATGATACAGATATTGTTTTAGCAGGGAATAGAATTATTGTTTTAGAAAATCCTTGGAAGGACATCGATAATACTAGGCAACCTAAAATCACTATCAAATCTAGTTTAAAAATCGCTGCCAATAGAGTGCAGTCTTTTTTGCAAGATCGCAAGAATCAATTGTGGTTTGGTACAGATAAAGGTTTATTACAATGCAGTTATATAGATGGTAAAATTGAAACTATAAGAGAATATAACGACTCTAAAGCAGATAATAGTAAACTAAGTTACAATAGTATTTTTTCACTCTATGAAGATGATAAAAAGAATATTTGGATAGGGACTTTTGGTGGAGGTTTAAATAAACTGACCTTAGATAGCGATAGCAATCCTTTGAGCATGGAGTATTTTCGAAAAAATGATGTTTTACCAGATGATGTTATTTATGGAATTCTACCACAAGACAATAGCGATAACTTATGGATTAGTACAGATATGGGATTAGTTCGGTTTAATACGGACTCAAACAAAGTCAATGTTTTTGATGTAAGTGATGGTTTAATTCAAAATAATTTTAGACAATCGGCATATACCTTAGGCGCATCTGGTTATATGTATTTTGGTGGTTTAAATGGTCTAACAATTTTTGATCCTCAGAAAATAGCCTTAAATAGACAGTCGCCAAGAGTTTTAATTACATCGTTATTAATTAATAATAAACCTGTAAAAATTGGTGAAAAATTTAATGATATTACGATACTAGAAAAAGCAATTTCAGAAACAGATACCGTAACTATCTCTAAAAGTCAGCGTATTATTTCCTTTAATTTAGTTGCAGAACATACTTCAGCTCCTGCTAAAAATAAGATAGCTTATAAATTAGAAGGTTTTAATAAAGATTGGGTAGAAACAGACGAAGGTAAATCTGCTGTAACTTATACTAATTTATCTGATGGGACTTATACATTAAAAATGAAATCGGCTAATGGAGATGGTATTTGGAGTGATTCAACCAAATCTTTAACCTTAGTTGTTTTACCACTTTGGTACCAAACATGGTGGAGTTATACATTATTGGTACTCATATTTTTAGGAATTGGGGTCGGAATTGTGTTCTATTTTGTTCAGCATGAAAAATTGAAACAAAAACTTATATACGAGCAATTAGATAAAGATAGGGTAGAAGTCATTAACCAAGGTAAATTTAAATATTTTACCAATTTATCTCATGAGTTTAGAACGCCTTTAACTTTAATTTCAGGGCCTTTAGATAGAGTAATTGAAAACAATACCAATCCAGAAAGTGAACGCTTTTTAACGATTATAAAGCGAAATACACACCGACTTTTAAGTTTAATAGATCAATTAATCACGTTTAGACAAGCAGAACAAGGGTATTTGAACTTAAATTATACAAAGTCTACTTTAGGTGACTTTTTATATCCAACTACAGAAGCTTTTGAAAATTATGCCTTAGAAAAGAACATTAATTTTTATTATAAAATAAGCTCTCCAAACGAAGAGATTGTTATTGATGTTGAAAAATTGGAAAGAATACTTTTTAACCTGCTTTCAAACGCTTTTAAAAACACACCAGTTCAAGGAACGATTAGTATTGATGCTTCTATTGTATTTGAAGAGGGCGTGAAAAATATAAAAATAGATGTTATCGATACAGGAAAAGGTATTCCAAAAGAGAGTTTAAATAACATTTTTGAACGATTTTATCAATTAGGAAATCAAGATGGCAATGTAAGTGGCGGAGGTATTGGTTTATCTTTTTGTAAATCTTTAGTAGAATTATTTAATGGTCGTATTTCGGTAAAAAGTAAACCAAATAAAGAAACCCGTTTTACAGTTGTGATTCCATCTTCAACTATTGAAGAAGTTAATATGGAAGGCAGTGATGCAAATAAATCATTCATTAAAAATTGGGTGCCTTTACAAGGTAATACCATTGAAGAGGCTAATCTTAGCAAAAAAAGTGAGAAACAGCACAATGTTTTAGTTGTTGAAAACGAATTAGATATTCAAGACTTTCTGAATAATGCCTTATCAGATAAATATAATATTACCATAGCAAATAATGGGGTAGAAGCACTAGAAGAAATTAAAAAGACAGAATTTAGCACAATTATAAGTGATGTGATGATGCCAGAAATGGATGGCTTTGAATTGTGTAAACGTATTAAAGCAAATCCAGAAACTTGTCAATTGCCTGTTTTACTATTAACGGCTTTGGGTGATAATGTGGATTTAATTAAAGGTTTAGAATTTGGAGCCGATGAATATATTAGCAAACCATTTTCTTTAAAACACTTGGAGCTTAGGCTCAAAAAATTAATTGAAAATAACGAGAAGATAAAAGATTATTTTTCAAAGAATAGCTTGCCTCCAAAAAATAAAAAAGAATTAGGCTTTTCTAAAAGAGATTTAGAGTTTTTAGAAAATATAACTGAAATAATAGAGCAAAATTTATCGAATTCAAATTTTGGGGTAGAAGAATTGTCTAAAGAAGCAGGCTTGAGTTCATCTCATTTTTATAGAAAATTAAAGCAATTAACGGGGCAAGTTCCAAATGCTTATTTACGTAATTTTAGATTACAAAGAGCAGCAGAGTTGTTAGATAGTAATCATGGTTATAATGTTGCAGAAGTCATGTATCAAATAGGTATTGAGTCTAATTCTTATTTTTCTACATCATTTAAAAAATTGCATGGAGTATCGCCTTCAGAATATTCAAAAAGAGGGAAATGATAGTTTTCAGCAACTAAATGATGAATGAAAGAACGTCATAAAAGCATATATAAATTATGTTTGTTGTTCAAACAATTAATTAATATTAAAACCATTTTAACATTATGAAAAAAACAATATTATTTGTCGTATTTAGTATCGCAATGTGTACGTCATTATTTGCTCAAAAAAATGTAGACAAAAAAGTAAATGCATACGTAGAAGCTGTAGAAAGTAAAATAACTTTAACAAGTGAAGAAAAGGCTACTTTAATAACATTAAAAGAAGCACACGTAAAAGCTGTTTCTGAAGTTAATGAAAAGTATGAAAAAGGTTCTGAAGAATTAAAGGCAAAAAGAAAAGAAAGCAATAAGGAATTTTCGAAATCGCTTAATAAGGCCTTTGGAAAAGAGAGAGCCAAAGAAATAAAAAATGCTTCTAAGAAGAATAAAAGCAAAAACAAAAAGAAGAAAAAGAAAAATTAATTTTTCTATAATTAGGTGCTATACAATGTTTAGTTTTTAAACAGATTAAGTTTATCCTAATTTAAATAAGTCTAAATTTTAGTGTCCTTTAAAATATTCAGATAGTGAATATTTTAAAGGACATTATTTTTATTGAAATCTGAGAGATATAATTTAACAAAGCCTTTATGCTGAAGGCGTAAAAAGTATGGATAGATAGGCTTTCTTTAATTAGCTAAGGTTCCGTCACCTGAAGTGATAATTAACGTTTATAACTCATCTATAAGAAGATAATGAGTTGCAAACGAGGTCTAGGTTTAAAGATTCCAAATCTTATTAAAATGATTTAGTACCTAAGTCTCTATTTGCAAACAGCATACTAAATTCTTTTTAAAATTTAATATGCTGTTATGGATTTTGTTATATCTAAAAGGTAAAATGAGCCTAGATTTACCAAGTTGCTAAGTCAGCTCTTACCCAAGTATTAGCCGCAATACAAACATAAATATGTGTGGTAGTAACTCTTATTTCTCCTTCAACTCCAGCTGCTGTAGCACTAGCAGGTGCTGTATTTAATGCAGATAACTTATATTGGGTCGCTTCAGTTGTACCTTCTACTTCTAAAGCATTTGTCGTTGCTATTTTACCAATACCAACTCTGTCATTCGCAAAATCACCATAAATCAATGGTATTGAATCACTTTCATTTTGAATTAACAACGTATTTGAAGTCGTATCAAAAGCATTATCATAACCTGAATGATAACCAATAAAAACGTTAGAACTTCCTGTTACACCACGACCAGCATTTTTTCCAAGATACACATTTTCACCTCCTGTTGTGGTTGCTGGTGACACATTCTCACCACGACCAGCATGTATACCAACAAATACATTCTCATTGCCACTTAATCTATTGTTACCTGCTTGGACGCCTACAAATACATTTGAGTTCCCAGAACTCTCATTTCCAGCAAATGAACCCATAGCAGTATTATTACCAGAACTATTTAAACTAAGTGCTCCATGACCAAATGCAGAATTATTATTTTGAGCAACATTACTACTTAGTGCCTCGTATCCTACACTTGTATTACGTTCTCCGTCTACATTTTGATGTGAAGCATGATAACCAACAGCAGTGTTAGCAGTAATACGGCTAGCATCTGGCGCTGTTGTATCATTAAATAAAGCTTCTGCACCAATTGCTGTATTGCCAACTCCAGTTAGATTAGTATATAACGCTTGATTACCTATCGCAACATTTTCTGCTCCAAAAGTATTGCTAAACATTGTACCATTACCCACTGCTGTGTTTCTAGCGCCAGTAGTTAGAGGATCCGCTATACTAGTATAATTATTTCTTAATGCATCTGCACCTATGGCTGTATTATGATTTCCTGTAGTATTATCTTCTAAAGCTCTTTTACCAAAAGCAGAATTTCCTACTCCAGAGGTATTAAGTTGTAATGCTGTAAATCCAAAAGCCGAGTTATTATTGCCCACATTGTTTGCTAAAGCTGTATAACCAAAAGCAGAATTATGAGTACCATTTGTATTCACTTGTAATGCTCTATAGCCTATTCCAACATTGTTATTGTCAGTAGCATCATCATTTTGTCCTGCATCTATACCTATAAAAATAGAAGAACCATCTTCTGAGCCATCTACATCTGATTTTGCATCAGTAAGGTCGTTTAGTTTTTCTATACTTGAAAACCTAACCCAACTTGTAGTTGCTTGATCCCAATAATAAAAGCCTTTAGAGTTTAAACCAACTGCTGTAGTAAGGTAAACTAGCATTCCGTCTTGTGCAGCTGTAGGTGCAGTTAATGGAAATGCATCAATCCTAGGAATTAATATGCCATCTTCATTTGAAGGTGTGGCTTGGTTAGATGCTGTAATATCTAAAGTGGCTTGTGGATTTGTATTTCCAACACCAACTTGCCCGTAAGAAAAAGAGACCATAAATAATATAACATATAATACAATATTCCTTTGTCGTACTTCTCTTTCTTTATTTGATTTATTTTTCATATTAGTAGGGTAATTTATATTTTTCTTAAAATTTAATGTTGTGTTTAGATTGATATCAATAATTGTAATTTTTATTGTTTTATAAATTTAAAAACCTGAATTTCACTATTAGCTGTATATGCTTTTATAAAATAAACTCCTTCAATAAGTGTTGAAACATCAAAAGAAGCTTGGTTGTTTTTAAATTCTAAAATTTTCTGACCATTGGAATTGTAAACCATAGCGGAAGCAATCTCTTTTGATAATTTAAAGTATTGCTTTACAGGATTTGGAAACAAAGCTAGTTTTTCAAAATAATCGTTAGAATCTACACTTAAGGTTTCACCAACTAAAAATGCTCCTTCTGGTCTAACATAAGCTTCGTAATCTGGTTTAGGCATTTGTACCATTCTGTTATTTATCTCTTGCATTATAGCCATTTCATCTGCAGTAATTAGACCGTTGGTGATTGTAGTACTCCAGGTCATGGTTGCACCTGCATCTGTGAAAGTTCTAACAAAGCGGTAAGCTTGTTCAACTTCAAAAACTAAGTCTGCGCTAGCAACACTCCATCGTTCTCTAATAGGTACAAAATAATGTTTTAATGCTAGCTTGCTACCATCATAAGAAGACCATGGGTTTTCAGTAATTAAAGGGAATGAAAACTCTTCATAGGCCCATGAGTTGGGTGGTGCACCTTGACCCAAAGGGGTAGGGTGACCAGCTGTAAAATCCATATAAGGGTCATTAGCTTCTAAAAAGAAAACTTTATAGTCCGTAGGGTCTTCGTCATCAATGGCATCTGAATCTACATATATATTATCACCATTTTCATCTTTTATATAAGATTTAGTTAAATTGGTAGCAATAGCAGCATCTGGATCTACGTCTCTAATCATAGCAACAAAATCATTAACATCTCCTGGTATGTTAGACATATTGTCTATCCAATAACCATCAACCAAACCATTAAAGCGTTCAAAAAATCCTCTAGCCAAGGTTTGCCATGCTAATCCTTCATCTCCTGCAAAATTGGTATTGTAATAATTTTCCCATCCTGTAATAATTCCTGCTTCTGTAGCATCAACATTTCCTTGAATAACAGATGGCCCAGCACCATTTACGTATAAAATTACTTTTTTTCCTGCAGTCTTAAAAACATTAATAACATCGAGTATAATTTGTTCATTTTCTAATGAAGGCACCATGCCTGGGTGAATTTCATTAGCAATATCGACATAGGGATTATCTCTCAAGGTATAAAAATAGCCATGTGCTGGATGTGTGAAATTTGTGATTACATGTCCAACAGCTGGTAAATTATCTACAATTTGTTGTGCTCCACCTACCCAATCATAGTCCTCTGTATTATCTAATCTAATACCACCATTAAGATTAAATCTTACTCCCCAAGAACCAGATAAAAACGTAGCTCGTGGTATGGTTTGCTCGGAATATCCGGAAATAGTATCAATATAATAAGTTGATGTTAATGCTGTTTCATCATCAGAAGCAAATTCTATTAGTATTTGATCATAACCTCCTGCTAAAGCAATATTAGAAGGAATGGCTGCACCATTAAAATCAAAAGAGAAATTTTCCCAAGTCTGACCTTCTGTAAATATTAATTGTTCAAAAATAGCATCAGTATCTCCAACACTAGAGTTTCTTAAATACAATCGAATTATATTGTTTGTACTATTAAAATCTAAGGTTTGTATTGATGTATGTGCTTTTAAAGAAATAGTATAGGAAGATAAATCTGTTATAGGATTGGTTAAATCAAATAGGATTGTTGGATTGGCCATGCCATTTCTTACAAATTTAGACACTGTAGCATTTGAATTGATGCCACTTGTTTCAGGATTCACTTCATCTGTTGTAAATGTGCCCGCAGTTGAATTATTAAAATTAATGCTGTTAGTACTACTAGAATTCTCATACCAAACCTCTTGTGCAGCAATAGGATTTATGCAGATAAATAAAAATAGAACTACTAAATTAATTTTGTTAATCATGCGTTTTAATTTTTTTATAAAGATATTAGGTATACAAGTATTGTAATTTCTCTAATCCACTCATTTGTTACTGTAATCCATCTAAATCGTTGTTAGGTAAGTTTAGGTAATGTTCTAAATTATAGGTTGTTGTAAATACTTGATTTATTGAGAAAACATTTTAAAAGAGTGATTGTCTAAATTGTTTTTTACTCTTTTATTACGGAAGTATAGTTAACGTTAGAACTGCATATATTCTACTATAAAGCGAGAATTGATTGATTAAAGCAACATTTAAGGTAATATCAGATATAGTAAAACGATATAGTTTTGTTATTTAGCCGAAGCGTATAAAACGTTTTAAAAGCGAACTTTGTAATGCGTGATAATTAAAAAAAGGAATACATACTAAGCTTTTCAAGAGTAGAAGAATAATTTAATAAAACTGAAATGAAGTATAAGAATTATATGAGGTGTATTATTGCAGGTCTTTTATGTTTTAGCTGTAATGCGCAAAACTCAAAAGTAATTCATCATAAAACGCAGAGTACAGATCGTCCAGAGCCTAATGTTGTGCTATTGCTTACCGATGATTTAGGCTGGCAAGATGTAAAGGTTTACGATATTGATGAACCTTCTCCTTACGAAACACCAAATATAGATGCCTTAGCTAAAAAAGGAGTTCAGTTTTGGCAAGCGTACTCTCCAGCACCAACTTGTGCACCTAGTCGGTGTGCTATTATGAGTGGAAATCATCCAGCACGAGCACAAAAGACACATGTTGTAGGCGGAGCACCTCCAACGGTTAATGGTAATAAAAATACGCAACGTATTATAGACCCTTGGTATAGCGGCCGTATGCCAGAAAACGAAATGACTCTAGCAAGAGTATTACAACAAAAAGGGTATACTACAGGACATGCCGGAAAATGGCATATGGCTATTAATCACTTTGCTTTTCCACAGCCTACAGATCAAGGTTTTGATGTGTCTACTGCAGATCGTGGAGCAACGAGTCCACAAAAACCACATCGTTTAACCGATTTTGCTACGACTAAAGCGGATGATCCTTATCGTTTAGACGAAAACGGTTTTCCTTTTCATCAAAACAGTCAAGATGCTTTAAACTTCTTAAAAGAGAATAAACAAGATCCATTTTTCTTGTACTATGCAACGTTTTTAGTCCACGCACCAATACACACAAGGAGTAAAGCGCTTTTAGAAAAATATTGTGAAAAGTTAGGAGTGCCTTTTCCAACAGATCCTAATCATTGGGATGTAAAGGGACAGAACAATCCATATTATGCGGCTATGGTAGAAATGTTAGATTATTATGTCGGACAAGTTTTTGATTATTTAGAAACCACGGATGATCCACGTTGGCCTGGTCATAAATTAAGTGAAAACACCTATATTATTTTTACTTCAGATAATGGAGGTATGGAAAACGCGCATGGTGATGTGGTAACTGATAATTATCCTTTAGATAAAGGAAAGATAAATGCTAAAGAAGGTGGAACTAGAGTCCCTTTATTAATATCAGGACCTGGAATTAAAAAAGGAATAGAATCTGATGTTGTTGTAAACGGACTCGATTTTTACCCAACAATCCTATCTTTATTAGGTATTGATAAACCTAAAGATAAACATTTAGATGGTGCAGATTTATCGACGTTGTTATTAAAAGACCCTACCGATTCTAAATTAGTTCTAGACGAAAATGGCAAAGAAAGAACGGCTATGATGTGGCATTTTCCACATGCGTCTTACCAAAGTACGTTACGTGTAGGTGATTATAAATTTATTAGAAATTATGATTATAAAAATAATCCTAGAACACCAGAGTTTGAGTTATATAAATTATATAACACCAACAATGGAGTCGTAGAACGTGTAGATATAGAAGAGGCTAATAATTTAGCAAGCGCTTATCCTGAAAAAATAAAGGAAATGAATGCGCAATTAACTTCCATTTTAACAGAAATGAATGCGAGTTACCCATCGTATAATCCGTATTACAAAAGTGATATGGAGCATAAAGAAACGGTTCCGACTGTGATTTCTACATCAAAAGATAAGAACCAAGTGATTTTTAAATTCAAAGAAAATGGAGCTAAGGTGGTAAAGGCAAATTTAATTTATACAACCAATGGCGGACATCGTTATGAAGAATGGTTTAAAACTGATGCTAAAATAAACGCAGACGGAACCATTATCGCTAATTTACCAAAGGGGACAACGCATTATCTTATCAACGTTATAGACGCAAATAATTTCTTAGTAAGTTATCCTGAAATGCCTACAAACAAACAACTTAAAAAAGAGAAAAAGAAGTACTCTAATTATGCTTTAAACAATAATTAATAATTCCATAAAGTTGAAGTAGATCTACAGGTGTTGTTTGAAAAAAAATATTGTAAACCTTTGTTTTTCAGTTTATATAGTCGTTTTTTACATGAAATGAGTATGCTTCTGACTGAATTCAGCAAAGAAGAGTCCATTTATATAAGTATTTTTGATTTAACTAATTTAAAACTACATATTATGAAAAAACAATTACTTTTTACTTTAGCTTTTTTAGGTGGTATAACGTTTGCCTCAGCGCAGACAGAAATCTCATTTGATGCAGCAGGAGATGATCTTCAGTCTTTTACTGTTGGACAACAAAATTCAGATGACCTTGACGAAGGCATTCTTACTGTAAGCGGAACAGGCGTAGCGGTAACCAATAATAATTTTATGGGTATTAGGTCTGATACGCCTACTGACGATGGAGCAACTGGCACATGGATTTTTACTGTTAGTACAACTTCGGCTACTCCAATAAATGCAACTCTTAATTTAGATATGGCAAAAAGACCAGGATGTAGTGTAAGCGGAACAGTTGCTGTATCTGGATACACAAGTACGTCTTATTCTTTTGGGTCTGATGGAACTGATGTGTCTGCAGTAGTAGACGCTCCAATTGAATTTGGATCAATTATTTCACTAGTTAGTGGAACTCCTTTAACTGTTACTATAACATTAGACGAAATGTTAAATGTAGATAATACGGCTACATCTATTTTTAGATTAGAAAATGTTATATTAGAAAGAGATGGTGCTTTAAGTGTTGAAGAAATTTCAGCTAACAACATTGTTGCTAGCGTTTCTCCAAACCCTGTAACAAACAGTTTTCAGATTAATTCTAATAAAAGTGTTGAGCGTGTAGAATTATATAATATTACAGGTCGTTTAGTAAAAACATTTGGTGAAGAAGCTCATTATGATATCAGTGATTTAGCAACCGGTATTTATATTGCAAATATTAAGACGCAATTAGGATCTAAAACCATTAAAGTTGTAAAAGAATAAGCTTATTTTTTTTTGACATCAAATTAATATTAATAAGAGTTCCTTAGTATAATTTACTAAGGAACTCTTTTGGTTTTATAGGATGACTTATTACAACAATCAATTAAAGATTATGACTTCATTAATGAGCAGATTTAGGTAAAGACTAATTAGTTTTGCTATAATAGCTTCTCTATGCTATATGTGGTTTAAATGATTGTAACTGCTTGTTTTTCAATTGTGTTTGTCTGTTTCTACAAGAAATAAGAATGTTTTTGGGCGAATTCAGCAAAGAAGGATGGCTTTATATAACTAATTTTGACTAACTAATTTATAAAACCACATATTATGAAAAAACAATTACTTTTTACATTTGCTTTATTAACAACATTCTTTGCAGCCACAGCTCAATCAAACACATTTACGTTTACTGGAACTGCTTCAGATAGTCAAACATTTCCTTTTGGTTCTACCGCTGGTGTTTATGCGCTTTCTGGTTCTGATTTCAGTCAAGGTGCTAGTTTTATTAGTTATAACTCTGAAGTGACGAGTGGTAGCCCTGTTAGTGAATCTTTTGGAATAAATACAAATGGTATTACCGTTAATAAAACTTTAACCTTTAAATATAGAAAAAGAGCAGCTATGACTGGTGTAGTAAGAATTTCTGTGCCAGGACAAAGTGATGTAACCTATACTTTGGTTGATACTTCAATTGAAGATGGAAGCAATAGTATACTAGTTGAGAGAACTTTAGAATATCCTACAGAAATTCCTTTATCTACAGCAACAAGTAACATTACAATTACTGTTGATGAATTAGCTCAGAATGGTGCTAATAATGTGCGATTAAGAATTTACGATGTTACAGTAAATGGGGATTTATCTACAAATGATTTTGAAAGATTAGAAAGTGTTAAACTTTATCCTAATCCTGCAAAAAATAGCTTTCAGATAGACTCTAATAATAATATTGAGCGTGTTGAATTATATAACATTACTGGTCAATTATTAAAAACATTTAAGGAAGAAGCTAATTATGATATTAGTGATTTAGCAACAGGAATTTACATTGCAAATATTAAAACGCAATTAGGTTCTAAAACGTTAAGAGTTGTGAAAGAATAAAGATCTATGTCTTTATTTTAAATCCAAAATTTTAACCTGCTTAATGATATTAAGAATGAAAGGTAGTAATTCACATTGCTACCTTTTTTATGTGAATAAATGAAAAATAAGCTACGAGATGCTATTGCTTAAGCGTATTTTGAAGTTAAAAGTACCAATTTAAGGACACTGGTATTTACAATTAAAACCATACTCTAATTTTAAATCTAAGTTGTTTAATTAGCCCATGAATCCATCAAAATTTTTAATATTAGTCTTTTTTGTCTTGTCTAATGTGCTATTCAGTCAAAATGAGCCTCCAATTAAAGGAATTGTTTTAAGCGAAAACAAAACACCTATAGAGTTTGTTTCCGTAGCACTCTTAACACAAAAGGATTCCACTTTTATTAACTACACCATTACAGATGTTAAGGGAGAATTTGTAATTTTAGATACTCCCAAGGACTCACTCTTATTACAGTTTTCGTATCTAGGTTATGTCACCCATTTTGAGCCTATTCACTATACAAACAAACCTAAAGATTTGGGTGAAGTCATTCTTAAAGAAGAAACTTATGAATTAGATGCTGTGACATTATCTGCTGTAATACCTATTCAAATAAAAGAAGATACCATTGCTTTTAATGCTAATTCTTTCAAAGTTAATCCAAGTGATAATTTAGAAACGCTTTTAAAAAAATTACCCGGTTTAGAATTAGAGCCTAATGGAAAAGTAGTGGCTCAAGGTAATGAAGTCACCAAGATATTTGTAGATGGTAAAGAATTTTTTGGTGGAGATCCAGCCATTGTATTAAAAAACTTATCAGCAGATGCTATTGCAAAAGTTGAAATTATAGATAAGAAAAGTGATGAGGCAGAACTAACTGGAGTAGATGATGGTAACAAACAGATTGTAATTAATTTCACCTTAAAAAAATCGAAAAAAAATCAAGGTTTCGGAAAAGTATCTGGAGGTATTGGTTTAGACAGTCGTTATTTTGGGAATCTCAACTACAATAAATTTTCACCTAAAACACAATTGGCTGTTATTGGTAAATACAATAACATCAATATTACGGGGTCTAATATTCAAGGGTTTTTAGAAAATGCAGATGGTATTGCAGATGAATCCGATGATGATAATTCCAATTCAAAAAAGACAAAAAGTCTCAGTGGCTATTTAAAAACAGGAGTTAGTGGTATAAATATTAGTCACGAGTTTAAAGACAAAGAAGCTTTTAATGCCGACTATTTTTACAATCTTTCAGATAATCGCGGAACATCTTTTTCTAGAAGAATTTCTTTTGCTAATACTAATAATTTCGATTTTAAAGCGGATAATAGCTTTAACAAGGTGTCCAATAATCACAATTTTAATTTTAACTATAAGAACAAATCTAATAGAACAAATAGTCTCACTATTAAAGGACGTTTAAATTCTGATGAAGTGATGCAAAATTCAACTAGAGATGGGTTTTATTATTCTGAAGAAGGTGATTTAGTAACTTCAAATAGTCAAGACTATAGTAATAATAATACTAAAAAGGCTTTCAATTTTAATATTAACTTCTATCAGAAATTAGCTAAAACGGGTCGTAGTTTTAGTGCCGGATTTAATACTAATATAAACGGACAAGAAAAGGACAATAAGCAAACCACTTTTGTGACTAGTAGGATTAATACTGATAATCCTTCTAATAGAGAGATTTTTGCTTTAAGAGATGAAACGTTTACCAATGGTTTGTACAATTTCAATTTTAAATATACAGAGCCCTTAGGAAATAATCATTATTTTAAATTTCAGTCTTCTTTAAAGATTTTAAATCAAAATGAAGATATATACCAGCTAAAAACCACTGTAACAGATGATAATGCCGAAGAGCTCCTTACGTATAAATACAATAATAGAGAAGGCAGCTACCAAAACCGATTAGCTTATAACTATAGCACTAAAAAGTTGAATGTTTTTGCAGGTATTGAGCTTCAAGAACTCGATAGATCGTTTGGTGTGGTTACCGAAGACCGTTTTAATAGTAATCAATTTTATCTGAATCCATTTTCAACACTGCAATACAAGCCTAAAAATGGTGTAAAATACCGACTGGTTTATAACAGAAAAATACGCAGCCCTAGAACTGCGGAAAGCTCAACGGTTGTCAATGATTTAAATCCGTTTTTTATAAGAAAAGGAAACCCTAATTTAAAAACAGAAAAGACTGACGATTTTTCTTTAATCGCTAATATCTACAATTACAAATCATCACTAAGCTTTACAAGCAGAATTAAATATCAGTTTTCTAGAGATGCGATTATACAAAACATAGCGATTGACGAGGACTTTGTTAGAACCAGGAGTTATATTAATAGTGGAGAGCGAAAACGACTTACAGCATTTTTTAATTTTAGTAAAAAAATAAAAGGATTAGGAATTCGCTATGCCATAAAGAACAGTAGTTTCTACAATGCTTCAACGTCATTAATTAACTTACAACTTAACGATGTGGTTTCAAAAGATATCTTAATGGGCTTGTCTTTAGAGAACGCTAATAAGAATGTTGTAGATTTAAAATTAGGGACTAATTACAGCGTTAATAACACATCGTTTTCTATAGAACAAGACCTTAATAGAACCTATAGAAAGCAACACTACTATTCGGCTGTAGATTATGATTTTACTGAAAGACTAAATTTTAATACCCAATTTGATTATTTTATCTTTTCAGATAATCAATTTGCGACGAATCTAGAACTTCCTATATGGAATATGGCTATTTCATATCATATTGGAAATAGCCATAATAGCCTTAAATTGGTTTTAATAGACCTTCTAGATAAAAATGTAGATTTCGAAAGACGAAGCACCACTAACTATTTTGAAGAGACCACCTCAGAAAGTTTAGGACGCTATATCATATTGAGTTACACACACCGCTTAGGCAATAGAAAACAACAAAAGGGGTAGAGCTAAGAATTCTAAAACCTTATTCTTTTAATAGTTTTAAAGTCGCTGTACTACCATTTGCGTGAGTTACTTGTAAAAAGTACAACCCTGACTTAATCGTTGATATGTCTATATCTTGATACTGATTCTTAAACGCTAGCGTCTTAGCGCCATGTATATTATACAATACACCAGACTCTATAGGTTTATTTAGACTAAACACACCTTTCGCTGGATTAGGGAACACTAACAGGTCTTGAAGATTATCTTCCACATCATCTACACCTAAACTCTCTAAATCTAAATGAAAAGTAATATCATAAACTCTAAACCTTGGTGGCAATGTTGGATTGGCATTTTCTAAATCAGTTACCAAAAGCTCCATGGCTTGTGCAGATTCCGTAAAAGTTGTGGGAACATCAAATTCGTAATATAAATCATCGGTGTCGCTAACACTTGTATATTCAAAACTTTGAGTGTCTGTACCAATGGTAACATCAAAATTAACAGTATCTCCTTCACGAGCTCTAATATGAAATACAACTTTTTCGCATAACACAGATTGATCAGCCTTCACATTGATATTAAAACCATCTCCACCGCCTTCGGTTCTCATTTGAATAAATGCATTATTAGCTGTTGCATTTCCTATTAATTCTCCATAAACATCTGATTCTTCAGGCTCAAATAACTGTACTTCATCAACCGTATTAAGAGTTATTTTAGTGATATTAGCAATCTCAAGTTCTTCAGATAATACTAAGAAATTATTTTCATCTCTTAAATTAAACACAATTCCAGAAGCATCATCAGGTACGTTTGCCGTTATTACATTATCGTTTATAGTAACAGCTTCAGCTTCAAACCATTCTTCATTTGGTTCGTTTTTTCTATACAACAAATGCCCATAACTAATTGCTGCTTCACCTGAATCATTTGCAATAATAGCCGTTGCTACTCCTGAGTTTTCATCATAAGTTACTAAATTAATATCAGGTACTAGAAGTTGATTAGGTAAAGGTCCATCAGGTTCTGAATAATCAGGGTTCCATGCTGGAAATCTTGCATCATTATCTACTAAATAGGCTTCCAGTGTATTGATCATATCTTGTTTTAAGGTCTGATCCATCGTAGTTATAACATTTATAGTTTCCTCTACATCTACAAGATTATCTCCTCCATTATACAGTTGATAGGCTTCGTAAGTATTGTCAATATAATTTTTATATAATTTGTAATTACCTCTCCTAATAGATGATTTTGATCGTTCATCAGAAGCATTAGGATAGTGCCAAAAAAGATCTGTTCTTTCGGTGGTTACACCATCTATTGTTTGTTCTACTATGGTATTAGTTCCTTTTAGTAAATCACTTAAATCTGCACCATCAAAATCGTCAGAAATATTGCTATCTATAGTTGTTCCTGTTAAAGATAAAATGGTTGGAAAAAAATCTAAACCATTAACAACATTGCTATATTCAGCTACTGGAATCTCTGGCCCAGTTACTATCATAGGCACACGAATACCACCTTCTCTAGAACTTGTTTTTCCTAAATCTAAAGGAAAATTATCTGCTACAACTTCAAAACCATTAGCCGCATTATTTTGTTCTGAAGCTCCATTATCTGAAGAAAATATAATATATGTTGTTTCGAATAAGGTTTTACCTGGATGCCTAGGGTCGTTAGTTGTTTGTAAATAATCAACTAGCTTACCTAAACTCCAATCTACTGTTTGTACCATAGCTCCATAAAATGGATTATATTCTCCAGCTGCAGTTAAAGGTGTCGTTTCCGTTGGTATACCATTTGGACCAACATCAGCTGGATCTATTTGACCAGAATTAACTAATGTTTGCGTTATAGCCTGTAACATTGGTAGATCTCTAGTTTGAATAGGAGTATGCACCAACCATGTAGCCATATATAAGAAAAATGGTTCACCAGAACCACCATTAGCAGTTACTCTATTCTCCATATACGCTACAGCTTCATCTGTAACAGAATCATAAGGTACTCCATCAGCATCTAAAGGGTAATTTGGATCATTCCCACCAAAATTTGAAATATCATATCTATCACCCATATTTTGTTGCACACCTCTACTTGTAAATTCGGTATTAAAACCTTGGTCTACAGCTACAGGAAAACCATTAGCTCCATCAACATGCCATTTACCAACATGGCCTGTATGGTATCCATTTGCACTTAAAGCTTCTGCTATAGTATACTCATTAACATCTAATCTTTTTGGAAAATAAGGACCTATCATTTTACGATCAGCTTGTGAATTCCTTAATATAGGTAAACCGCCACCAGATACTTGAGTTACTTTAGTTTTAATAGGGTGTCTGCCACTTAACATTGCTGCTCTAGATGGAGCACAAGTAGGTGCAGGAGAATAGGCTTGCGAAAACTTAGCTCCAGCAGCTGCTAAAGCTTCCATATTAGGAGTTTCCCAAGGAACAGGGTCTCCTAGGTTATTTAGATTAGTATCTTGCCAACCTAAATCATCTACGTAAAAAATAACAATATTAGGCTTGTCTATAACTTGACCATATACGTTTGGAAATAAAAGTAAGCTGAACAAAAAAAGCAATGTAGTGTTTTTCATAGTAAATTTATTTTAGGTAAAAATAAGTCTTCTATTAAGTTAAGAGTTTCTAATTTCAATCAAGACTTTACTCATTTCAACCTTTTTAGTTTAAGCTAAATTAATGTGATTACCCTATAACTATTTTTTATAGGTAACTGTTTTAAACGTTTTCTATGTATTACTGAAAGAAAATTTATAGCTTAGACGTGCTGAAAAATAAAAAAGCACCAAAACATAATATGCTTTAGTGCTTTTTTATTCAAAAAAATATTAATTATTTAACAGCAATGGCTTTAGTTGCAAATACTTTAGTTGTTTTTTGGTAACCGCCATCTGGATAACCGATTAAATAATTGTTTTCGTCAATTAAATTAAAAACATAGTGCGTTGTGCCTTTTGGTAAAGTTACAGAAACATTATCATCTCTAAGATTCATAGGAATAGGAAACCAAATTTCACCTGGTATGCCACCATTTTTAGTGTATATCAGCTCTGCTTTTACCACCTTAGCACCATTATTCTTAAATTTTAACCATACATTTTTTCCATCAATGCCATGCTCAACAATAGTAGGCACTTTAGATTTATTAGGTAACGATGCTTTACTGGTTGGATTTAAATAAGGGTATCTCGCATTTAATTGTTCTAAGCGTTCTGTTAACAAACGATTCATCTCTTTTGTTTTCTCTGGCATTATTTCTGCTAGATTTTGAGATTCTTCAATATCTACACGTTTTGAACCATTTTCGTACAATTGATATAAGGCCAAATCGGTCTTTTCTTCTGTAGCCGTATATTCACGTACTAGTTTAAAATCTCCAATTCGTAATGTCGATTGCATAGCGCTGTTTGGAAAGTGCCACATCATCGTATTTCTTGGTTCTCCGGTTTCAGGATCTAAAACTAATTTAGCATCTGTTGGGTCTTTATCTAATAATGTAGATAAATCTGCTCCATCAAATATTTGATTTGCATCTTTTGGAGTATTTGTCCAACTTAGTATAGTAGGGTAGAAGTCTACACCATTTACCATCACATTAGATTCTGCGTTTGGTTTAATAGTTGGGCCTGTTATAATTAATGGTACTCTTACGCCACCTTCTTTAGCATTTATCTTTCCTTTATCTAAAGGATAGTTGTCTGTGATAATTTCTCCTGTATGTCTTTCCATACCACCATTATCAGAGGTAAAAATCACATAGGTATTTTCAATTAACATATGTCCAGGCCATCTTGGATCTTCTGTTTCTTCAAGATATGTAATCAGTTGACCTGTATAATGATCTATCATTTCTACCATAGCGGCGTAATAGGCATTTTTCTGACCATTTTCATCCCACATATCATTCTTTTTAGGATACTCTAATCCTAATTTTTCATAGTATTTACGTAACAACGCTTCACTACGAGTTTGAATAGGAGTGTGTACTAAACGCGAGGCATAAAACAGAAAAAACGGGTCTTTTTTGTTCGCATCCATAAAATCAATACCATCTTGGGTAATGTCATCAAAAGGGAAACCATCTTCATCTAAGGTAAATGGATCTGAAGCATCCGTTGTAGCAAATCCTTTTGTTCTATCGGCCATTCTTTTGTGAGCACCAAACCCATGTTTGGTAAAGTCAAAACCTTGCTCTTCTGGTAAGGGTTCGTCTGTTCTTGCGATACCAACATGCCATTTTCCTGAGTGTCCTGTTTTGTAGCCATTAGATTTAAGGGATTCTGCAATGGTTACTTTTGAAGCATCTAAAGCACCGCGCATCCAAGGGCTAATTAAGGTAGAGCCATGGTTAAAAGGTAATGGTGGATGCCCTCCTCTTACACTAGTTCTTTCTAAACGCACTGGATGCTGCCCTGATAGTATAGCACCTCTAGATGGCGAACACGTTGTTGCAGGCGAATAGGCTTGCCAAAATAAAACACCTTCTTTAGCTAATCGGTCTATGTTTGGTGTTTCAAAAGGCGAAGGCTCGTCAATATCGTAACATTTTACGTCTTGCCATCCCAAATCGTCTGTTAAGATTAATACGATGTTTGGTTTTTTGGGACGTTCTTTATCTAACTCAATTGGTTCATTGTTGCTACATGTAGCGGGTAAATTGAGTGAAAACAGAAGTGAAAATAGAATTAGTTTAGACATTGTATTTATGTAAATAATTATTAGATATAGTTTTGTATTGTAGGTATAAGTATTTTAATACTTATATTAATAAACGAAGTTAGTTTTTCTTTTTCTTGTTCTTTTTATTTTTTTTGTTCGATTTTTCTTTTTTTGCTGATTTAGCAGGTTTTCCAATTAAAAAAGGCTTTTTTTCTTCAGCTGTTGCATTTCTATCGAATAACACGGCATATTTCTGATATAAGTTATCCTCAGCTGCTTCTTTCTTTAATTTGGCAAGGTGCTCATCGTAAATCTTACGCATTTTTTTAAGCTGTTTTTGGGAAGAAGGATCGGTAGCTTTGTTGGTCATTTCGAGGCGATCTTTTCCGATATGGTAAAGCTCTTCGGTTGTATCCATGTTATCATCTTCATAATTCCAGAAAATGTATTTCCAATCTTTAGACACCACTCCCATGGCTTGTATTTCGTCATTGCCCCACATGTTAGTAAGTGCAACAGTTTCACGTTTAAATTTCTTTGGCTTTTCGATTAATAAACGTAAATCTTCACCATCCATATTTGCTGGAGGTTCAATGCCTGCATATCTTAAAATCGTTGGAGCCATATCGATGTTTGCTGTAATTTCTTCACGTCTCACGCCTCTTTCTTTTATAGGCGTTCTAGGATCGTAAATAATTAAAGGCGATTTTGAAGCTTCTTCATAAGGTAATACTTTTCCGCCCATATTGTGTGCTCCACAGCTATACCCATTATCACTTGTAAATATGATAATGGTGTTATCTGCAACACCTTGTTCTTCTAATGTTTTTCTAATCATTCCTAATGCATAATCAACACCATGGATTAACTGATTGTAATTTTTAATCGTTTTTTGGTAGCTTTCTTCAGAGTCGCGCCAAAACGTATAGCCGTTATATTGCCTTCCTGTTTTGGCTTGTGGCGCTAAATGAGTTGCATTTTCGGCACCATAGTTTTCGGGTTTTTTATAGGTTTTTCCTTCGTAGACATAATCAAAATATTGGTCTGGTGAGAATGGCATGTGAGGTGCTTTAAAACTGATAGACATAGAAAAAGGTTTGCCTGATTCTTTTGCTTCAATAATAAAATCTTCTGCCCAAGCGGCATAGGCTCTTGTGCTATGTGGATATTCTTTGGCGTATTTAGCCATATACTTGTTGTTGGCCGTTTTGTAACTTGTTTGGCCTAAGCCACCTGCCCAATTATCAAAATCATCTACCGGAAGTGCATCCCAACTATTGTGTCTTGTACTGTTGCCTTCATCAGAAACAGCCAATCCAAATTTACCAGCAAAACCTGTATAATAGCCTTGTTCTCTTAAAAGAACTGGGTAAGATTTAGCAAACTTATCCTTTCTTAAAGGGCCGTGATCAAAATTGCAACCCGCTTTATATTCGTACATGCCTGTTAAAATAATGGCTCTACTTGCCATGCAAATAGCAGTGGTGTTGTAATGATTTTCAAATAAAACGCCTTCTTTTGCTAAGGCATCCATATTTGGTGTGACTACTTGGTCGTTACCATAACAACCTGTTGCAATACTGGTTTGGTCATCTGACAAAAGGAAGATAATATTTGGTTTGTCTTGTGCAAAACTACTTGCTGTAATTGTGCAGATGATTAATGATAGAATGATTTTTTTCATAAACTTTTACGATTGTTTTATATGAGTAGTTTGAGTTCTTTTGTTATTTAGATACTATTATTTTTCGAGTGATGCTATAATGATTACTATTGGATAGTTTTACAAAATAAATACCTGAATCGAGCGATCTCATATCTAATTGGGTTGTTGTAGAGCCATTATGCCATACTTTTTCTAAGACCTTTGTTCCTATGGTATTAAAAACAGTGATGTAATTGACTTCTGAAGTCATACGGTTAAGGATTAAAGTCTCTGATACAGGATTGGGGTATAATTTGACTTCCGATGGATTATAATTTAGCACAGACAAAGGTGCTTCACCAACCAAATGAGCACCTTCAGGTCTCACGTAAGGTTCACATTCTGCAATAGGAATAGATAAAAGTCTGTCGTTAATGGCTTTCATGATTAACATTTCATCATCCATCATATACCCTTTATCACTTCCTGTATCATCGATAGTCGTTGCAAAGGTTAAGGCAGCATTGGCTTGTACCAAGCGCTTAGTAAATCTATATGCATCTTCAATACCAAATACTATGGGATGAGAAGATACATGCCATTTTTCTCTAATAGGAAACCAAGCGTGTTTTAGTACGGTATTACCTTCGTACATAGACCATGGGTTTTCTACCATATTAGGTATGGTATATTCTTCATAAGCCCAAGAGTTTGGTGGTGCGCCTTGACCAAGTGGCGTCACATGTCCTTTGGTGTAATCTTGATAGGTGCTATTGGCTTCAAACTTTATAATTCTGTAGTCGCTATCATCCTCGTCATCAATACCATCAGAATCTACCAAAAGATTGTTGCCATTTTCATCTGTAAAATAAAGTCCTGTGGGTTGCGCTCCTATAATTGCAGTAGGATCGGCATTTTTGATCATTTGCACAAAATCTTCTAAATGCCCATCATTGTAAAGTTCTGAAGTGGTATCTAACCAATAACCATCGGCATAATCTTTAACTCTTAATATAAATCCCTGAATTAAATCTCTGTAAGCAAGGTATTCATTTCCTGCAAAGTTATTTGTATAATAAGTTACCCATGCAGCATGTGCAGTGTTAAAGTCTGTATTATTTGATTCGTCAGGTCCTAGTCTATCAAAATAATTAGTAGAGATGTATAAAATATTTTTCTTTCCTGCGTCTTGAAATTTTTGAAGCACATCAAAAATTACAGCTTCATTTTCTAGAGATGGAACTAAAAGCTCATCTATTTCTGTAGCGATATCAACATTTGGATTATCTCTTAATGTAAAATAATAGGATTTTGCAAAATTAGTGAGGTTAGTAATTACATGCCCTGTTGCAGGTAATTCATCAACAATTTCTTGTGCTCCAGCACTATAATTATAACCTCCAGTAACTTCAGAATCTAAGCGTTCGCCTCCATAAACTGGAAACGTAATTCCCCATGAGCCTGATAGCCATGAGGCTGGGAGAGAAGGGACGTCTACTACTTGATCTGTTGTGCCACTGATAGAATCGATATAATACGTAGTTGCAGGAACGGATGCTGTGCCATTGGCAAAACGTAATGCAATATGTTGATAACCATTAGCATTGATAATGGCGTTAGGTATTGAAGTCCCATTAAAATTAAAGGTAAATGTTTCCCATTGTTGCCCAACGGTAAAGTTGAGTTCTATTGCACTTTCTGAACTTACCGTAGCATGAGATAAATGCACACTTATTTTTGAGTTATTTGCTGTTAATGCTGCTGTTGGTATATCGATATAAGCTTTGAATGTTACAGCATATCCTGAGAAATCGGTGACAGCGTTGTATAAATCGAATTGTAAAAAAGCATTTGTGCCTTCCTCTCTATTAAATTTAGAAACGGTTGTATTTGTATTTATTCCGGTAGTATTTGGGTTAGGAACATCTCTAAGAAATGTGCCTGAGCTTGTACTTTCTTGTTCAATTTTATAGGTGTTTGATTCATTTTCGTACCATAAAAATTGTGCATTAGATAATTGAACGAAAAACAGTAAAAAAAAGAAAACTGGTAGAGATTTATTCATTATTAATAAGTTAACGTTTAATTATTAAACCAAAGATATATTGTGAATAGGGATATCTCGTTTCTTAAAATAGTCAAATACTTGCTCTAAAACATCATTTGTAATTAACTAAAAGAACTCGCCTTTCTTTTACGGAAACTTTATAGTGTTATCTGAAATCATTTAATTCTTAAGTGTATCTTTTTCAACACTACTATAAAGTTTGTAATTGTAACGTATGAGGATATTTGTTTTAAACCAATAAAAAAGTCCTTAGTTAAAAATTTAACCAAGGACTTTTTTTTATAACGTATTTTTTCCGATTATTATGATTTCAAAACCAATTAAAGTTTCAATAGTAGCATAGTAAACATCGGTTTTTAAATACCTAATATCAATCTCTCTCTATAATCACTTTTGACAACCTAAAAATAGGGTTGGTTGTATTACCTTCAGTTAACATCTCATCCAGAGTAATAGTCACAGTAAGCGGTGTGCCTGAAACAAGTGAAATCGTTGATGCGAATTCAAAATCGATAGCTGGAGCACTACCACCATTCTCTGTTGAAGTAGCCGCATAAGAAAAAGGTGTATCTGCATAACCTGTTACCGAAACTGTTCCTGTAACGCTACCTTTTGCTCTTTTTGCTAACTCTAAATTTAAAGTAACATCAAATGCAGTAGCTGACTCTGTAGTTATATCAAAAGTAAAAACTGCAGTAGCATCATCATCATCAAAATTTGAACTAGTAACACCTATAAAGTTATTGTTTTCTACTAGTACACCTGTACCTCCTAAAGTAATAATACTCTGATTAAGATCGTCTTCATCTTCCTTTCCTACATTAAATGTTTGACTATTATCTCCCGCAATATCAAATGATATATTATTGGGGTTGATTGGATTACTAAAATCGCGCTCTAAAGTTACTTTTGCTAACCTAAAGATTGGGTTTGTTGTATTACCTTCAGTTAACATCTCATCTAGTGTAATAGTCACAGTAAGCGGTGTACCTGAAACCAATGAAATCGTTGATGGGAATTCAAAATCGATAGCTGGAGCACTACCACCATTCTCGGTAGAAGTAGCCGCATAAGAAAAAGGTGTCTCTGGATAACCTGTCACAGAAACTGTTCCGCTAACGCTACCTTTTGCTCTTTTTGCTAGCTCTAAGTTTAATGTAGCATCAAATGCAGTAGTTGCATTTGTAGTTAAGTCAAAAGTAAAAACTGCAGTGGCACCATCATCACTAGCATCTTCAGTACCAACCCCTATAAAGCTATTGTTTTCAACAAGTATACCTGTACCGCCCACGGTAAGGATATCTTGATTAAGATCATCTTCATCTTCTTTTCCTACATTAAATGTTTGACTATTATCTCCTGCGTCATCAAATAATATTGCTGGGTTACCATCATCATTACCACCTCCACCAGTATAAGTTTCAGATTCTAATATGATTTGTACTACAAATCCTTCCATATTATCTATACTGTCAGAAATAAAGATGAACTTTCCAATGTTATCGAAATTAAAAGCATACACACCGTTTACTTCACCATTAGTTGCTTCTATAAGCGTCTCTGCTGTGTAAGGCCAGCTATTTCCATCAGCGTCTTTAATTTTAAGGGTAGGGTGTTTCGCTTTTAATGTTCCAAATGCATATTGTAAATTTTCCTCAAGAACACGTGGATAATTCGTTGTATAATCTTCGTATAAGTCAGAATATAAATATATTTTATCTATAATGTCTGTTGTTGTGTTTACGCCAAACCCTATGCCTTCAGATAAATATTGCCATCTTACTATACCATCTGCTTCTGCAGTTATCTCTTCTGGTGCTCCGTGTAAAGCTTCTAATTCTACTGAAGTATCTACACCTATTTCTATACCTTCTACGGTTTTGAAATCTACTGTACCAAATTCATTCATACCAAATGAACCTTCAGTTGAGCCTCCTGGTATTACTACAGGGTCATAGTCTGGATCATTTGAACAGGATATGCTAAACAATAAGAGAATAGCTGAAATATACTTGATAGTTTTCATAACGTTTAAATTAGTATTAATATGTTTTCAAATATCTTATACTTATGCGAAAAAACGATTCTTTATTCTATCAAATGCTTGCTCTTTTTATGCATAAGTACGTTTAGTTGTTAAATAGCGCCTTAAGATAGCGTTTTGATCTTTAGTTGATTCAATATTTAGAAGGTTTGATTTGGACTTCTTAAGTTTTTAATAAAAAAATCATACAACCTAAATACTTAAACTTAGTCTACTAACGTAACAACTATTTTATCAATAATAGGTTTTGATTCATTTTCTGAAGAATCCTTAATTTTAAATTCAACTTCAAACCCTATTATTCAGAAAAAGGAACATCATTGAACATCTTTAATTTAAAGGTGCCATCATCTTGTTGTTCTACCATCCAAACTCCTGTATTTGTTAATTGAGGAAAACCATTTAATGGATCATTGGTAAGCATTCTTAGAACGGCTTTTCCACTGCTTCCATGACCTGAAAGAAGTATGGTATTATGTGATGCACTGCGATCTTCAATTAATTCTAAAACGCGATCTATAATCACCTTAGCCATCGCATTTTCTTTTGCACTTTCAGAATGATTTCTAGGAAAACGTAGTTTCTTAAATTCGTGTGTGCCATCATTGCGTAACGTGAAGTAAGGTTCTTCTTCAGGAAGTAGTGTTATTTCATCTCCTGCTCCAAGTATTTTTTCAGTTGAGGTATGTTCTGGTAAATCTGGCGAAACAATGAGGTTGGTGGCATAGATTTCTGCAAGTTCTGGCCAAATCTCTGCCTTTATCTTTGAATCTTTTAAATAGGGTAATACTGTATTTTTACAACGCCACGCAGGACTTACGGCTACAAAATCGAAATTAAACCGATTTAATTTTTTAGAGACTCTAGATTGTTGCATAATTCCTTTAGGAGTAAAGGCACTATGGTTACCAACATAAGCAGGCCATTCACTTTCAGGATATATTCCCCATTCTTTTTTAACATTGTGTCCACCTTCAGCATGTCTTATATAGTAGATTCTAAGCTTTGATTTGGTAGAATCTTTCTTTTGAAAAACTTCAGTATTGCTAGAACTATGGTCCATGGAACTCACATTGCTATCTGAACGTAGAATTCCAAAAAACAAGATTCCCATGACGATAGGAAATGATAGTAATAGCTTTTTCATGGAGTGTATTTTTATTGAATATTAAATTAGTTGAGTTCCGATACCAAAGTTTTACAGCGTTCTCTGTATGCATTTAAAATGTCGAGGTAATCTTTATTCCCAACTAAGTTGTTCTGTTCTTTTGGGTCGTTTATAATATCGAATAACTCTTCGTAAATGGGTTGTTCATTTGTTTCAATGGTGTGTTCCGGAATGTATTTATTTCGGTCGTTTTCCTTACTAAACGAACGAATGTATTTAAACTGTTTACTACGTACGCCTTCTTGTCTTGGGTAGCCTTGGTCTGTAAATAAGTTTTCTAAAAAGATGTCTTCTCTCCAGTTTTCATTTTTACCATCAATTAATGGTAGCATACTTTTTCCTTGATAAGATTCAGGTACTTTTACTCCGCACATTTCTAAAATAGTTGCTGGAATATCTTGTCCAACCACCAATTCCTCAACAACTTTACCTTTGGTTTTATCCTTGAAAAATGGCGAATACACAATCATTGGTACATGGACAGATTCATCATATAAAATAGTTTTACCTCCTAAACCGTGTTCGCCTAAAAACAAACCGTTGTCTGAACAAAAGACGATAATGGTATTGTCTGCTTCGCCAATTTCTTTTAAATAGGCACGTAGATCGCCTAGCATGAGATCGATAGCATACACCGCACGATCCATTTTTAGCTTTTCATTTAATAATTTTCCTTTATTAGAGGTCACATAATATTTCATCAAATCTGATGTTGCATACACATCTTCAGGCAGACTAATAGGTTGTGGATAGCCATCAGGTAACTCGATGTTATGTTTTACATCGTCATATTTTGTTTTGTAATAGTCTGGATCTTCTGGCTTTGAACCCATACCACCAATACTAGACGCATGTGGAAGGTTTAAATTAATCCATGCTGAAAAAGGCTTGTTAGGATCTCTTTTTTTAAGTTGATTTTTAATGGAAGGATCCGCATTCTCATAGAAGTAATCGTAATCATCACCTTGCGATAAATAGGCTTTTGTTGCTTCTAATAAACCTTCAACCTGAGTTTTGTTTTTTAGATTGTCAAACTGTGGGTGTTTTTTTGCAGGATAAAAGCCTAAATGCCCATTGCCATAATAGCTGAAATCGGTGTTTTCGATTAAAGGTGTATCCTTTTTATCTCCAATCTTGGTGTGATGTTTTCCAATAAAAGCCGTAGAATATCCCGCTTTTCTTAATTGAGCTTGCCAACTGTTTTGGAAGGTTTTTTCGGAAATTACATGTTTAGAAACATTAGTGAAGCCAATTTTATTTCTGCGTTCCCATTGGGCTGTAAAGATGTTCGCTCTACTTGGTCCGCAAATAGGACTGGTAATATACGCGTTGTTAAAAAAGACTCCTTCTTTCGCTAACTGGTCGATGTTTGGTGTTTCTGCAATAGGATCACCTGTCATACTCAACGAATTGAATCTTTGGTCATCAGAAAACACGAAAATGATATTCGGTTTCTTTTCTTGCTCTTGTGCGGTGCATGATGCAAATGAAGCAAGTATAAATAGGCAGTAGAATAGTGTTTTCATGTGTTTTTTAATAAGAACTGTAATAGTCGTGACCTGGTAGTCGTTTTGTTTTCTCACCATAACCGAATAAATTTTGCTCTGCTTCCGATTTTGGTAATTCTTTTATACTTAAATCTGTTTTCTTTAAAGACTTAGATGTAATGATAACCGATTCGTTTTGCTTTAAATCAACTTTGTAAGAACCATCTGCTGATTTATTTACAGAAATAGACTTTCCATCGATATAAAATTGTGGATTTTCAAAATCAACTTGAATGATACATGTATTGCCTTTCAGACTTTTTACAGATACAAATTCTGTGTTTCCGTCAATCTTTTTAGCACTCACTAAAAAAGCACCTTGTGTTCTAAAATCGTGAAACGCCACGTCTTTCCATTTTTTCGGACTTGCAGGAAATACGCGGATTTTTCCGCCCCAACTTTGCAACATCATATCGTGTACGCTAGTGGCAAAGGATAGGGGACTTTCAATCACTGGATTGATTTTTCCTTCGGAATACATGGTAGTTGATGAAATATTTTTATGCTTAATTAAGAAATCGAGATAATAATAGGCTTTTTCGGCATCGCCTAAATGAGCATACATGGAAGACGCTCCAGTTGCCGTATAACCTGTTACTGGCATGGCTTTAATTTTTTTGCCACTATTAAACGTAACATCTAACCAATGGTCTAAAGACGTGCGTAGTAGTTTTTTGTCTTCTTCTTTTTCAGGTGTAATCACCATTAAAGGATAAAAAGCAAGTAGATGTGAATAATGTCTATGTGGATTGGCAAAAGGTCTATCTTTTCCGACCATAAGACCATTGTCATCAATTTGAAAATCCACTAAATTATCTAATACATGTTGCCATTCTTTTTTAAGCGGATCGTTTATGTGGTGCTTTTCATCAATATCGATAAGGGTTTGGCAACTCCAGCGTATTAAAGCTAATGTGAAATTAATATCTTGACCACGACCAGGTTTGTATTCTGGTGACCAACTGTATTTAATATGAATTTTGCCGTCTTCGGCATCTACAGGATTTTCTTTGATATAATTTAGGTAACTATTCACCGTCTTTTTTAAAATCGGAAATAGTTTATCTCGCATACGACTATCATCACCTGAAAATTGAAGATGCAACCAATAATCATTTAAAATCCATGCTAACATATCTGGCACTTTTGAACCGTTGTAAGCAATAAGGTCTTGTGGCATTAAAGCGGCAACAGCAGCACTATTTTTCCAATGCTTAGGCACATTGTCTTCAAGGTTTTTTGCATATTTATCAATGTTGTTGGGTAAGGATTCTCCAATAGACATTCTATTTGCGGTTAAATGTGTCCAATAGATGAGTTGCACATTTAAATCACCCCAAACCATTGGCCAAAATGTTCTGTTGTACCAAGGTCCCATTAAATCTAAAATCGGACCGTTGCCTCTAGACGCAGAACCTAGTTTATACATTTGTATCCAATAGAACGACTCTTTTTCAGCATCATTGATGGTTACGAAACTTAATGGGTAATATTCGTGCCACCATTTTTGATGGGTAGATATAAAGTTGTTGTCTTTAAAAAGTACTTCAGCTGCTTCTAAATTGTTAGTCACAATTTCTAATGAATTGTGCTCAGGGAAACTATGATGTACACTAGTTATTAATTGTTGTTTTCCGGAAGCATCTCCTGTTATTTTCCAACCTGTAGTGGTTTCACCTCTATTATCGTATAAAGGTTGGTAGCAGAAATTGTAGCCATTTTTCTCACTAAATGTTGGTTTGGGTGCCATTTCTAAAGTTACCGCTCTCATTTTATCCCAAGTGCCACCTTTTGGACCGCCTCCGCTTTTTAATACTTCATAAACTGGCGGAATAGGTTCTTCGGCATGCCAAGTAATTTCTACCGTTTCATCTTTTGTATTGGTTTCAAAATAGATGATATCATTGGCGCTATGCGTAAGGCCTTTTATTTTATAACTTCCTTTAGACGTTTTTATAGTACCTGTTAATTCGGCATTCCATAAATCTAAACGCATGTCAATACCTGTAATCTTTCCTTTAGATTTCAACTTAAAATGCCCCAATGGTAATCTGCTTCGTTTAATCCAAAGCATTTCATCAGCTTTAGTTTCTGCTTCTCTATGGTCGTAATAATCATGTCTACCAATATGCAACGAAATCACGTTGTCTTTTTCTTCTGGACTTTGATACAATAAAAAACCAACATTTCCATTTCCTGAATAAGGTGCGGTTTGCCATTTGTCTGGAACAATATCCCAAAGCATATCATGTTTGGATAAAAAGGATTCGTAATCGACTTTAAAATCGACATTTTGTCCATGCATTAGCTGCGTGAAGCAAAACATAAATAACAAATACGATAACGGCGATTTAATTAGTCTATATAAGTTCATTATTAAGGTATATAATATTAAATATAAAGATAGAATACTACCTTATAAGGTGTTTTCTCTATTCGTTCAAATGATTGCTGAATATAAGCATTGTTTATTCTACAGCTTTGAAATTGTGTTTTTTAAGAAATTCTATAGATAAATTCATGGTGTTATTAAAAATGTCATCGGTTTTTCTTTTGCGAAAATAAGAGCTGTTAAAAAAGCCATGACCTTTACCTTCAAAAGGAATTAATTCGCATGTATTTCCCATTTCAGTCATTAATTTGGTAAAGCGTTCTACGTTTTCAAAAGGAACGCTTTGGTCTGCGGTTCCATGGAATATTAATGTTGGTGAAATTTCTGTTTTCCTATCTTTTCCTACTTTTTCTATACCATAACCTTTTTCTGTTGTATCAATGACTGGGTTGAAAAGAATCATGGCATTTGGAATAGAACTAATTTTTAAATCTTCATCTGCTTCGTCAAAACCTTTAATAACACCAATACATGCTGCTACATGTCCACCTGCAGAGGCGCCAGAAGCTATAATTTTATTGGGATCAATTCCCAATTTATCAGCATGAGCTCTTAAAAAGCGTATAGCGGATTTACCATCTTTAATACATTCAAAAGGCGAAGCTTTGTGTTTGCCATGAACCCTGTATGCCGCAGAGATAGCTAGAAAGCCATGATCTGAAAAATATCTTGCTTGTTGGTAAAATTGCTTTGGGTGACCGCCAACCCAACCGCCTCCAAAAAAGAAAACTATTACAGGCCGTTGGTCTGAAGCTTTGTAATTTGAAGGTTTAAAAACATGCATGTTTAAGTTGCCTTGCGCTGTGGTTTTGTAGATTAAAGTACTGTCTGGGACAAAATTAACTTGACCTTTTACTATAAATGAAAAAGCGATTAAGAATGTCGTAAGAAGTATTTTAATACACGTCATAAAAAGTAAAGTAAAGGCTTGAAAGTTTCATTCAAGGGCATTTTTAATGCCATGTGATCTTAGCTTCTTTAGTTTCGGTATTCACCCAAACGGAAGCATGTTCGTATTCGCGCGTAAACTCCCAACCTGTCGTTGAGGTTCTATGATATGCACCTTTAGGAGCACCTAATGGTTTTTGCAATTCTGGATATTCCATTAAAGAGCCATGCGCCAATTGCCAACCCCAACCATATTGAAAATAAGAATAGGGTTGCGCACCTATTAAATAACAAGCGTGATAATATTCTAATTTCTCTTTAGAGAGTTTTGCAAAACGTTCATTTCTCTTTTTACCTTTATAATATGAAGGATTGGCGATCGCTATACTATCGTATTCGACACCAATTCTAAATATTGACATTTTTCCAGCTTTAGAAATTTTAAGCATGTCCTCCCAATCTGCAAGCAGTTTTTCTTTGGTTAACATCTTATCACCATAATGTTCAAACATATTGACATCTATAGACGGGAAAACGTATTGTGCCAATTTAGCATTTGCATTGTTACCGAGTACTATTTTATCAGGGCCTAGTTTTTCTTTTAGAGCTTTCATCATAGTTCCCATAGCTTTTTGAACGTCTTGAGCTTTATCGTGACGTAACCATGAAAAACCATGCATTTGATCTATAAACGCACCATCGGCGCCAGAAAATTGAACACCTTCAGCTACAGTATTTACCCACCATTCCCGAAAATCTGGATTTAAAACATCAAAATAAAAAACATTTTTTCGCTCTTCTAAGACTTTGGTTTCAGGGTTTTCTATTAAGAAGGCCTTTAGTTCTGGGTAGTTGTTAATGTTTTCTTTCGTGAAATTCTTGTTGTAAGAAGTGAAAGGCCAGGCATAAGCCGAATTAAAATAAAAAAGCACTTTCATATCTGGCTTTACCTTTTTAAAGGCTGCAACTTCATGTTTTGCGCCTAACTCTGCAGCTCCTAAATCCCCATGACCATGTGATTTTTCAATACAAATAAAGTCTGTTCGTTCTGCAATAAATTCGACTTCTTCTGGATGTAAAACGCGTTTTGGATCCCCAAACATATAATACATTGGTGTAGTTTCCCAACTAAATTTCGGATAAAATGATTTTGTTTCAAAAGTATTACCGTCACTTATTTTATAAGGGATTTGAGGGGTTTTACAAGAACAAAACAATAGAATAGTAGAGAATACACTAATAATAGAAAGACTAAATTTCATGAAAATAGGATGGTTAATTCTTAGATTTTTTACGTTTCGGTTTTGTTTTCCAAAGCACAATTTTATCCACATCATTTTCAGCAAATTCGCCCTTGGTACTTCTTCCTGTTTTAATATCTAATTCTAATTGCTTTAAAAGTTGTTCTGCAATTTCAGGACGTTTTTCATATAAATTTTCAGTTTCGGCAGGATCATTTTCCATGTCATAGAGTTGTGCAATAGGCATGTCTGAAGCTTCTCTTTCTCTTGGCGACGACCAACCTCCAGATCCTTTAGCGAGTAACAATTTCCATTTTCCTAAGCGATAAGCAAAATGACCACTAATGGAATGGTGTATGACTCCAGCTCGCGTGCTATTGATGTCTTCGCCATGTAAAGCAGGTAAGATACTGACACTGTCTTCTCCACTTTTACTAGGAACAGCCATATTAGTAATTTCAGAAAATGTAGCATAAATATCCGTCAAACAAATTAACTCATCACTTGTAGAGTTAGGTTTAACCTCATTCGGCCATTTTACAATAAAAGGCACACGATGACCTCCGTCCCATAAATCGGACTTTGAACCACGATAGCCTGCGCTTACGATATGACCTTTTTCAGCAAGTCCTTCTATATTTGCCGCTTTAGACGTACCGTTATCGCTGGTGAATATAACCAATGTGTTTTCAGATAATCCATTTGCTTTTAGCGCTTCAGTTATAGCACCCACAGTGGCATCTGTTTGCATTACAAAATCGGCATAATCTCCAAGTCCACTTTTACCTTGCCATTCTTTTGAAGGTACTATAGGTGTATGTGGAGACCCTAAAGGCACATATAAGAAAAATGGTTTTCCGTCTTTATTCTTTGCCTGATCAGTTATGTATTTTACAGATTGATTTGTTAATCGTGGTAGCATGTTAATTTCATCATCATAAAGCACAACTTTATCATTTACAATCACCGCTTTCATGTCTTTAGCATGGTGGAATCCATGATAATAATCAAAACCACGATGTATAGGACCATCAGGTATGGTAGATCCAATAGGAGGTAAGTGTTTTTTAGATTTTTTAGCGATAGGTGTATTTGAAATCGAATCTACATACTGAAAGTTAAGATGCCATTTTCCTATAATTGCCGTATGATAGCCTTGGTCTTTAAGGAAATTCGCAATTGTTGGACGGTCTTCTGCAATTAGGTTAGGGGCAAAGCCTTGAACAACTCCACTTTGTAGTTTTGAACGCCAACTATAACGTCCTGTCATAATACCATAACGTGTTGGTGTACATACTGCAGAGCCAGAATGGGCATCTGTAAATGTCATGCCTTCTTTAGTCAGTTGATCGATGTGAGGTGTTTTTATTTTACTCGTTTCTGGTGCTAAACTTTGTACATCACCATAGCCTAAATCATCACATACAATAAAAACTATATTAGGTTTTTTAGATTTTTTTTGAGCGCTAGACGACCATGTAAACAGGCCAAGACATATTAAGACTAGGCAGGTCGTGTTTATTTTTAATTTGTTCATTTTATTAATGTATTAGTGTCGTTTTTAATTGAATTATGATCTAAATAGTATTCCGTTTATTTTAAATGAGAGATGAAATAATCTACAGTTGTATTAATTATGTCTTCTCGTGTTGGGTTAATATCTGCACCTACTTTTCGCCAATTATGACCTGCATTTTTAACGATGACTGTTGTTACAGGTGCTCCAATTTGAGTTGCTTTTTCTTTCATGTAATAGGCATGCTTTACAGGTATTGTGGTGTCTTTGTCGCCTTGAATCATTAATAGCGGAGCGCTGTTTTTATGTAAATAATTAATAGGACTCATTTCTCTATAAAGCGCTAGTTTTTCCTTTGGTTTGGTGTTTGGTTTTGTTATTCTAAGACCAAATCTATCTTTTGAAACCGAACTATCATCATGATTAAACAAACTTATATCTTCGAAATCGCAAGGACCGTACCAAGATACTCCAGCGACCATTTTATAGGTGTATGACGCTAAACTAGGATCGCCAATTAGCGTTTCTGGCGCACTTAATAGTAGCATTTGAGCTATTTGACCTCCAGCAGAATCCCCAAAAGAGAAAAGTCGATTGGGATCTATTCCTAATGTCTCATTATGTTTAGATAGATAACGCATGGCATCTTTACTATCTATTACGCAATCTCTCATAGATGTTTCTCCTCCGTTTTCCCATAGTCTATAACTTACAGATACCACGCAAAAGCCTTTTTCTAAAAGCGCTGTATGCACCGTATTAAAAGACGCATTGGCCGCACCATGTCTGCTTCCTGCAGTCCAACCGCCACCATGTGTGTAAATGACTACAGGTAACTTTTGATCTACTTTTCTGTCTTTTGGATAGTAAATATCAAGATATAAATTTTCTTCTTTGGTTTGTTTGTATAAAACGTTCAATTTTCTTTCACCTCCTGTGTTTAAATAGGGGATTTGAAGTGCTGAGAATTCTTCATAACTCACCTGATTGTCGGCATTCTTATCCAATCGTTTTAATGGTTTCCATCTACGTTTGTTTTCATGTTCTGAAAATTGACCATCCTTGTTTGTATCTAATTTAGCCCAATTTTTTTTGATGTACATCTCACGATATGCTCCGTTTGATTGATCATCGGTTTGGGAACTTCCAATTATATAAAATAAAATCACAAATGATACTGCTAATACAATCTTCAATCTTACTTTCATCGTTCTTTGTTAGTGTTTTGTTTTTTTAGATACCGAATAATCTGCAGCATCTAAAGAGGTCATGGGATCATTGTTTTTATCCATTTCAACCTCTAATAAATGCGTCATTTCAATTACTTTGTTGCTGTATTCTGGGTTGTTTGCCAAATCATTCATTTCAAATTCATCCTCTAAAAGGTTGAACAGTTTTTTCTTTTTAATTTTTGGGTAAACAATTAATTTCAAATGCTCTTTAATAAGCATGCGTTGTGTTCCCAAATAAGCACTATAAATACTTTCATAAGGGTTGTTCTTATCATTTTTAAGTAATGGAAGTACACTTTGAAAGGTGACATATTCTGGTTTTGTAATTGACGCTAGCTCTAAAGACGTTGCCATCGCATCTTGAAGATAAATAGGCGTCTCTATTTTATGATCTGCTTTTATACCTGGTCCGGAAATAATAAACGGCGCACGAACAGAATGCTCATACATATTTTGTTTACCAACTAAGCCATGATGTCCAACAGCCAAACCATGATCTGATGTGAAAATAATAATGGTGCTTTCTGCTTTTCCTGATGCTTCAAGCGCCTCTAAAATGCGACCGATTTGTGCATCCATGTGTGTAATACTGGCATAATATTCTTGTCGGTGTACTTTTATAGCATAAGGAGTTCTAGGGAATGGCGCTAATCGTTCATCTCTAATTTTAGGTACGGCATTTTCTCCCATATCTGGATAAAAATCTTGATAATTTTCAGGAAGTTTGATGCTATCTAAAGCATACTTATCTATATATTCTTTCGGTGCTTGTCTTGGATCGTGTGGTGCATTAAAAGCCAAGTACATAAAAAAAGGCTTGTCGTCTTGTTTGGCATTTTCGAGAAATGCAACACCATCATCGGCTAAAACTTCACTCCAATGTGTTCCACCTTGCCAAAAACCACCGTTTTTTGTATCCCATGGTAACCAAGCTGTGTCTAAATCTTCGCCTTCAATGGGTCTGTTATACGCTGTTTTAACACTTTTAGGCATTCCAGCTCTAACATTTTTAACGACATTAAACACCGAGTTTACGGGAATTGGCACATGCCATTTTCCGCTCATATAGGTGGTATAACCGGCTTCTTGCATCAATTCTGGCCAAGAACGTTTCTTTCTAGCTTTAATATCTTTAATGGTGTTTTGCGCATTCCAAACACTAGCACCACTAATGATCATAGATCTACTCGCAATACATACAGCTCCTGCCCAAGAACCTTGATTGTAAGCATGTGTAAACGTTGTACCGCTTTTGGTTAACTTATCTAAATTGGGTGTTTCTACAATGGTTTGTCCGTTTGCGCCTATGGTTTCAAAAGTTTGATCGTCTGAAAAAATGAATAAAATATTCGGCTTTTCATTCTGAGCATATATATTGAGACCAAAGAGTAATACAAAAAATGTTAGGCTATTTTTCATTTTTAAATTAGTCTTTAAACGCAAAATTTGCTTGAGGCCATTCACCAGGAATAGCATCGTTTTCTTGAATTTTTCCAGGTGTACTTCTGCCGTCCTTTATTTGTTGAATTAATATATCTTTTAATTCTTTAACCTTTTCCGGGAATTGCTCTGCAACATTATTCTTCTCTTTAACGTCCTTTTTTAAATTGTATAGAATTTCTTCAGCTGAAACACCTTTGTGTTTTTTTGTTTCTCCAGACGCCATAATACCTGAGTTTGGCGATACAATTAATTTCCAGTCTCCTTTTCTAATAGCGAAAACACCGTATTTGTCATGATGAATAGTAGCATCTCTTAAATAGGTGCCTTCATTGGTTAATAAAGGCATCATGCTAAAACTATCTTCAGCTTCATTATCCTTAAAATCATAACCTATAATATCTGCACATGTTGCGATAAAGTCTGTTGTACATATTGTGACATCAGAAACTGAATTTGGTTTAATTTTATCTGGCCATTTTACTAAAAATGGAACGCGATGACCACCTTCTAAATAACTTCCTTTGTAGCCACTATACACGTAACTTGGACTGTGTTTTTCTTTTCTTAAGGTTTTTAAATCGTTGGTAGTTGCAAAACCATTATCACTTGCAAAAACAACTATTGTGTTTTCGTCGATGCCTTGTGCTTTTAGCGTTTCAAAAATAGTGCCCATTAAATCATCAATCATGATTACAAAATCGGCATAAGGACTTTTGATTTCACTTTGCCCTTTCCATGGTGCAATTGGTAATACTGGATTGTGAGGAGAAGGTAAGGGAATGTACATAAAAAACGGTTGGTCTTTATTGGCGTTTTCCTTAATGAATGAAATCGATTTATTTACGACGTTTGGTAGGACGTCTTCATGTTTAAAATCGTCTGCAATGTCTCCTCTTATCCAAGTGGCATATGGTGATTGTTTTTTTGTTTGAGCGGAAATGCCTGTTGGTACCATGGTTGCCTTATTATTTTCGATATAGACAAAAGGCGGCATGTTTAAGGATGCTGAAATCATAAAGGAATAATCAAATCCCATATCATTTGGTCCAAATTTTAAGGGCTGACTATAATCAATTTCCTTGAAATTTAAACGATCTGATTTGTCTGAAAAATGATCAAACTCTGGGCTGTTGTTTTTCATGGTCCAGTTTAAGCCTAAATGCCATTTACCAATGTTTGCTGTTTTATAACCCTTATCTTTTAGCATTTGTGCAACTGTTAATCTGCCTTTCTGAATTAAACTCGGCGAGTTTCCCCAAGTCACAAATTCTTTTAATGGTGTGCGCCAATTGTAACGTCCGGTTAAAATGCCGTAGCGTGTTGGAGTACATACCGCAGAAGAGGTATGCGCATCGGTAAATCGCATGCCTTCTTTAGCCATTTGATCTAAATGAGGAGTCTGAATTTTACTGTTTTCATTATAAATGCTTAAATCACCAATACCTAAATCATCCGCCAAAATATAAATAATGTTTGGTTGTTTAGGTTTAGGTTGTTCTGTTGGCTTGTTATGGTCAAAACTTGTGAGTACAAATAATGATGCCAATAACAGGCCACTGATAACAAGAATTTGAATGGTTTTAGTTTTCATAATTGTGTTTTAAAGTCACTTCAATAACATAACCTAAGGCATCTTTAGGGATATCTGTTACTGTAGTTTGTAAGCCGTTTTCATTTTGATCCCAACTAAGGGATTTTTCGCTTCCTAATAGTTTTACCTCTTCAATTTCTCCTTCATCTTTTTTTAGCGATTTTATTAGAATATCTCCTTCTGTATTAGTGAGTGAAATAGCGTAAACTTTATTTTCTTTAGTTGTGAACCAAAAATCTTTAGACGTGAAATCTCTTTTAAAACCTTTAGCCGCTCTATGACCTGTACCATCTAATAAGGTTTCCTCTTGACCTTCGTTTGGTGTTTTCCAACGCGATGTTCCATAGACTGCATCTGCATTTTTATGAATCCATTTTCCCATCTCACGTAGGTTTTCTGCACTAGTTTCGGGTACGTGTCCTTTTCCATCAGGACCAATATTCAATAAATAATTTCCACCTTTAGATAGGATGTCTACAAAGTAGTAGAGTAGTTCTTTAGGGCTTTTCCAATCGTCATCATAAGATTTATAACCCCAAGAATTGTTAGTTGTCCCACAGGTTTCCCAATATTTTTCTAATTTTTCTGAAGCCGAAGGGATCTTATTATCTCCTGCATCTAAATAATCTCCAAAGGCATAACCAACCCTTCGGTTGACTAACACGTTTGGATTGCTATCATAAACGAGTTTATAAAACTGAAAGGCTTGTGCTTCCGTAGTAAAACCTGTGCCATCAAACCAGATTAAACGTAGTTCAGGTAACATGGTTAATAGTTCTCTTATTTGTGGATAGGCTTTGTTTTGAAGATATGATACATGAGTGTTTTCACTTGGATCCCATAAATTCTTACCTGTTGGGTGTGTATAAATCCCTAAAGAATCGTTTACTTTTTTGATGTTCTTGTAATTCCCATCAGTGCCATCCATCCAATCATTACCATGAGAATAGTACACACCAAAATCTATACCTTCTTCTAAACAGGCATTGTAAAGCTCTTTTATGATGTCTGCTTTGTAAGGCGTGGCGTCAACCATATCAAATTCAGAACTTTTTGAATCAAACAAGGCAAAACCATCATGATGTTTTGAAGTGATAACGATGTATTTCATACCAACATCCTTGGCCAATTTTACCACATTTTGCGCAAAGGATTTATCTGGATTAAAGGTTTTGGCTAATGCTATATATTCCGCTCTAGGAATTTGAAAGGCATGCATTAACCATTCCGCTACTTTTGGTCCTGGATGCGGTGCATTGTTAATTTTAGTCCCTTTCCAAATACCTCCTGCTTGTGAATATAATCCCCAATGAATAAACATGCCGAGTTTGGCTTCTTTAAACCGTTGTAGCGCATCTTGTTTTTCCTTGGATTGGTGCATGGTTAACCATTCTTGATGGTACTTACCAGAACCAATAGGTTTTTTATAATACGGAATGACTCTTAGGCTATTAAAATCGGCATCAGTCGTTATAGAAAGTTTTTGTGCATCTGTATTTTTTAATGGAATTTTATGTTTGAATTCTGAAACTATGTCATTCGAATTGATACTATAGTTTTTCAACAAGGATGCCTCAAATGCTTGTTCGCCTATTTTTATTTTTACAGCTTCTTTATTTTTAAAGGATGCTTCAGTTGAAACCATTTGAAGGACATAATCAGACGGTTGTTTCACATTAAAATTCCAAGAAAACGTAGTTCCGTCTTGGTCTGCATCTGTTTGGTCTAAAACCACCCAATTATCAGTTTGGTTGAAACTCTCATTTTGAGATGCATTAGCTTTTTCTTTTGTTGTACAGCTATATTGCACCACTATTAAGGCTATAAATAGTGAACAAATAATTGCGGTATGGATTTTTAATCGCTTCATGATTATAACGATTCTATAATATCGTTTAAGCTTACACCTAAAGAGGCTTTTGCAATGGTATTTAATTCGTGTTCATCGCCTTTTAAATGCATAGTAGTTTGAATATGCACCATGGTTTCATTCGGTTTTAAGGCTGCTGCTGGTGATGAGGTTTCTAACTCATAAAATGGTCCCATTGGCGGAACGCCTGGTTCTGGTGATCCGTCATTATAGGCATTTATAAGATCGCCTGCATAAGGTTCTTCTTGGTATTCCCATGCCGAATTAACATAACCATGTGGTGCTTCTTGTGCATTATAAGTCACCAAAGTCAAAACTTTTCCTATGGCATCATAACTTCCTGCAATACCTTTTGCGCGTTTTGAGTTAACTCCAATTTTACTGCGTTTTGTGCCATCACCTTTAAAGAATAAAACATCGTTTTTAACTTCTAAATAGTCGTTAGGCACCTTACCAAAATAGGTGTCATTTACTTTTTGTCCTAAAGCGGTTTCTTCACCAGCTTTAAAAGGGATAACCATAATGGTTTCTGGTGATGGCTTATACATTCCTAAAATCCATATAGAAGGCAAACCCGTCTCAGGTATCCATGGTTGATTACCAATATTTGTAATTTGATTATGGGTTTGATAGCCTACAAACTCAATGTTTTCGGAAAACTGTATTCTAAGACTGTTTTCAATGGATGCTTTATTTAAAATAGAAATGGAACGTCCAATACCCATTTTAAAAATGGTTCCACTTTTATTTATAAGTTCGCAATGGTGTTCAAACGTCGCTGAATGATCTGTATGAGAAACCAACGTAAAAGCCTCTGTATCTATAACAGCAGGTGTTTTCCAATTTGAGAATTCAAAATCGTCTTCTGGCTTAAAAAAGAGTGAAAACTGTCCACCTTCAGGACCTAACCAAAAGCGTTCTTCGCCTCCAAATACATAAATCTGATTTTCTAAGCGCCCTTTACGTTCTTCTTCCGTAAGAAAACCAGCTTCAATGACCTTTTTGTTAATCCACCCAAAGCTAGCGCCTTCTGATACGTTGGTTGTACTAGTCATTATACGACCTTGAAATTGTGGTGCAATAGCTAATGCACTTTCGCCTTCTTGTAACACAATGATGTTGGTATGCGCTTTTAGAAAGTTAAGATCTTTAGAAAATTCGTTTGCTTTTTTCATAGTGTTAGTCGTCGCTAGAATAGGTATGTAGGATTGGAAAACGTTTTAATTATTAGGTGCTTTTCTTTGATACTTTATAAATAAGATGTTTGCCTACTGTTATAGGCATTGATTATAAAAGAAAACAGGAAGCACAAGCCACAGCTTAACACTATTTTTCATGATTCCCATTATTATCTTCAACACTTACTTTATTTAACTTTATGAAACTCACCTTTTACCATAAAACGATTTTCATCAATTAGGATGATACCATATTCTATGGCTTCTTTAGGAACCGTAAACGTGTATTCTAAATTATTTTTTCCAGCGTCTACAGGTATTCTTATATACGTAGATTTCACTTTACTTTTCTTGCCTTTTTTTCTTGCTTTAGCCTTATCTGATATTTTTACAAGTGCATAACTTTCAACTACATTAGAGTTTCCTTTTTCTAAAGTAATGGCAACTTTACGAGATGCAGCATCAAAAACATCTTTAGTGATAACTGGAATAGCAGCTACATCTTCTTCATTTTTAAATTTTGAAGGCTCTTTATAAGGCAATTTAGCATCGTAATCTTTAAGATATTTTTCTAATTTTTCAGCAAGCGCTTTAGTGATTTCTGGTTCTTGTTTAGCGATATCGAACTTTTCTTCTAAATCATGTCGTTTTCCATCTTTATATAAACGATGCAACACATAATTACCTGTTATAAAGTTTTTGTACAATTTATAGTCTCCAGATCTTATAGCGGACTGGTTTTTAGTCTCGTCACCATAAGGATAGTGCCACCATAAATCTTCTCTAGGTTTTCCATCTTTATTTAAGACTTCCTTTTCATTCTTTAATAAGACATTTGAAATATCTAACCCATCTAAATCAGAACTATATTTAGAAGGTATTTTACTATTGGTAAGGCTTAAAATTGTAGGATAATAATCTAACTGATTGATTAAAACATCTTTTGTTTCTCCTTTTGGAATATTTGGTCCTGATATAAGCATTGGCACTCTAATGCCGCCTTCTTCCGTATATTTTTTACCCTTATCTAAAGGCGCATTATCAGACATTATTTCTGTTCTGCGTTGTTCTGCACCTCCATTATCCGATGAAAAAATAATGTAAGTAGTCTCGTATAATTTTTTACCCGGATTTCTAGGGTCGTCTGTTTTCTTTAATAAATCGACTACACGTCCTAAGCTCCAATCTAAAGTTGTTACCATGGCTCCGAAATAAGGGTTGTTTTGCCCTTTTGCAGTCATTGGTACATCTTCTGTAGGGAAGTCCATGCCTAATTTATCGCAATAGTACTGTAATAATTCACGGTTCTTAGTGTGAATGGGGTAATGTACCATCCAATGAGCTAGGTATAAAAAGAAAGGTTCTTCCTTATTGTTTTCAATGAATTGAAGTGCGTTTTCGGTCACGGCGTCCGTTGGATATGAAATACCATTAGGAGATGCTTCTGTAAAAGGAAAGTATTTTTCTTCGCTCAAACGGTATTTATCACCTTTGTCGTGCGTTGCAAAATAATTCACTCTGTTATTCGCACCCTTTGGTCCTTGATGTGCACCACGAGATTCGTGTGCAAAATCAAAACCTTGATTGGTTGATTTTTGAATCTGAAGGTGTCCTGCATGCCATTTTCCAACGTGTCCTGTTTTATAGCCATTCATTTTCAAAGCTTCAGCGATGGTGAAGTGTTCTGGCATTAATCCTTCAGGAAAATAAGGGCTAATATATTTTGAAGATTTATCTGCTTTAGGAACTTTTCCTCCAGTTACATTCGTTATTCCTGTTTTGGCAGGATGTAATCCACTTAATAGCGCAGCTCTTGAAGGTGCACAAGTAGGTGCAGGAGAATAGCCATTTGTGAAGTTAATGGCATCTTTTGCTAATGCTTTAATATTTGGGGTATCCCAAGCACAAGGTTCGTCTAAATCGTTTAATTCTACGTCTTGCCAGCCTAAATCATCAGCGTAAAATATAATGACATTAGGTTTTATTACATCAGATTTTTTCTGACTATTACCATAGTTAGAGAAAGAAAATGCCAATAATACAATGGCTAATAATGTTCTTTTATGTTTCATGATATAGGTTTAAAGCACATGTGATACTGTAATTTCAATCCAAACAGTACCACATTCAATGCTTCTTTTTTTAGTTGATTTTATGAAAGTCACTTTTTACCATAAAACGATTTTCATCGATTAAGATAACACCGTATTCTATGATGTCTTCAGGAATAGTAAACGTGTACTCTAAATTATTTTTGCTAGACTTTACTGGTATTTTTATTAAGGTTGAATCGTGTTTCCCTAACTTTCCTTTTTTGCCTTTTTTCTTTTTTAAATTTGCGTTTACAATTCTTACAAGCGCATAAGCTTCTATGACCTTAGATTTTCCTTTTTCTAAAGAAATGGTTACGCTTTGAGATTTTGCATCAAATGCGTCATTAGTAATAACAGGAATAGATGCTATGGCATCACCTTTAAATTTTGAAGGATCTTTATAAGGCATTTGTGCATTATAATCTTCTAAATATTTTTCTAATCTTGCTGATAAGTCTTTAACGATTTCTGGATTTTGTGCAGCAATATTATGCTTTTCTTCTAAGTCTTCGCGTTTTCCATTTTTATACAAACGGTATAACTCATAAGTACCAGGAATTAAATTTTTGTATAATTTGTAATCGCCATGTCTAAGTGCAGATTGCATCTGAGAATCTGTATTGTGAGGAAAATGCCACCATAAATCTTCTCTTTCATGTCCTGACGCATCTTTAACAGTATTATCATTATTTAATAACACCCCAGAAATATCTAAACCATCTAAATCTGAACTATACTTTTTAGGCACAGTACTGTTTGTAAGATTTAATATCGTTGGAAAAAAGTCTAATTGATTGATCAATACATCTTGTGTCTTTCCCTTAGGAATATGAGGACCAGTAATCACCATAGGGACTCTAATACCACCTTCTTGTGCATATTTTTTACCTTGATCTAAAGGGTAGTTATCTGTAACGATATCACCATTGGCTTTTTCTACACCTCCGTTATCCGAAGAAAAAATAATATAAGTGGTTTCAATTAGTTTTTTACCTGGATTTCTTGGATCGTCTGTTGTCTTTAATAAATCTACCACACGTCCTAAACTCCAATCTAAAGTCGTTACCATAGCTCCATAAAACGGGTTGGTTTGTCCACCTGTTTTAATCGGAATATCTTTGGTTGGCATTTCTACCCCTAATTTATCACTGTAGTATTGTAATAACTCCTTGTTCTTAGTATGAATAGGTGCATGTACCAACCAATGTGCTAAGTATAAAAAGAACGGCTCGTCTTTACTAGATTTAATAAACTCAAGTGCCTTTTCAGTTACCATATCCTTTGGATATGAAATACCGTTTGGAGATGATTTTGTAAACGGAGGATATTTTTCATCACTTAAACGGTAAGCATCTCCTTTATCATGGGTTGCAAAATTGTTGATACGGTTTTTTTCTCTTTTAGGCCCTTGGTGTGCGCCTCTAGATTCGTAAGCAAAATCGAAACCTTGATTGGTTGATTTTTGAATATCAAGAGCTCCTACATGCCATTTTCCTACATGTCCGGTTGTATAGCCATTCATTTTTAATGCTTCTGCAATGGTGAAGTTTTCAGGCATTAATCCTATAGGATAATACGGCGTCACATAATTAGAACGTTTAGTGGTTTTAGGTAAGGTGCCTCCACTCACATGTGTTACACCTGTTTTAGTTGGATGCAAACCAGAAAGCAGTGCAGCTCTAGATGGAGCACAAGTTGGAGCAGGAGAATAGCCATTGGTGAAATTGATACCTTCTTTTGCAAGTGCAACTATATTTGGTGTTTCCCAAGGTGTTGGCTCATCTAAATCATTGAGTTCTGTGTCTTGCCAACCTAAATCATCAACATAAAAGATAATAATATTAGGTTTTACTAGATCTTTCTTTTCTTGACTAATGGCATAGTTAGAAAAGCACAATAAAATTGTAAGTGATGTTAAAAGTGATTTCATTTTTTTATGTATAAATATTAAGGGTTCGTTTATTTCCAATCTAATTGGGCTGTTTTATTTTGTATATCTAAAGTAACGTCTAAATGTTCAAAAGATCTTGTGTAAATGTAGCCTTCACGTTTCGCATAGCCTTTTGGTGCGCCGAGTTTTTTCTCATACTGTGGAAATGTTTTAAGCCAAACCGCAGAACTCCCAACACCATAGCCATCATGTGGATAGACGTAGCTGTATTTTTCGGCACAAACCAGAAAAATAGACAATAGATAATCTAAGCGTTTTGTGAAATCTTCATTTATGTTTACTTTTTCTCTAGCATCATCAATACCAGCTACTGCATTTTTTAAGCCTTTACCAATTCCGAGAGACATAGCAATCACATTGCCTTCTCTAGCCGATTTTTGGACAGCATCAATGCCTTTTGCAAGGTAATCTTCATAAGTCATGCCAGAATTTCCACGTTCAAAACCTTCTAAGTATGAACCATCAAAGAATTTTAAATACTCTCTACCTGAATCTTCAAATTCAGAACGCACGCGAATGATATTGGCAATAAGTAAATTATCTTTTCCTATTTGAGTATCTAAATCTGCCATCATAGACATATAGCCTGTTTTTATGGCTTCTCGTTTTTCTTCACCAACACGACTGTTAAAAAAGAAAGGTACTAAAACTTTAATATTAGCATCTAAAAACACACCATCAATAAAAGGACTTTCGGTCACCTTACTTACATGGTTTAACCAATACTCACGAACATAGTCTTTTGAAATATCGAAGAATCCAGTTTTTCCATTAGGCATTAAGGCTTTTTCGCCTTTGGCGTTGACTAATAGGGCTTCAGGGTGTTGGTATAAAAAATCTTCATCTTCAGAATAACCTTTCCAATTGATGACCACATTTTTATAGTAAAGTATTTTGGCATCAGGATTTATTTTTTTTACAGCTTTAGCCGCTTTAATAGTGCCTTTTTCTGTGGATCCTGATGATTTACTTCCTGTTGTTTTTTCAAACGTTATTAAAGGAAATTTTGAAAGATAGGTAATCTCTTTTTTTGTAAAAGCCGTGGATTTACGCATGTGCATATATAAAGGCATTTTATCCCAAGAAAACTCAGGTAGTTTTTGTTTTACCACAGGCACCTCTTGTTTTTGCGCCGAACACGCACTTAAAGAAATGGCGAATAAAACCAATAAAAATGTCGTTTTAAAATGCATTATGACCTTTAGTTAATTTATTTAAGTTGTTATTCTGTGATTATTTTAAAACAAATAGCCGATTGATTTGGGATGTTTTTAAAATCATATGTGATAGCTAATCCATCTTTATTTCGGTTCCAGTGAATGGTTTCATCGCTGCCTAACAACTGTATATCTTTTATGTTTTTTTGTAAAAGTCCTTTTGTCTTTAGAACTTCAATTAAAATATCTTCTGTTGATGACGCTAAAACAAAAGCGTAAATATTTCCATCCTTTGTTGTAAAACGAATGTCTTTCTCAGAGAAATTCTTCAAGTTTTCACCTGCGCGTTTGGTAACGATTTCTAAAGGTCCTTCTCCAAAGGTTTTCCATGGTCTGGTGTTGTAAATACCTTCTTGGTTAATCTTTACAAAGTCTCCAAAATTAGTCAGCATTTGCTTTTGATTTTCAGGAATTGTACCATCTCCTTTTAAAGCAATATTAATCATCACTACACCATTTTTACTAATGGCATCTATCGCATTTCCTATTAAAACATCTAAAGACATTTTAGTAAATGAATCTTTTCTGTAAAACCAACTACCCGATAAATCGGTTGCCCAAATCCATGGGTGTTTCTGTTGTTCCCCAAACATCCCACGTTCTAAATTATAGGTAAATGCCGCTTTATTTTCTTTAGCATTTTTAAAAGATAACACAGTCGTTTGTTTGCCGTTGTTCTCTTTTAAGTCTCTATTTAAATAATCAGAAAATAGTTTCACGCCTAAACCTTTTCCTGTTTTTATAGACGGATAAGGCGAATCGTTATTAAACATGTCTGGATCGTATTTTTCTATTAAATCCCAAGAGCGTTTGTACCAATGCTCATTCCAGCTATCTTGACTGGCAAATTTAAAGGAGTCATAATCCATATTAAAAAAGTCCCATTCTGGTGTGCCCTCTTTTTGAAATTTCCTAGCCGTTCTAAAAAAGCGAGGCGACCAATATAAGTGTGTTGATACTCCAAATTTTAGATCGTGTTTGTAGGCTGCATCCTTCCATTCTCTAAGGATATCTTTTTTAGGACCCATTTTAACGGCATTCCAAGGGAAGAACGAATCATACATATCAAAATTATCATGATGTGTCGCCACTGGCATAATAAAACGCGCTCCATTGTCTTTAACGAATTTCACAATAGCATTGGCATCAAAGTTTTCTGCTTTAAAATCGGATATAAATTTCTCATAACCAAATTCTGAAGGGTGACCATAGCGTTCAGTATGCCATTTCGTTAATCTTACCGTTCTAAGTCTGTCAGGTTCATTTCGTGCATCATAATCTTCATCACCGTACATACGTCTTCCGTAGTGAGAACCATCTTCTATTCTGTTTTCATCAATTGAAGACGGAATTCCCCAATGCATCCAAACCCCTATTTTACCATCCTGAAACCATTCTGGTACCTGATAGTGCTCAGCCATAGATTCCCAATTAGCATCAATTGTTTTTTGAGTCGGTTTTGTTTGACCGAAAACACAATAAACGCTTAATGTTAAAAAAAGGGAGGTTGTAATTGTTTTTGTATACATCTGTTTCTATATTATCATAGATATACAAAGTAACCATTAACTAATTTAGTAACGCTTCTCTATTCTGTCATTTTGTTGCTGTAAAAATTCAAATACATATAGAACGCTTAGTCCTTAAAGGGTTTGGTTGATTTGAGAAAATTTAAAAACGAACTGAGCAAGTTGATTTATCTTATTTGATACATATTTGTAGTCATACGAACTAACTCATCAAGTCATGAAAAAAATTAATTCTAAAAATTTACTGTTCTTAATGCTGCTGCAATGCTTTTTTAGTTTTGCACAAGAGCAAGTCATAACAGGTAAAATTACAGATGTCGATAATATGCCATTGCCAGGTGCTAGTATTATAGAGAAAGGTACCAAAAATGGTACAATGTCTACTATTGATGGAGACTACACGATAGAATTAAAAAATCCTGATGCTATATTGGTGTTTCATTATATAGGGTTTAAAACTGTAGAGTATTCTACGGCTGGCAAGACGGTAATCAATGTTAAGATGGAAACGGATTCTCAAGCTTTAGATGAGGTTGTTCTTACAGTAGGAATTAGAAGTTCTCAATTAAATGCTGTTAGAGAGAAGCGAGAAGCCACTACAGTTATTGAAGCCATTACTCCAGAAGATATCGGAAGTTTTTCAGATGGTAACGTAACTGATGCTTTACAAAGAGTTGCAGGTGTGCAGATTGAACGAAATGATGATGGGGTTTCTGGAGATAGAGTATCTATTAGAGGTATAGGGCCTCAGTTTGTGAAAATTACGATGAATGGTCGAGCGCCAATTTCTGCTGGAAATGAAGGGAAATCGGATTTTAGAAAATTTAACTTAAATGTTATTCCTACAGAAATTATTAATGGAGCTAGAATCCATAAAACAACGCAGGCTAAAGAAATTGCTACAGATATTGGTGGTACAGTAGATTTTCAAACTTTAAGACCTTTAGATACCAGGTATAAAAGAGGGAAGAATTATTTTGCTAGTGTTAATGTAAGAGGAGATAGTGATTCAGAGTTCGAAGATATAGCTTTTGATACCAGATTGTCAGGTGTGTTTGGAGGTAAAATAAATGATAAATTAGGAGCCGCTGTTTCAGTAGTTCACACGGATGATAATAGATACCGAGATGAGTCGGGAATGCGAGGTTATAGAAATGTAGATTTTTATGAAGATACTAATAGCAATGGTGCTTTTGAAGATGGAGAGAATGTTTATGAAGGTATCTTAGTACCAGCAACTATTAATAATGCCGTAAGAAAAGATAACAGACAACAATTGGCATTATCAGCGGCAATTCAATACAAGCCAACAGATAAATTAGAGTTTTTGCTAGATTATACCTTAACTAAATTAGAAGCTTTTTCAGACAGACAACAATTTCAAATATCAATGTCTACAGGTGGTGATAATGGTTTACTGGGCGTTAATAACTTTTTTACACCAGAAAGCCTTGTTTTTAATGGAAATAATTTAGCGTACATCAATGCAGCTGGTGCAGACTTATCACGAGTAAATATTCAAAACAAAAATCAATTTTATACAAATAATACCACCAATAATATCATAGGGTTGAATACCTTATATAAGGAATCAGATAAGTTGACTTTTAGTTTTGATTTATCGTATTCAGATTTAGATTTTTTCCAAGATTTAACGCAAATAACTGCAAGATTGGATGGAAGAGATTATGACAATAGTGCTATTAGTTTAGATTTGAGAGGTGAACTTCCTCAGTTTGGACTTCCAACTGAAATTTTAGATCCTACAGCATTTGGTCTTAGATCTGCAGCAAAAAGACATATTAGAACTAAGGGCTACAACTATGCTTCAAGATTTGATGTAGAATATGAGCTGAATAAAAAGGTGAAATTCTCATTGGGTGCAAGATCTGCAATGACAGATTTTGAAGCTAGAGAAGCGCAAGCAAATGCTGACGATATATATGGTGACTATACAGATGAGCAATTACAGCAGTTCGTAGATCTTATTTCTTATGACAATTATTATATTCCAGGTGATTTTTTAGGAGGTGGAACAGGTTTAGATCAATGGATTAATATTCCCGGAAATGCCGTGTTAGATTTAACACCAGGATTTAATAGTTTAAATGGGGGAAGTATTTTCGATTTTAATACCCCTTTAAATGAATTGGTTTCTGAGGAAGGTGATTTACAATTTAATCCTGCAAAATCTTATGGAGCGATAGAAAAAACCTTTTCTACCTATGCACAAGTTGATGCAAGAACAAGAATATTTGATATACCAGTGGTTTTAAATTTTGGAGTAAGAGCCATTAATACCATAAATGAATTAAGAGCATTTACCGGAGTAGAAATAGTTGATCCTATAGCAGAGACTAGTGGTGTAGTAAGTGAAGCTATATATCATGAGGTAGACAATTCTAGATGGGATGTTTTACCTAGCTTTAATGCCAATTTCAAAATAAAAAGAAATTTTAACTGGAGATTTAGTGTTGCTAAAGGAGCATCTAGGCCAAAATATAGAGATATGATGCCGAGTAATGAGGTGGTATATTTAGATCCTACTTCTGAAATATTCAACCCGAGTTCACCAGACTATGAGCCAAACTTAGGAACAAGTTTATATAGAGGAACTATTAAATCTGGTAATCCAAAGTTAGAGCCTTACAGCGCATGGATGTATGATACAACATTTGAGTTGTATAGCAAAAATGGAGGTGCAATTATCGGTAGTATCTTTTATAAAGACATTAGAAATTATATAGGAAGGCAAACATTAAATGATCAAGCATATCCAGGTGTAGAAGCGTTGGGTGTAGCATTACCTGTAGGTCAAGAAGATTTATTGTTCGATATTTCTACTCCTATAAACATTACAAATGCACAACTTTATGGTTTTGAAATAGGATTTAATCATCATTTTACATTTTTACCTGGTTTTGCTAGTGGATTTGGTTTACGCGCTAACTATTCTTTTGTTGAAAGTAATTTTGATGGCGCTGTTGGAGATGCCACTAATGGTTTTCCAGGAACATCTAAACACAACTTCAATACAGTGATGTACTATGAAAAGTACGGGTTCTCTTTTAGATTCACTGCAGCCTACAGAAGTAATTACTTAAGTAATTTGGGTGGTATAGGCTCTACACGTGCAGATGAGGCACATTATACAGAAGGAACGACGCTTTTAGGAATCAATTTAAAATATAAGATTACAAAAAAGTTACAAGCAAGTGCAGGTGTAAGTAATCTTACAGGAGAAGATACACGTCGTTATATTGGAGATGATACTCAAAATTTAACTTCTTATTACGGTAGAACTCCAACTTGGAAAGTAGGATTGAGATACAGATTATAATCTAAAATAAATATGTTTTTGGGAGCATCGTTAATTGATGAAAATTAGTGATGACTCAAGAATATTATATACAGTAAAGAAAAAAGTAGGTGATTTCTATCTACAAATCAAAAAATAAATAAAATTAATAATAGTACGCATATGTTTAAGAATAGATGTTTAATGTTTTCCGTTTTAATAATGCTTATTAGCGTTATGAATAGCCATTCTCAAGATAAAAACAAAAAAGGAATGGAAGAAATGTGGGGTGAAACTACCGTTACAGGTGATGCTTTAAAAAGTGGAAAAGCGAAGTTATTTGATGAAGGCAACTACGGTATGTTTATTCATTGGGGATTGTTTTCAAATCTAGGTGGTGTATGGGAAGATAAAACGTATTACGGTATAGGCGAATGGTTAATGAGCAAGCGTGTGGCCAATATTGCTCCAGAAAAATATATGGAAACGGCAAAAACGTTTAATCCAACGGAATTCGATGCTAAGCAAATTGCACAATTAGCAAAAGATGCAGGCATGAAGTACATCATCATTACCAGTAAACATCATGAAGGTTTTGCGATGTTCGATTCTGAAGCTAGTGATTTCAATATTGTTGATGCCACTCCATTTGGTAGAGATCCCATGCACGAATTATCTGCTGCCTGTAAAGAATTAGGACTTGGATTCGGGTTTTATTATTCTCATAATCAAGATTGGACGGCGCCAGGTGGTACAAGAGGTCCTGAAGTTGATGAGAATGGAAATAAAGCAGACTTTAAAGATTATTTCTACAATAAGTGTAAACCTCAGGTTAAAGAAATATGTACTAATTATGGAGACATCGATTTTGTTTGGTTTGATACTCCAGGTGATATGCCAGAAGAATATGTGGTAGAATTAGCGGATATGGTTAGAGAATTACAACCAAATGCTATGATGTGTAGTAGAGTTGGTTATGGTATGGGTGACTATGCTAGTATTGGAGATATGGAAGTGCCAACCCGAAATGTAGAAGGGCTTTGGGAAACTTGTGATACCAACAACGATTCTTGGTCTTATGCATGGTATGATAATAACTTTAAAAGTCCTAAAAAGATTTTAGGTCGTGTTATTGAAACTGTAGCTAGAGGTGGTACATATTTATTTAATGTAGGTCCAGATAGTAACGGCGCTATTCCTAGTATTGGTATAGAGTTTTTACAAGAGTCTGGTCGTTGGATTCAAAAATACCCACAGGTAATTTACGCTGCAGGTAGTTCACCTTGGGGTTATGCATTGCCTTGGGGAGATGTTACTACTAATGGTAAATCGCTTTATTTATCTGTAAGTGAATGGCCAACTAATGGCAAATTATACTTACCTGGATTAAAGTCTAAAGTGAAAAAAATATCCGTTTTAGATGGTGACAAAAAGAGTTCTCTTGAATTTTCTAAAGAGAACGATTGGTTAGTTATCGACGTGCCATATAAAGCACCTGAAGAATTGATTTCTGTAATTGAAGTAGAACTTGAAGATGCCGAAGCTGTAGTAGAATCACACTTAGGTATCTATCCAAATGTACCTACAAGATTATTAACGGAATTTGGTGAAGTTGAAGGTGCAGAACAAAAAAACGTACGTTGGATGGAGAAATTTGGTGAATGGAAACATGCCAACCAAGTGAGCAATTGGGAAGAAAACGGTATGGTTTGTTGGGAAGTAAACGTTCAAGAACCGGGTTATTACTATTTAGATTTAGAATATAAAGGTGAAGGACGATTAGTATGGAAAACCACAACAGATGAAGGTATTAAAGTTCAAAATCAACAAGCAGCAACCGATAAATACGCGTACCGAAGAATGGGAATTTTAGAATTTAAAACTGCTGGTAATCATATCATAAAGACGTCATTAGTTGAAGGTGATGCACAAACATCGAGTTTAAAGTCTATCAAAATATTACCTATAAAATAGTTAATCATCATGAAGTTAGCTTCTATACATAAAAGTCTGTTTTTAATAGGTTTGTTTTTAGTTCAAACAGCCTTTTCTCAAGACGATAAGCATTATCCAAAATTTAGTTGGGATAAGGTTCCTGTTGCATTTCACTTTGGGAAAAAAGGGGATCTCTTAACTAAAAAGGAAGCAAAATTTATTGCTTCGCATTCCAATTTTACGGTATTAGAAAAAGCCCATGGTTTTCCAAAATACAAACATTCGGAAGATGCTATTGCGGCTGATGCAAAAGTGTTAAAAGATTTAAATCCAGACATGAAAGTGGTATTCTATTGGAATGCGTTTTTAGATTATAATATGTATAAAGCGCATGAAGAGTATCAAACAAAATCAGAGTGGTGGCTTAAAACAAAAACAGGAGATTTAGATTTAAAGAGCGATAGAATTAAGCGTTATGATTTATCTAATCCAGAAGTTAGAGAATGGTGGTCTAATGTCGCTAAAGACAATTTGAATAATGAAAACATTGATGGTGTTTTCTTTGACGGTTTAGTCCAAGTGACTAATCCTGGAAATAAACAATTATGGGGAACTGAAAAGTTTGATGCCATTCAACAAGGCTTAAAAGATCTCATTAAAGAAACGAGAGCTAAAATTGGTGATGACAAATTAATCGTTTATAACGGTATTCGTTCTACACCAGTTAGAAATAGCGAAAATGACTTTCCAGATTTTACAGATGCCATAATGATTGAACATTTCGGCTATTTTAATAGCAAAACGAAAGAAAGTATGCTTAAGGATATTCAAGAAATGGAAAAAGCAGGTAAAAGCGGTAAAATAGTAGTGTTTAAGACATGGCCAGAGAATGCATGGTTAAACAAAAAGTTTATGGCTAAATCTGAAAAAGAAAAAGAAGAAATTGCTAAAAAGCATCTAACTTTTGCTTTAGCTTCTTTTTTAGCTGGAGCACAAAAACATTCGTATATTAGTTACAATTGGGGGTATCGCTTAAGTATGGGATCACTTCTATGGTATCCTGAATTTGATAAACCCTTGGGCAAACCTGTAGATGACATGCAGGTTAACGGTTGGATTTTAACCCGAAATTATGAACATGCTAGTATTTGGGTCGATTTAGAAAACAAGAAAGCCACCATTGACTGGAAAAAAGAAAGTTAAAACCATGAAAATAAGCGCCTACTTTTATATAATACTGTTGGTGTGCTTAACAGCTTGTCAAGAACAAACAAAACCAACACCTCAAGTTAATAAACCCAACATCATCATATTTTATGCTGATGATATGGGTTTTGGTGATTTAGCAATTCAGAATCCCCAATCTAAAATCCCAACACCCAATTTAGATCAATTAGCAAAAGAAGGGCTTTTAATGACAGAGGCGCATAGTTCTTCAGGAGTGTGTACACCAAGTAGGTATGCCTTGTTATCGGGCCGCTACCATTGGAGAGACTTCAACGATATTGTACATGCTATGGGAGAATCGGTGTTTAAAGAAAATCAGGTAACCTTACCTCGTATTCTTAACACCAACGGTTACCATACAGCAGCTATTGGTAAATGGCATTTAGGATGGAACTGGGAAGCGATTAGAAAAAAAGATTTTACTCAAAAAGTAAAAGCGAAGCACGGAAAAAAGGAAATAGAAATTTGGCCAGCACAGGCTTATGATTGGGATAAATCCATTCCTAATGGGCCGTTGTCTATAGGTTTCGATTCTTATTTTGGTGATGGTACTATTAATTTCCCTCCATATACTTGGATTGAAAATGATAAGGTTACAGAAGCACCAACACTAACGTTACAACATCCTAAAGAAGATTTTGCATTAGAAGGCAATTGGGAATTACGACCAGGACCAGCAGTAAAAGATTGGGATTTTTATAAGATTTTACCAACGGTGACACGTAAAGCTGTGACTTTTATAAAAAATCAAGAACAAGCTAAAGAACCTTTTTTCTTATATATGGCATTTCCTTCGCCGCACGCACCAATAATCCCAAATGAAGAATTTAGAGGAAAAAGCAATGCAGGTCCTTATGGCGATTTTGTGTTTCAGACTGATGATGCAGTTGGACAAATTTTAGAAGCGTTAAAAGCCATTAATGCAGATGAAAATACGATTGTAATTTTTACTTCAGATAATGGATCAGAGCACTATGCTTATAGCCGTATTAAAAATTATGATCACGATAGTTCTCATCCGTTTAGAGGAGTAAAAAGAGATGTTTATGAAGGCGGACATCATGTGCCTTTTATCGTAAAATGGCCCAACCATATTAAACCAGGAACAAAGAGCAATCAATTGTTCAGTCAAATAGACCTTTTAAATACGTTAGCGTCTATTACAAATAGCGATTTACCGAAAGGGTTTCAGCATGACAGCTTTAATTTTTCTAACGTATGGTTAACTAATACAGATGAACCTGTGAGAGAAACTATTGTTCACAATACTTGGGCTTCAAAATATGCGATTAGAAAAGGCGATTGGTTATACATTAATAATAAAGATGGTTACCACACCAGAATACCAAAATGGTTTGAAGAAGGACAACGTTTTAAAACCGCTAAGGATACCGTACAACTCTTCAATCTTAAAGACGATATAGGGCAAAACACGAATTTAGCAAGTCAATTTCCTGAAAAAGTTAAGGAGTTGGCTGCAGCATTAGGTAACGAACAGGAAAAAGAAACGTTTGAAAATTAATACGGAAATGAGAATGCGTTATTTAAAACAGATCACACTTTTATGGGTTGCTATTGCAATGTATTCTTGTAATGAGACTAAGACGAAAACCGTAGTTAATAATGGAGCTGTAGCTAAAACAGGAGATTTAAGGCCAAACATTATTTTCATTTTTGCAGATGATTGGGGTTATGGTGACTTAGGCGTGTATGGAAATACAGAAGTTGTGACGCCCAATCTAGATAAAATGGCTTCTGAAGGCACACGATTTACACAATTTCATGTAACAAGTGGTGTCTGTTCACCAAGCCGGTCTTCAGTTTTAACCGGTCATTTTCCGGCAAGACATCGTGTTCATGCGCACTTTGCAGGAAACGAAGTGAATGCTAAACGCAATATGCCTAATTATTTAAATGATTCCTTACCGGTATACCTGCCTCAAACCCTACAAAAAGCAGGCTATAAAACGGCACATTTTGGGAAATGGCATTTAGGAGGTGGAGGTAAACCTCATGGCGATCCTTCAGCACCAGAGCCTAAAGTTTACGGATACGATGACGCTAGAGTTTGGAACGGCAATGGACCAACTTGGAAAGGAGATCAGAAATGGCCAACCACACGATTTATGGATACGGATACCTTATGGGTACAAAGTTCGAGTAGAATTGCAGTAGATGAAACGATTGATTTTATCAAACGAAACAAAGGTAAACAACCCATGTTTGTCAACCTTTGGTTAAAAGATCCGCACACACCCTTATGGCCTTCAGAAGCGCAACGCGAATCTTTTAAAGGGCTATCACCAAGTAAAGAAACCTATTATGCAGTTTTAAAGGATGCCGATTTTCATGTTGGACGTTTATTAGAATCCATATCAGAAATGGGATTAGACGAAAACACCTTAATTATGTTTTCTAGTGATAATGGTCCTGCAGGATGGGGACCTTCTAAAGAAGCGGGTTCAACCGCAGGTTTGAAAGGACGAAAAGTGGATATTTACGAAGGTGGAGTCGTAGTGCCTTTTATTGTAAAATGGAAAAATCATGTTGACGAAAATAAGGTAGATTCAACAAGTGTATTATCTACAGTCGATTTATTACCAACCTTTGCCAATTTAGCAGAAATAGAATTGCCAAACGATTATGCTATTGATGGAGAAAATATCAGTTCAATTTTAGAAAATAATAGCTTTAAAAGAACAAAACCCTTATTTTGGGAATGGCGTTTTCCTAGAGAAAATACCAATCATTGGGCACAAGGCGCGGTTAGAAAAGGAGATTGGAAACTTTTATTTAACGAAAAAATTAACAGAGTCGAACTCTATAATATTTCTAAAGATCCTTTTGAGAAAAATAACTTAGCAGAGCGTAATGAGCAACACGTAAGTGAGCTAAAAAGTCTGTGGGCCGACTGGAAAAAAGAGTTGCCTGAATAATTTACACCGGTTTAAAATAATTTAATAACACCCTATACTTTCAAAAAACAGTATTGAAATGAATAAAAAAGTAATAGCATTAATAGCCCTTGTGGGACTTACGTTTTCATGTACGTCTCAATCCACAAAAACAGTAACCACTAAAAAATCAAAACAGCCTAATGTCATTGTAATTATAACCGATGATCAAGGTTATGGAGATCTTGGTGCTCATGGGAACACCTTAGTTAAAACGCCAGCTTTAGATAAATTCCATGATGAATCGGTGCGTTTAACAGATTTTCATGTGGGGCCAACCTGTGCTCCTTCAAGATCGGGTTTAATGACCGGAAGATACGCTAATAGAGTAGGAGTTTGGCATACAATTGGTGGAGTTTCTATTTTAAGAGCAGATGAAGTGACTATGGCTGATGTGTTTCAAGAAAATGGGTATGAAACCGCAATGTTTGGTAAATGGCATTTAGGTGATACTTATCCTTCTAGACCACAAGATAAAGGTTTTAAATATACCATTACCCATGGTGGAGGTGGAGTTGGTCAGACACCAGATTATTGGGATAACGATTATTTTGATGATACCTATTTTAAAAATGGAGTACCAACGAAGTTTGAAGGCTATTGTACCGATGTATGGTTTGATGAAGCTATAAAATATATTGAAGAGAAGAAAGATGAACCATTCTTCGCTTATATTTCTGCCAATGCGCCACACCTTCCTTTCAATGTGCCAGAAACCTATTATAATCAATACAAAGATTTAGACATTCCGGAGTTTCAAAAAATCTTCTACGGAATGATTACCAACGTGGATGACAACTTTGCGAAGCTTCAGAAGAAATTGAAAGATTTAAATATTGCAGATCATACCATCGTTATTTTTATGACCGATAACGGAACCGCTTCAGGATATAAAACAGTAGGTGGCCGATTATACGGTTTTAATGCTGGAATGAAGGGCACAAAAAATAGTGAATATGAAGGTGGACACCGCGTACCATTCTTTATTAAGTATCCGGAGAAAAATATTGAAGGCGGAAGAGATGTAAAGGAACTTACAGCCCATTTAGATATTTTACCAACCTTAGCCACTTTATGTGATTTAGAATTGCCAGAGAGACAAAAGAAAATGGATGGTTCGGATATTTCTTCACTGCTTTTAGGAGAAGAAGAAACCATTGGTAGAGACTATCTTATCACCGATTCGCAACGTGTACAAAGCCCAATAAAATGGAGAAAAAGTGCCGTGATGTCAGACAAAATGCGATTGGTTAATGGTAAAGAATTATATGATATTTCTAAAGATCCAGGTCAAGATAATGACTTAGCTGCTCAGTTTCCTGAAAAAGTAGAACAAATGCGAGGTTACTATAATGAATGGTGGAGTTCTGTATCTACAGAGTTTAATCAATTTCCAATCATTGTTTTAGGTTCTGATAATCAAAATCCTATAGAACTAACCTGTCATGATACACATGTGCACGATTCTAAAATTCCATGGAATCAAAATTACATTAGAGAAGCGAAAAAGAATCCAATGGGAGGTGAATTTACCGTAGCATTTGAACAGTCTGGAACGTATACTATTGAATTAAGCAGGTGGCCTTTTGAAGCTGATTTAGCAATAAATGCAGCTGTTGCCGGAAAAGAAGGCACCATTTCTACGGAAGCTATTGCAGAAGGTAGAACAATGAATTTTAAATCTGGTGGTGTAAAAATCGGGGCTTGGGAACAAACTAAAGCCGTAGAAAAGGACGCAAAAGTAATAAGCTTTACAGGTAATTTTACTAAAGGCGAAACGGATATGAGTGCATGGTTTACAACCGATAAAGGTGAAGACTGGGGTGCATTTTATATTAAAGTGACTAGAGTATCAAAAGAATTCTCTATTATAGATTAACTGTTTTAGAGATTACGCTTTACAAATCTGTATTGTAAATCATTTTATGACATAAAAAAAGGGAAAGTTAGCTTTCCCTTTTTTTATTGATATATGTGAACCGTATATATTATTCTTTAGAAGTTAACATATCTGGTGTAGCAACTGTTCTAAAGCCCATATGATCGGACCCAGAATCTACAGAAACACCCATTTTAGCCGATATTCTAAAACTAGCACAGTATGAGGCATGGCACAAAAAAGAGCCACCTTTCATCACGTGTTCTACTTGGTACGGATTATTAGGATTAAAATGTGTAGCAGCTCCTTTAGGATTTACAATCGGCTTAGACGTGTCTAATTCACTGTAATATTTTACACTAAAGAAATCACTAGTTATTTCCCATACATTTCCAGCCATATCGTATAAACCAATACTATTTGGAGGATACGATTTTACTGGAGAGATAAATTCAAAACCATCTTGAGACTCATTTTTTGTAGGAAACACACCTTGCCAAGTATTAGCATTAGCATCTAATTTAGCGGCATCATTACCCCAAGTAAAAATAGTGTTCGTATTTTTACCTTGAGCAGCAGATTCCCATTCGGCTTCGGTTGGTAAACGTCTATTGGCCCACTCACAATACGCTAAAGCATCTTGGTAGGCCACGTGTACTACAGGATAATCATCTTTACCTTCAATAGTCGATTCTGGACCATCAGGATGTCTCCAATTCGCTCCTGTTTTCCATGTCCACCATTGGCCATAGTTTTCCATGTTTACAACAGCATTAACGTCTTTATTGAAAATTAAACTTCCAGGTTGTAGAATAGAATCATGAGGTTTTGGTGTGTTTGGAGGCAATTCTTTTTTCATTTCTTCCCAATCAATCTCACGTTCTGCTATAGTTATATAGTTTGTAGCTTCTACAAAGGCTTTAAACTGCTTGTTGGTAACCTCAGTGATATCTATAAAAAAACCATCAACAGTAACCCAATGTGCAGGCTTTTCTCTTGGCATGGCATATTGGTCAGAATCTTTTGCCCCTTGTAAAAAGGTTTTTTCCTCTACCCAAACCATACCTTCAGGTGTTTCCATTTTTGAAGTTGGTTCCGCTTTAGCTTCAGTTTTAGGTTCAGAAGATTTTTTCTGGTCTTCATTTTTACAGCTAGAAACTGATGAGAACAGTACTAAAGCAAAAGCCAAATAAGCGAATTGTTTTGTTAAGCGTTGTTGATACATGTTGTTTTATTTTTAGTATTTATTTCTTAATTTAAATAGTGTGCAAATTAGTAGTCGTTCTTTAAAAGATTTAGTATTCCACTTGTAAATAAACTAATTTGGAGTCATAACATTACAAATAATTCTTAATAATTTAACTAGTTATGGTCCTTGATATTTCATGTTTACATTAGAAATTTAATCATAAGACAGTGCTAAGAGATATTCTATATGAAAAAAAACCGTAACATTTTTTCAAATATTGCGGTTTTTTGGGCTATTAATCAATTCAAAAGGATATCTATATTCAACACGTTAAGGTGTTGATTTTATATTTTTAATTAATAATAATTTTTTGGGTTCTATTTTGTGTTTCACTTTTTAATTCAACAATATAGACACCAGTTCTTAGCGCATTCACTTCAACAATGTTTGTTGTATTAGAAGTATCCAAGGCTTGTTGTAATACTATTCTGCCGTGCATATCGTATACTACAGCTGTTGTATTTGTGTTTAATTGACCTTTAATCACTACAGTTTTCGTTGCTTGCTCTGAATAGATGTTTAAACCATTTAACAAGTTATCTTTTATAGATAATGCAGATGAAGAGTAATGTATATAGAATCGTCCTGTTCCGTTTAAATTGTCAGATGGTGTAAATACATAATCTCCAGTATTTAATAAGGTCCATGTATTAGTAATGTTATCTTCAAGATACACATTAATATGTGATGGTATAGAAGCCGTTTCTACATTTAAACCAATGGTTAATTGTGTGCCAGCATCTCCTTTAACACCAAGTGGTACAACCACATCATTAAAATCGTTATAAGGTAAAGCCTGAATCGCAAATTCTAATCCTTCATTATGCTCTACAAGATGAGTATAAATACCATTAGTAGAACCTGTGAAAGCAGCAGCATCATAACCTGGATCTAAACCTCTTGTTTGATGCTCTGCAAAGTATATTTTTGTAGTTTGCGTAGAAGATGCATTAGATAAAAATAATTCTGATAACAAAAAGTTAGGTGTTGATGATCTTCCAACTATAAAGTCATCAGAAGTACCAAGAGTTCGCATAGCAGGTGTAAATGTTACTGTGCCTCCAGAAATTGTTCTAACAAAGAATCCTTGACTTGGTGTAATTTTATCTGAAGAGTTTATATTATTCCAAATCGTATAATTACTACCGTTAGCATCATTAGCATCATATCCATAAATCGCTTGATAAGCTCCGCCGCCGCCATTTAATGCACCTGAGTTTTCAGTCCAAAATTCACCAAAATCTAAATAAGAAGGGAAGGGATTTCCAATTAAGTTCCATAAACCATATGTAGTGTCTCCTCCGTTTGAAATAGTTACTGACACATTTGCTACAGGAGAGTTTGGTACTGTTCCTTTAAAATACATCGTGCTTCCACTAACAGTTCCTGCTCTATAACCTTCACCTGGCACTATTACATCGCTACCAGTCTTATTCCAATTTAGAAATTCACCATTTGTATTATCAAAAGGGCCAAATAATTTTTGATCGGGATTACTAGGGTTTGATACAAGTTCAGCATCATTATTATTTGCTAGAGTTGAAAAATTTTGATCAACAGGAGATGCTATTAAGTCATTACCATTAGGATTTCCATTTACATATCTATAATATCTAATGTCTCCATTTACGGTTCCATTAAAAATTAAACTTCCAAAAGTCGATGACGTTGAATATGCAAAAAGGTTATTTTTTGTAATGGCATTACCATTTATAGTAAGTGAGTGCCCTGCCTCAACTTTTACTCTTTCTATAGCACCAACTTCAATAATTGTAAAATCGTTTACGGTAACGTCTGTATTTATTTGTAAATTACCTTGTATTATTACATTATCTGTAGCTGTAGGAACAATTCCTCCTATCCAAGAAGAACCATCTTCCCAATCAATAGGATCCGCCGTTGTTGAAGCAATTTTTGGAACTCTAATATAACCAGATGCATCTTGTACTATAGTACCATCTGTAGGTTCAACACCATCAAGAAGCCACGAGTCTAATATTGTTTGAGAAACCTCAGTAGCTGTGGTTCCTATTCTAAGAACACCAGAATAATAATTTTGTAAATCTACGACTCCTTCTGTAGCCGAAGTTGTATATGAAGAAAATTGCACAAGCGTAACTTCTGGAGCAAAGACCAAACTTAAGGGTCTAGTAAGTACTCTTAAGTAACCTAAATTACTTTGGTTTTTATTAAATGTGACTACAGATGTATTATTTACTTGAGAATCTTTATAAATGTTTCCTTCAAACGTATCTGCAACGTTAAAAGTAAGAGTACTACTTCCTTCTAATTCTATAGTATTAGAGTCAGTAATTACATTAGTACTATTAAAAATAATTGGATTGTTTCTCGTTTTAAATCCTCCTGTAAAAGTGGATAAATCTGAAGCAGCTTCAAAAGTTACTCCTCCATCAGCACCAGCTGCATTTATAATATTAAAAAGACCTGATCCTGTAATTTCTCCATGAAATTCAAAAGGATTAGATGATTCATTTTCAATAGTAAGACCAAAAGTACTTGAACTAATCGTGTTGCCATTTGTAAAAATAGTACTAGCTCCTGATACATTTTTAAATCTTCCGCTAGTGGCTAAAGTTATGTTGCAATCAATAGTAACATTACCTGAAGCAGCATTATTTTCTATAATATAATTTCCATTACCTGTAGTGAAGGTTAAAGTTGAATTCGAAGCGCTACTGATTGTTATAGCATCTGTTATTATTATAGCTCCAACGCTTTGATCACTATTAACGTTTACATCTGCTTCTAAAGTTGCAATACCAGTTGCATCCGCTATTATTCCGCCTGTCCAGTTAGTTGGAGTAGACCATAAGCCATCTCCAGTGCCATTATTATTTGTATAAGTGCCATTGGTCTGGGCATTTAATTGAAAGTTACTTAAGCCGATAAGAGCTAAAAGTATAAAGAATTGTAATTGTTTATTCATGATGTTAGTAGATTTATTAAGTAGATTAAAAAACATTTTTACAAAATTAAGTGTATACACTATATATACTTTGCTTAATTCGCTCAAAAACATACTCATTTCATGTAAAACACTCTATACAAGGCTTTAAAACAGCATGTTGCATCTTTAATTATAATATGGGCTTATATAATTAGAAATGGAAAAAGTAATTACAAACGATAGTCTCGTTAACATGTAAATTTTACGTTGAATTTAAGATTATGAAAAACAGTATTCTTTAATTCTTTTAATGTTTCATTACCTTTTCTAATGAAACCTGTAAATTCTAGGTTTAACGGGTCATTGCTAAAAGTTGTGTGTGATGATTAAAAAAAGATTCTGATTTTTGTAAAAAAAAAAAAGACTTTTGGACAATTATCTAGAACTACTGAAACTTATTCTTCCTGAATTTTTAATAGATCATTTTGATTTAATTAGGCATACCAAGAATGGAGAAGTCATGCATCTCTA